>JAQBOH010000123.1 GCA_028288125.1 Mucilaginibacter sp.
GATCAAAATAATAGTTTGCGCCCACCCTGGCGGTATATACCGGTGAAGACAGAAGCTTATATCCCCGGTAGGCATTGCTGCCCCCGCTCAGGTAACGCTCTATATTTACATTTCCCGTAATTGTGCACCCCGATGCAATCGCTGCAATGGTGGCTGAGCTGGTGGAAGCGGATTTTAGTGTGAACAAGCCACTTCCTGCTGCAAGGGTTGTCGACGAGCCGCTCATTGTTAAAATTCCGGTACTAGCAAGCTGAAATAGGCCGCTTTGCATGGTTTTAGTTCCTGAACCGCCAAATATTACATTATAAAAAGCGGTTCCATTACCGCTGCCGCCATATAAATTTTGTGCCGTTCCGTTAAAATTAACTGTTGGCGCGCTTAATAACACATAGTTACTGGCATCATTTGCCATCGTATTTGTGAAATCGCCGGAGACATATAAGTTTCCGGATAATGCAGTTTTTACCCCGGTACCCGAAAATTTAATATTGTTATATGTAATCGTGTTACTTAACCCGGTAATAGGCGCGTCTGTATATACTGTCTGCGAAGCGCCTGCATATTCAACCGTAGTTCCTGGGTTATTTAATGTAAACGTATTGACAATATATGGTGATAGGGTTGACAATGCCGCCGCGCCTGTTAGCTTTAGCGCTGCTGCCGGTGTTCCGCCGGTGTTTCCTAATGTTAAATTCGCGCTTATAAGCGTGTTTGCAGCATTAACTGAAAAAGATGTAGTAACAGAGCTTGCCGATACGGTACCGGCGGTTATATTAAATGTTGGGATAAACCCCCTGTGATGGGTATTGCCCTGAAATGCGTTTAGGTTGATATTACCCGTTACATTTAAGTTGCTTATAGAAGTGTTAAAAGTAAATGTATTGTTGTTTCCGGCTGTACCGGTAGAAAAGCCATCATCATATCCGACATTTAACGATCCCAGTACATTTAAAGTGCCGGTGCCCGAAAGGTTAAATACATACGCGCTCACACTGCCGTTTCCCGGAACTGCCGATGTGTTTTCTATATCGCCATTTACGGTAAAAGGGGCATCAATCTCCACCGAAATAGTAAGATAATTCTCGGTTCCCCAAACGATACAGCCCACCGAGGAAGCGCCGCCGGCCGAAATCTTTGGAAAATTACTCGTTATGGTAAAAGGGGTAACACCTATCTTAGCTGTATCCAATGTGCCCGGAACTGCAGCCGGGCTCCAGTTTGATGCTGTATTCCAGTCTGTACTGGTAGCCCCGGTCCAGTTATACTTGGTTTGGCCAAAGGTGCTTAAACTGCAAAAAACGAAAAAAACAAATACCAGGCTGTTAAATAGAAAGACTTTCATGGCTAACTTCTTTCATCATAATGAATTGGTTATCAGTAAAATAGAAATACTCTATGATAATGAGCAGGGGTTTTACGTTGGTATCGGGGAAAAGGTTTCATTAAAGTTGGCCGTGTAATACTTGCCTGGCCGTAGTGCATAATAAATTGATTATTCGTTTTGCCAAAAAATAGATATATCGTTGACTTACAATATGTTATCGCCGATTTGGTATAAGGTTGCATTTTTATTTTAGGTGATAGTCCTGACAAAGTATTGTCACCAACATGTCAAAGAATTGTTTCGATATTTGAAACGTCAATCGGTAATTGAAAAGAAATCAGTGAAATCATAATTCTGACAAAACACTGTCACCAAACCAAAAATCAATTACTCCGACCTTTGAACTATGCCAATCAGCATAGATAGCATCGCTGACAAAATCGAGTCACCAGCACCTTAAAGAATAGTCACGATATTTGTATAGCTGAGTATTAAGTTGAATAAGTTCCAGTCATTACCTTAGTTAAGGAACTGATTTCCTTAAGTCCTAAAATTCAAATTCAAGCCATTAGCCTTCCGGACTTTCCGTCTTTCAGATTTTTCAACTAACAAATCTAACCATGAACTACAAAATATATTTATACGATACAGATACAGATTGCATAGGCTCCGGCAGCCTCTCATCATCATTTATTCAATCGCAATTGGAAGCTGCGGCGGGGCAGGACTTAGAGGTACATATCAGTTCGGTAGGCGGCAGTGCATTTGATGCGATTGCTATCTATGACTTGCTTAAAAAGTATCCGGGCAACGTCACAACTTACGTCGACGCGCTGGCCGCCTCGGCGGCATCGATTGTGGCCATGGGCGGAAAAATCGTTGTGATGAGTAAATACGCACTGCTGATGATCCACAAGCCAATGGTAGGCTCCGGCGGCAATGCGGACGAGCTTTTAAAAGATGTGCAAAGAAATTATCCCTGGCGAAATCGACGACCAGGTAAAAAACTGGCTCCGTGCAAAATTACCGGCTATCTTAATCGAGCTCAAGCTGGCCGACAGCTGCGGCGCGTTAACTGACCCGCAACAAATTACCGTATGCGCAGTAAAAGTTTTACAGGGATTGACCGGCGATGTAAAAAGCGCGTTTTTGCATAATCTTTCAATTTTTGTAGCGCAAATCGCCTCAAATGGCAAATTATCGCGGAGCGACGGTGTCACCATTCTTGAATGGTACTACCAAAATGAGTATAAAACAGTTGCTTAATTAGTTGAGGAGTGCCCGGAACGAGATTCGAACTCGTACATCCTTGCGAATGCCACCCCCTCAAGATGGTGCGTCTACCAATTTCGCCACCCGGGCTTTTTTAGAGTTATAAGTTGTGAGTTCTATGCTTGTTCTGGCAGACTTGCAACTTACAACTCACAACCTGCAACTACTCAAAAAGGATGTGCCCGAAGAGAGACTCGAACTCTCAAGAGACAATTCTCAACGGCTTCTGAGACCGCAACGTTTACCAATTTCGCCATCCGGGCATTGTTTAGTGCCAAATACATTGGCACCAACAAGGGTGCAAATATAAATTTTTAAAGTATATGATGCTATTGAATAAATATTAAAACATGTTTGCATTTGGCAAAAAACGATGTAAATCGTAATTTAGAAAACCAATTTGCAAACAATGTCAAAAAAACTAACCTGCGTGCTTATAGCACTAACCTGCTGTTTAGGCGCCCTGGCACAAAAATCTGATGTGATCCTTGGAAAATGGACCAGCCCTAATGGTGAGGACCAAATTCTGATCTATAAAAAGGGGGCTAAATATTTTGGCAAGCTTGATTGGATAAAATATCCTAATGATGAAACAGGCAAACCAAAAACCGATAAAAAAAATCCGGATAAAAGTTTGCGCACCCGCCAGGAGCTTGGACTTGAATTATTAAAAGACTTTACGTTTGACGGCGATAATGTATACGAAGACGGTACTATTTACGACCCCAAAAATGGCAAAACATACAGTTGCAAAATGACCGTAGACGGAACTAACCTGAAAATCAGGGGTTACGTGGGCATATCGTTACTTGGGCGTACCGAAACATGGACGCGGGCTAAATAATTCGCGCTATTCTGTTTTCCTCTGAATATCTCCGGCTTTTTTTATAAAGACTATACCTTCTGTAATAACCATATTTTCAAACTTTGATGTACGCCTGTATTTAACATCGTCAATTTTTTTTGTGACATCGGATGCTCCTTGTTCGTCTATCAATTGTTTAATGAAGCCCACCATCCCATAATCATGTGATGGTAATGGCGATTTTGTATTCAAGCCCAACCGTCTCGCAATCTTTTTCCATAAGGTTTTTTTTGCTGGTTCACTATTGGTATATGATTCAAGATTTAAACTTTTTCCGTCATCCCAGTCGTCCCAATACCCTGTACCCCAATCTTCAATGACATACAATCCGTTAGGTTTAAGATGATTATCAAATAAATGCCAAAAGGCCACCTTTGTTAATGAGCCTATATGAGATGCATCATCAATAATGATGTCAAAACCATCGGGTGCTGTTTCATTTGCAATCCTGGACAAAAATTGAGTGTCACTTTGGCTTCCTTCAAAAATACGGACGCGTTCAGTAGCTTGCCAGTCGCTTGGAACATTAATGTCAATCCCTGTAATTGCGCCTAATGGAAAATAATCCCGCCAAAGAAGCAATGAAGCACCATTCAACACCCCTATCTCCAAGAGTTTTATTTTTTTTTCGACGAAAGGTCCAAAAATGGGATCATATTTCTTAAGATAACCGCTTTCTAACTTATCCGTATTGTACTTATTTAAATCCAGTTCAGAACTTCTCATGATATCAGCATTGAATAAAAAAATGAATAATACTTTGCATTTCAATGGGATACATTAAGTATAAATTCCGATGCAAATGCTATCAATAAATATAAAACAATATTTATTGTAACTTCAGTGTGCAAAAATTAATTTCGGGGAAACTAACCAATTCTTATTTCTATTAAATGAAAAACCTTTGTTCACTATGCTTTGCCTGGTTGTTGTGCTTTTTGTTATTCAATACAGCTTTAAATGCGCAAAGCGTTGTGCAACTACAGCAAGGAAAACCAACAAACATCCGGGGGTTGTCCGTGGTTGATGATAATGTGGCCTGGGTAAGCGGCAGCACAGGGCATATAGCCATTACCCTGGATGGCGGCAAAACCTGGTCATGGCAGCGGGTTAAAGGGTTTGAAAATTCCGATTTCAGGGATATAGAAGCATTTTCAGATAAAGAAGCTGTTATCATGAGTTCGGGCACACCTGCTCTAATATTAAAAACAGTTGATGGCGGCGCAAACTGGCAGGTAAAATACAAGAACACAGATGCCGCTTACTTTTTTGATGCGATGGATTTTTCGGATAAGAAGCATGGGTATATCCTCGGCGATCCGATTAATAATAAATTTTTATTGATGGAAACCAAAGACGGTGGTAATACGTGGAACCCGTTTAAAAGCCAGCCTGATGCCTTACCCGGGGAAGCGGCATTTGCTGCAAGCGGAACGTGCCTGAGAGTTGATGATAACAACATTATAAACATAGCAACAGGTGGAAGCCGAAGTCGCTTATTAATTTTAATAGATGATAAAATAGCACCTGGCGTATGGGTAGCCACCGATCTTGCGCTAGTGCATGGCAAGTCAAGTCAAGGTGCATTTTCATTAGCGAACGGAGACGGAACTGTTGTTGTCGGTGGTGATTATCAAAAGGATCAACTAACCGATTCTGTGGCTGTGTATTGGTATAATAACAACGAACACGGTAGAGAGAGAGTAATTTTGGCCGGCAATCCTCCTGCAGGTTTCCAATCATGTGTTGAACATCTCCTGAGTGATATATTTGTTTCTACAGGCACGCCTGGCAGTAATATTACTATTAACGGCGGCAAAACCTGGAAAAAAATTGACGATACTAGCTATAACGTTTGCCGGAAGGCAAAACGCGGAAAGCTTGTTTTATTTGCCGGGAACGGTGGTAAAATCGGCATGCTGAAACTGTAAAATATTGAATATTAAAGGCTTAATCCGACTCAAAAATAAAAATAAATAAGCCTTGCACACAAAACGGAATACTCCTATATTTGCACCACTTTAAACGGAAGCGTTTAAGGATGATTCCGTAGCTCAGCTGGTAGAGCATAACACTTTTAATGTTGGGGTCCTGGGTTCGAATCCCAGCGGGATCACTCCAAAAGCCTCTCTAATCAAATAGAGGGGTTTTTTTATTAATTATTGGTTGGATTTTGTGCGGTTTTCTGCTTAGAGGCCGTTTTACCATCATTTTTGCCGGCAAAAGTAGTATTGGTAAATGCTGACACTCGTTATATCCCTTAACTCTCTCCTCGTTGGTCTCCATCATCTCAATATGCTAAATATTCATAATCTCTATTAGCGAATAAATTATTTTAACAGTCGCTTCCTTTTTGCATTTTGTCATATATTGCGATATATTAATCGGTAACTAATAATTTATTACAATGAAGTTTGATTACAAAATA
>JAQBOH010000125.1 GCA_028288125.1 Mucilaginibacter sp.
GATCAAAACCAATATTGGTGTGTATAATGATACCGGTAAGCTGATGGAAAAATACAATGTAACGGATCCTGACGTAAAAGCTGGCGGCGGTGAATACCCGTTACAGGACGGATTCGGATGGACAAACGGCGTGCTCCTTAATTTGCTTAATCATTTTCATATTGATCAATTATAGGTAGTATCAAGTATCAAGTATAATTAGGGCGTCAAATATCGGATAAAAATCTGTCTTGCTATTTGATACTAACGACTTGCTGCTAATTTTAAGTCAAGTAAAAATTAGGGCGTCAAATATCGGATATAAAAAATCTTGCTGCTGGCGACTTACTGCTATTATAAAATCTGTCTTGCTACTTGATACTCGCTACTATATTAAAATTGCTTGATGAAATTGTTTTTTAATATTATTTTAAAAGTATAGCTTAGTGAGCTTCGATAAACCTGTTAACGCATGAAAGTTTTTTTACTAATTTTTTTCTTCGGTTGTTTTAGCTATACGGCCTTTTCGTCGGCAAAAAAGGATAGTCTTTTAACGGAACTAAAAAGGGAGCTTACCAGAAAAAAGTTTTATGACGATCAAAAGGAAGTACGCATAAAAAATTTAAAGGATAAATTAGAAGCCTCGTCAAAAAATAACTACAAATCACAATATGATATTTGCGGCAAATTGTACGAGGAATATAAAAGTTATCAGTTCGACTCCGCTTATATTTATACACAGAAATTACTTACCATAAGCAAAGCGACGAACGACGTACCAAAACAATACGAAAGCCGGATTAAGCTAGGTTTTATCCTATTGTCGTCGGGAATGTTTAAGGAAACTTTTGATTGCTTAAATAAAATAAACACCCACCTTTTAAATGATAGCGCGAAACTGGAGTATTATGCGCTGAAAGCGCGGGCTTTCTCTGACCTGGCCGACTACAATAACGATAATAATTATGCGCCGGCGGATAATGCGGCGTCAATTAAATATTTAGATTCGGCTATCGCCATCGCGAAACCCAATTCGTTTGACAGGCTGATGCGCCTTGGCGACAGGCAAATACGGATCGGCCAAATCAGCCAGCCTTCTCAATACTATAGCAAATTGCTTAATCATTATAACCTTACGGCACATCAGAGGGCTATGGTGGCAACCGGGTTGAGCTTTTTTTATGGGGGACTCGACCAGGCCGAAATCCGGACTAACCTATTGACAATAGGCGCCATAAATGATATCAGGTCATCAACCAAAGAAACACTTGCAATATTTAAATTGGGCGAACAATTATATGCCGGTGGAAATATTAAGGATGCTTATATATTTATACAACAGGCAATGAACGATGCCCAATATTACGGGGCAAGGCTGCGCAAGATAAAAATCGGAGCTGTATTGCCTATTGTTGCCGCGCGGAAAATTATCCTGATGGAGAATGAAAAAAATAAAATGGAGAACGAAAAAAATGCGTTTCTTATTTATTTTTTCTCCATCGTAGCGGTTGCCATACTGGTTACATTAATATCATTTATTGTTTTTATACAGTTAAAAAGACTAAAGGCCAAAGAAAAAATTATCGAAGAGAAGAACGTACAGCTCGGTAAAATTAACGACAGGCTCATTGAAGACACGCATATTAAAGAGGAATACATTGGGTATTTTTTTAATGTAATATCCGGCTATATATTAAAACTCGAAAAACTTAAAAGGAATGTTGAGCGTAAGCTATCGATAAAAAAATACGAGGATATTTTACTATCGGTCAACGAGATCAATATAAAGAAAGAACGCGAAACACTTTTTTACACCTTCGATCATATTTTTTTGAAAATATTTCCAAATTTTATTACTGCTTTTAATTCCATGCTAAAGCCCGAAGATCAGATATGGCCCAAAGAACATGAAGTGTTAAACACTGATCTGAGGATATTTGCATTGATGCGCCTGGGTATCAGCGATAATGAAACCATTGCAAATATTCTGGAATATTCTGTAAATACCATATATGTTTATAAGATGCGCATTAAAGCGAAGGCCCTTGTATCAAGCGATCAGTTCGATCATAAGATCATGGCTATAAAAGCCGTCGATTTGCCGGGGAAATCTTAACTTTTATCTGTTAGTCCATTTGAAGCCGTTAATTACTGTTTATTTGACAGATATTAAATTTATAGGTAACCGGCTCATTTTAAGAAGTTAAAATCATATAGTGACGTTAAAACAGTGCGTAAAAGGGTTAAATTATATTTATACTTTTTAACACTCTGTTTTTTATATAATCTTGATTATTAGCGATATATCTTTTATAGACCTGTTTTTTTCTTAAATTTTCAGTAAACAAATAGGTAATATTATAACATCTCTATTAATTTGTACGTAATCAGGTATTATAATTATCTTTAAAAAGATTTAATAACATCAAATCAGATGTGTTTATAACCTGTATAAACCAAACCAATAACCAATAACCTAGTAAGTTTTTTTTCGGGCGAAGTACAAGAATATGCTTAAATAAAATCTGTTTAATTGGATTTCATTTCGCGATAATTATTTCATTGTATTTGTTATACGGCTAATTCTTAGTAATGACGAAGTATAAGAATGTTTGTATCAAAAAAAATCAGGAAGGAGGAATGCCTCCCTGACCATGCTATTGCCGGTATCACGGCTGAACCGGTAGCAGCTATAAATAAATTAACATTAATTATTCAACCAATAAACCTTTAAAACCAATTTTATGTATTTTAAAACTCTACTTAAAGTAAGTTGTTTTGCGTTATTCTGCTTTTTTGTAGTGCCTGTTATGGCCCAGAATAGTGCAGTTACAGGCAAGGTAACCGACTCAAAAGATGGTTCGCCGCTCACAGGTGTTTCAATCGTAGCAAAAGGCACCGCGGCAGGTACTGTAACCGACGTTAACGGAGCCTTCAGGTTATCCGTGCCAGCATCGGCAACAGCCCTAATTGTAACCTATATCGGTTACGACCGGAAAGAGGTTGCCATCACAGGCTCAACCTTAAATATAACATTAGACCCCTCCAGCACATCGCTTAGCGAAGTAACGGTTGTAAGCGTTGGATATGGGTCCCAAAGAAAGAAAGACCTAACCGGTGCAGTAGAAAATTTATCGGCAAAAAACTTTAACCAGGGCGCTATAATCAACCCGGTTGATCAGTTAGCAGGTAAAGTAGCGGGCTTGACAATTACGCAACCCGGCGGCGACCCTAACCAGAATGCATCAGTGCGTTTACGTGGTCAGTCGTCTCTTTCGGGCGGTTTGTCTCCATTATTTGTGGTGGATGGCATTGCCCTTGATGATCCAAACCAGTTTCAAAACATCCCTCCGGGCGATATCGCGTCGTATGACGTATTAAAAGATGCTTCGGCTTCTGCCATCTACGGCTCACGGGGAGCAAACGGCGTTATTATTGTTACCACCAAAAGAGGCTCGGCAGGCCGCACAACTGTATCCTATGACGGTTTAGTTGGCGCCAGTAATCAAAGTAAATATTATGATTTACTTACAGGCGCCCAGTTGCGCGCTTATGGCGCCACAACTACTGCTGGCAACTTAGGCAGTATCGATAAAGGCGCTAATACCGACTGGCAGAAAGCAATTACCCAAACGGCATATCAGCAAAGGCATTCGGTTTCTATTTCAGGCGGAACAAATACCTTCAACTACATATCATCATTAAGTTATCAAAACCAGGATGGTACCGTTATTAATACCGGGAAAGAGCAAATCGGTTTACGTTTCAATGCCGAACAAAAAGCATTAAACGACAAGCTGGATATACACCTGGGTATTCAAAATGTAGCTACAAACCGTAAGTTTATTGATTACAATAACTTTAGCTATGTGTTTAATGCGCCGCCTACTTATCCTATCAGAAATGCTGATGGCAGTTATAATGAGTTTAGTGATTTTAACCAGGAGAACCCGGTTGAGCACATTAACTCGGAATTTTACCGTGCCAAAGAAAACCTGACACTGATGAATGGTTCAGCCGATTATTCTATTTTAACCGAATTAAAAATTGGTGCTCTTGGTTCGATATCCCGGAATGACATTGAAACCCGCGGATTTCAGCCGACTTATGCAGATCAGGGCAACCGTAACCGGGCAGGACAGGCAAACGAGAACAAGGATTCCTATAAAGGAAACATCCATATCAATTACGACAAGAGTTTTGGCAAGCATAAGATCAGCCTGTTAGGCGCTTACGAGTATAACGATTTCAGGTATGATGCCTTTGCAGCCAGGGGCGCGCAATATCTTGTGCCCGCACAACTGGATAATAACCTGGGCGCAGGCGTCTCTACCTATAACAGCATTGGTTCATACCGGGAAGAATATTACCTGACTTCTTTCTTTGCACGGGCTTTCTATAATTATGACGACCGTTTTTATGTAACAGGTACTATACGCCGTGATAAATCCACCAAGTTTGGTTCAGCTTACCAGGTAGGTTATTTCCCATCCTTTAATGTTGCTTACAGGATGAAAAAGGACTTATTCGCTAATGTAGACTGGATTTCTGATATCAAAATACGGGCAGGATATGGTGTTACAGGTAACGAGGACGCGATAGGCGTTTATAAGACATTGGAAACTGTAGCGCCGGGCAATAACTTTTATAACGGGGCAACCGGTCAATATCTTTCAAGCTATTCGGTAAACCAAAACGCTAACCCTTTATTAAGGTGGGAAGAAAGACACGGTAAAAATATAGGTTTGGATTTTGAATTGTTCAACGGCCGTTTATCAGGTAACATGAACTATTTTAATGATGAAACTACACATTTACTATACGATTATACCGTTCCAACTCCGCCGTTTGTTTACCCGACCATTCTTGCCAACGTAGGCACATTGGTTAATAAGGGTTTTGAACTGGCATTGTCAGGTCAAATTGTAAAAGGATCTAAATTTAACTGGAACGCCAATGGTCAGATTACATTTATTAAAACAACCATTACAAGCTTAGCCGGCCAATACTCTTTTGCCGGGCAAACATACCAGTTAAATTCTGACCAGATACCTGTTGGCTATGCGCAGGGACGCGGATTAAGCTCTAACCCTATTACATTCTTAAAGCCAGGTTATAGCCCCGATGTATTCTTTTTGCCGCATTATACCGGCGTAGATGCCAGCGGCAACCAAACTTTTGATGGAAAGACGATTGCACAGGTTGCTTCCCCTCCGGGCCATTATATTGACCCAAGCCCTAAATTTAACTATGGTATAACCAATAGTTTTGATTATGGTAACTGGAACCTTAACTTTGCTTTAAGAGGTGTTTACGGTCAAAAGGTTTTTAACAATACATTGCTTGACATTGAAACAGTAACCAGGCTTCCGGGAAATAACGTTACCAGGGAAGCGTTGACCAACGGTATTAAAGACGCGCCGGTGGCATCTGATAAATGGTTAGAAAACGCGTCGTTTCTGCGTATGGACAACATTACGCTGGCCTACACCTTTAAAAACGTAAGTTTCGCAAGTGCGCTGCGTGTGTATGTTTCATCAAATAACTTATTTGTGATCACCAAATACCGCGGTCTTGACCCTGAAATTAAAACAGAAAACTCAGCTGGAGGAAATATTTTATTCGGAAACAATTTAAATGGTTCAAACAATACAGCCTTTATTGATGCCAACTACGGCGGTCAGGCTTATTACCCAAGGGTTAGGACATTTGTATTGGGTTTAAATATTTCATTGAAATAATAATTATTTTAAATACTAAAATGATGAAAAGAAAGAAAATCATAATTATTGCCTTCACCACGTTAATGGTGGGCAGTATAACTGAATCCTGTAATAAGCTTACTCTTAAGCCTTACAGTGTTGAACCGGTCGGTAATTTTTATCAAACGTCTGACCAGATAGCAGCGGGTATTGCACCGGCATATACAGCCCTGCAAAATATTCCTGATGGTAACGTAAACCAGATGAACGAGATCACGACCGACGAGATCATTGTGCCAACCCGTGGAAACGACTGGTATGACGGCGGACAATGGCAGGGATTATGGCTGCATTCATTTAAGCCGGACGTTTTTGTGGACGGCGGATGGGCCGACTTAAACAACGGAATTGGAAAAGTGAATTTTACGCTGAACATATTAAACAGCCTTCCAAGCAAACCGTCGAATATCGCTTCGATTAACGCAGAATTAAAGGTATTGCGCGCCTATTTCATTTTCCAGTTTATGGATATGTTTGGTAACATACCTTTGGTAACCGATTATAATACTGATCCCAGCAAAGTGACCCAGAAGACCCGGGCCGAGGTATACGCTTTTCTTGAAAGTGACCTGACTACGAATGTACCCTTGTTATCAACTACTGTTGACAAGACCACTTATGGACGGGTTACCCAGTATGCAGGGTATATGTTGTTAGCCAAATTGTATTTGAATGCCCAGGTTTATACCGGTACACCACAATGGGCTAAAGCCATTGCTGCTGTAAACCAAGTAATTAATTCAAATAAATATGCTTTGAATGGTAATTATTTCGACAACTTTTCCCTGGCGGACAGGTCATCAACAGAGAGCATTTTAGCGGTGCCATTTGATAACGTAAACATTGGCGGTAATAACTGGGAAATGCAAACACTGCATTACCAGTCGCAGCTGTCGTTTGGTTTATCAGGCCAGCCGTGGAACGGCTTCTGCTCTACAGCTGATGTCTTAAACAAGTTTACCGGTGCTGACGTGCGTAAGAACCAGTTTTTAGTGGGCCAGCAGTATGCTGCAGATAAAGTGACACCGCTGAAAGATACTCAGACCGGTTTGCCTTTGATTTTTGACCCGAATATTACAACTTTATCGTCGGCCACAGATGCATTCCGTTTGGCAGGTGCACGAAATATAAAATATACACCACAGGCTGGTACTTCGGGTAACCAAAGTAATGACATGGTTATTTTCCGTTTGGCAGATGCTTATCTCATGCTGGCTGAAGCATCGCTGCAAAATGGCGATGCGGCAACCGCCCTAACCGCTGTTAATAAAATAAGAGCACGTGCCGGCGCAACCACATGGATACCTACCGACCTGACTATGGCCAGTTTGTTAGACGAGCGCAGCAGGGAATTAATGTGGGAAGGCTGGAGAAGGAATGACCTTATCCGCTTCCAGGTAGCCACTGGTACGCATTACTTTACAGGGGCTCGTACTCCGGCTAAGGGAGACGACGGCGACACACATACTTTTTTGTTCCCGATACCTTCACCTGAGTTAAATTCAAATAAAAATTTGAAACAAAATCCGGGTTATTAATTTAAGACCTTCAACTTTTTAAACAGGGTAGTGAGCAATTGCTACTCTGTTTTCTTATTTTTATAGGGATAATACTATATATGCGCATCCTGAAAATTACGCCCGTTTTTATTGCACTTACTCTTTTCCTTGCTTCCTGCAACCACAATAATAACCGCCCCTTTGACTCCAGGGATGCTTTGTTCCAGTTAATGCCATCTTCAAAAACGGGTATAACATTCAGCAATAATGTTACCGATCTGGGCAACTTCAATATTTTCAATTACCGCAACTTTTACAACGGCGGCGGAGTAGCCATTGGCGATGTAAACAATGATGGCAAACCGGATATATTTCTTACTTCAAACCAGGGCGGTAACAAGCTTTACATTAACAAGGGTAACTGGAAATTTGAGGATGTAACAGAAAAGGCTGGGTTAGGAGGTGCCGGCAAATGGCATACCGGCGTTACCATGGTGGATATTAACGGCGATGGCTGGCTTGATATTTATGTTTGCAATAGCGGCGCTTTAAAAACAGGCGAAAAAGGAAACGAATTGTTTATTAACCAAAAAGACGGCACATTTAAAGAAGAGGCTGAAAAATATGGTTTATCAGACAAGGGGCTTTCAACCCAGGCTATATTTTTTGATTACGACCATGATGGCGACCTGGACTGTTTTATATTGAATAACAGCTATCGCGCAATTGGCAGTTTCGGCTATGACCGTCACCTGCGTAACATCCGTGATCTTAAAGGAGGGCACCGGCTTTACCGGAATGATAACGGAAAGTTTGTGGACGTGAGCGCGCAGGCAGGCATTTATGGCAGTGAAATTGGGTTTGGATTAGGTGTGGCTGCCGGCGATTTTAATAACAGCGGTTGGGACGATATGTACGTAAGCAATGATTTTTTTGAGCACGATTACCTGTACACCAACCAGCATAACGGCACTTTTAAAGAGAAGAGCGATGAAGCGATAGGCCATATGAGCACCTCGTCGATGGGGTCGGATATGGCTGATATCAATAACGATGGTTACCCGGATATGGTTACTACGGATATGCTGCCCGAAAATGATTACCGGTTAAAAACCACCACAAAATTCGATGACTATGATGTATATAACGCCAAACTGAAAAATGATTTTCATCACCAGTTTACGGCTAACTGCCTGCAGCTTAATAATGGCGACGGTACTTTTAGCGAGATAGCGCAGTATGCCGGCATTCAGGCTACCGATTGGAGCTGGGGAGCGCTTTGCTTTGATTTTAACAACGACGGATGGAAGGATATTTTTGTTTCTAATGGCATCAGCAAAGACCTTACAGACCAGGATTTTTTGACTTTTTTCAGCAGTGATGAAGTATTGAACCACGTAAAAAAGGGCGGATTTAAATTTAAAGAGCTGATTGATAAAATGCCGTCGCGCCCTATTCCCAATTACGGTTTTATCAACCAAAAAAACCTTCAATTTAAAGACGCGACGGAACAATTGGGCCTTGGTAAACCATCGTTCAGCAATGGCGCCGCTTATGGCGACCTTGACGGCGATGGGGACATGGATTTGGTTGTCAACAATGAAAATGGAGAAGCTTTTATATACAGGAACATGACATCCGAGCGAACGCATGCCCATTACCTCAAAGTGAACCTGAAGGGCGCCGGTATGAACACTTTTGGAATAGGCGCGAAGGTTACAGTTTATACCAAAGGCATGCAGCAGCTTATTGAACAAATGCCAACAAGAGGTTTTGAAAGCAGTGTTGAGCCGGTATTGAATTTTGGGCTGGGCGACAACAAAAAGGTTGACAGTCTGCGTATAGTATGGCCCGATATGAAAATGCAGTTGATCAAAAATATCGTCGCTAATAGTGCAATTACACTTTATCAAAAACAGGCCGATATGTTGTTCAGGCCGGCATCTAAAAAAGCGCAGGCGTATTATGAGAATGTAACCAGCCGGCAATTATCGGGCAACATTTATCACAAGGAAAACGACTTTAAAGACTTTGATGTTGAAAGGCTGATCCCTAAAATGCTTTCCACCGAAGGCCCCAAGCTTGCAGTTGGCGATGTGGATGGCGACGGATTGCCCGATTTTTTTATGAGCAATGCTGCCGGAGATACGGCCAAATTATTTATCCGGCAAAGTAACGGAGCCTTTATCCAAAAAAGGCAATTTGCATTTGAACGCGATAAGGATTTTGAAGGTATAGGGGCGGAGTTTTATGATGTAGACCACGACGGCGACCTGGACCTGATTGTGGTATCGGGTGGAAACCAGGAAAAGGAAGGGTCACTCAGCTTATTGCCAAGGCTATACATCAACGATGGAAAAGGAAATTTTACGCGCCGGTTTAACAATTGGCCGCAGGTATCTGTAAATGCCTCGTGTGTGAGGGTTAATCACCAAAATGGCGATATTTTTATTGGTGCGCGCAGCGTGCCCGGATCTTACGGCGTTATCCCTGCAAGCCGGCTGCTAAAAAATGATGGCCGTGGTAATTACACCGATATTACACAAAGCTTGGCGCCGGTTTTAGGCAAGCTTGGAATGGTTACTGATGCGCAATGGATGGATATTGACGGAGATGGAAAAAATGAGCTGGTTGTTGTCGGCGACTGGATGCCCCTAACCGTATTGAAATACGAAAACGGAAAGCTTGAAAAATCATACGAAGTGCCAAATTCGTCGGGATGGTGGAATTGTTTGACCGTGGCAGATTTAAATGGCGATGGAAAACCCGACCTGGTTGCAGGTAATTTCGGGCTTAACTCTAAAATTAAAGCCGATAGGGACCATCCTGCACAGTTGTATGTGAGCGACTTTGATAAAAATGGCCAAACAGAGTGTATACCGGTATATTATAAATCCGATGGCAAAGCCTATCCTTTTAATTTGCATGATGATCTGTTAAAACAAATACCTGTTCTTAAAAAGAAATTCCTGCGGTATAAAGATTACGCGGGCAAATCTATTGATGAAATATTTACCCCCGATGAATTAAAGGACGCGTCCGTTTTGGAAGTTAAGCAAACGCAAACCTGTGTGTTTTATAATAACGGGAAGGGGCATTTTATCATGAAGCCGCTGCCTGTAAGGGCCCAGCTATCGCCCGTTTACAGCATTTTAGTAACGGATATGAATGGCGATGGCAGAAATGATTTGTTTCTCGGAGGAAATTTTTACGGAGTTAAGCCGGAAGTTGGCCGTTTCGACGCCAGTTATGGCGTGACATTTTTTGGAAACGCCTCGCGTGGATTTGATTATATCCCTCCTGCGAGCAGCGGTATATTTATAAAGGGCGAAGTCCGGGATAGCAGGGAAATCAGCGGCAAAACCGGAAACATAATATTGATAGCGCGCAATAATGATGCCTTGCAGGTATTTAAGAAACTTAAAAAGTAGTGAAATTGATTTGGATATTGATAATATCCGATTCATTTTGAGGTAGCTTATCGTCAACATAAGTTTCAAAGGGCGGAAGCGGCATAGCCAGTTGCCGGTCGTTAAAATATCGCTGTAAGGCTGCATATGCTTTCATCCTGTCTTTAAACTTTCCACGAAATTTTACGGTATAAAGACTGCCTGTTTGGGGCATTCTCATAAACGCGATCGGATCATGCGCGACCACTTTTCCATTAATAGGAATGCCAACGTTCACTTCAGAGGAGTCGCCGGATTTTGTGAAAAATTGTGCGATGAGCGGCTGGGTTTGCTCCAGGCCTTTTGAATCTATGAATCGTTTTAAAGCGATGAGCGTTTTTGCAGCTTCGTCGAATTTATTTTTTGATAAAACCATTTTTCTCAAAACAACCACATTGGTATCTGTTACTTTTCTCCTGGTAATTTTATAGCCATAGTATAAGTCGGCATCTTCCATAAAATTTTTAAGATCGGCAATGTGTGTTTCCACAAGTGATTTGCCCGAGACTAAATTAATAAGGTATCGTATCAGGCTTACTTTTTCTGTTACAACGACAGAAGTATAATTGGGCAATTTTTCAGGGATCACCGTGTAATTATAATTCAGTTCATCATCGGTAGCATATTCGCGGACGTTGAAGGAATAGCCGTTTACGATCACTTGCAAGCTGGTAGTTGAAAAGTTTAATGTAAACTCATTGGCATTTTGTTTTTCCAGGATTTTGGTTGAATCGGTTTGATGCGGCTTTCGGATATCCGGGCGCCATCTTTCCCAATTACCGGCGCTTGCCAGTTCCTTGTAAACGTTGAAAAAAGATGCTTTGATTACTACGGTTTGTTGTTGCGAAACAGGGATGAAAAAGGCAATCGACAAAAGCACAATTACCGGTATTAAAACAATAAATTTCTTCATCCGGGTTTGCAGGTTGGCCAGGCCGTAAATCTAAATAAAAAAACGCTCTCGGGGCGATTTTAAGCGATATTTTATACAGTTTTCGCATGCAAAAAAAAATGACTTTTCAGGTTCAGAACCTTGCCGGGATCGTTATTATTTAATACATTTATCAATCAATAATAAGCCGGAAATAAAGCAATGTGAAATTTGGGGAAAAGCGGATTTTTAATTTTTTCGCGCTACCTGAATACCCCGAAAGATTTAAATTGAATGATAATACGTCATAAACCTGGCCGTAAAAGGCTGGTTTTCTATAAAGTTTTTTTGCTGTTGATCATTGCGGGAACTTATTCCTCGTCATGTAAAAAAAACGCTCCTGAGCCGGTAATGTTTCAGCTGCTCGATTCATTGCAAACAAACATTCGTTTTACCAACACAATAAACGACAACGATCCGCCCGGTATTTTAAACTATCTCTACTTTTATAACGGAGGAGGGGTTGCTATTGGCGATATTAATAACGACGGCTTACCCGATATATATTTCACTTCGAATAAAAAAGGCGGCAATAAACTTTACCTCAATAAAGGCAACTACCAATTTGAGGATATCACACAAAAGGCCGGCGTAGCAGGTATTGCTGACTGGTGCACCGGGGTAACCATGGCCGATGTTAACAATGATGGTTTCCTGGACATTTATGTATGCGCGGTTGCGGGTAAGCTCGGTTTTACGGGGCATAATATGCTTTATATCAACAATCACGATGGCACTTTTACCGAGAAGTCGGCGGAATACGGCCTGGATTTTTCGGGCTATTCCACCCAGGCTGCCTTTTTTGATTACAACCACGATGGCAGGCTGGATTGCTTTTTAATGAACCAATCTCATCATTCGATTGATACCTACGGCGACACCAGCCTGCGGAGGAAAAACAATAAGCAGGCGGGCAGCAGGTTATTTTTAAACAGCAATGGGCACTTTGTTGATGTAACGCAAAAATCCGGTATTTACAGCAGCGCGCTGGGTTATGGCCTCGGCCTGGCAATCGGTGATTTGAACAATGACGGGTGGGATGATATTTATGTCGGCAATGATTTTCACGAGAACGATTATTACTACATCAATAACCACAATGGCACTTTTACCGAAGCCGGCGCGAAGCATTTTAGCCACTACAGCCGGTTTAGTATGGGTAACGATATAGCGGATTTTAATAATGACGGTCAATTGGATATTGTGACGGCGGACATGCTGCCTGCTGACGAATCCATCCTGAAAACGTATATGGGCGATGAGTCCTACGACCAGTACAAACAGAAAATTGTAAATGGCGGCTTTCAATACCAATACTCGCGCAACTGCCTGCAAAAAAATCTCGGCAATGGCGAAGCGTTCAGCGAGGTTGGTTTGATGGATGGCATTGCAGCTACCGACTGGAGCTGGAGCCCCTTGCTTGCCGATTTTGATAATGACGGTATAAAGGATCTTTTTATAGCAAATGGGATAAAACGCCGTCCTACCAATATGGACTATATCAGCTTTATATCCAACTTTACAGTACAAAAACGTCTCACCGGGTATGGAATGGACGATATCGCTATCGATAAGATGCCCGCCGGCGAAATGCATAGCTATGTGTTCAAAGGCACAAAAAGTGAAAAATTTGTTGACAAAAGTGCTTTGTGGGGTATACGTGACAGCATGCTGTCAAACGGGGCGGCCTATGCCGACCTGAATAATAGCGGCCATTTGGACCTGGTGACTAATAATATCAATCATGTAGCCTGTATTTACAAAAATCTGTCAAAAGACAAGCATTTTCTCAGCATAAAATTTACCGGCCGGCAGGATAACCGTTTTGGGGTAGGCGCAAAAGCTTATGTTTTTTGTGGCAAGCAAATGCAGTATGAACAGCTTATGCTAACCCGCGGATTTCAATCTTCCGTTGAGCCGAAACTACACTTTGGGTTAAATGACCGGGGAAAAATTGATAGTTTGTTGATCGTGTGGCCAAACCAAACTTACCAGGTCATCAGGAATATAAAAGGCGATAGGCTATTGGCTGCCGACCAAAGGAATGCCGGCGGCCGGTTTGTTTATAACCGGTTTTTCCCGCCGGCTGCGCCTGTTTTAAAGAATATCACCAATGAGGTAAATCTAACCTGGAAGCACCAGGAAAATGATTTTGTGGATTTTAACCAGCAGCCGCTTATTCCGCACATGCTTTCGGCCGAAGGGCCCAGGATAGCGGTCGCGGATGTGAATCATGATGGGCTGGATGATTTTTATATATGCGGCGGCGGGCGCCAGCCAGGGACGTTGTTTCTTCAAACGCCTGACGGGCATTTTAAAGTTACGATTCAGCCTGATTTTGTAAAGGACGCCGAAAGTGAAGGCGTGGATGCGGTTTTTCTCGATGTAAATCATGATGGGGCTCCGGACTTATATGTCGTAAGCGGCGGCAATGAACTGCCGGATGGTTCAGATGCGCTTGCCGACCATTTGTATATTAATGATGGGAAAGGCCATTTTACACGGTCAACCGATATCCCGGCAATTAAACGTAATAAATCCGCAGTCGCTGTCGCCGATATCAACCACGACGGTTACCCGGATATTTTTGTTGGGGGCGCGCCGGATGCCTTTGCATTTGGCAAAATACCTGAATCATATCTGCTGATGAATGATGGCCGCGGCCACTATCGCCAAAGCCCAATCCCCGATGAACTAAAATACGCAGGCATGCTCCGCTCCGCCTCGTTTGCCGATCTGGATAATGATGGCTGGCCCGACCTGGTTGTTGCCGGAGAATGGATGCCAGTTAAAATATTTATGAATAGAAAAGGAAAATTCGTCGCGATGCATAATGCCGCAATGGATAAATTATCCGGCTGGTGGCAAAGAATTATGCTTGCGGATGTGGATGGCGACGGAAAAGTGGATATTGTTGCGGGCAATTACGGTTTGAACTCAAAATTAAGGCCGGATGCCGACAATCCTGTAAAGCTATTTTTATCGGATGTTGATAAAAACGGAACTGTAGACCCTATATTGACCTATAGTATCGGCCGCAAAGACTATACGTTTTTAGGCAAGGGCGATATTGAAAAGCAAATCCCGCTGATCAAAAAGAAGTTTTTATACTACCGTGATTTTGCAGGTAAAACCGTTAACCAAATTTTTGGCGATTCGCTAAGCAGTAAACCTTTGCTGGCTAATTCATTCGCGTCCGGTGTATTTTATAATAAGGGCCAGGGCAATTTTGAATTTAAGGCCTTGCCTGCATCCGCGCAAACTTCGCCGCTTTTTGGCTTTGCGGCCTTATTGGGGCAAAATAAAGGAATATTGGCAGGGGGCAATTTTTCGGGCGTGCTGCCTTATGAGGGCCGGTACGACGGGGATTTTGGCGACGTGTTGATTTTGGATAAGGGAGGGAATTTTAAGGCGCTGTCGCCAATTTCCGCGGGGTTTTTATTGAGAGGGGAAGTAAGGGATATTAAAGCGATAAAAACAGCAAAGGGAGTTATTTACGCCGTTGCTTTTAATAATAAACAAGCTGAATTTTTTAAACCAACTAACCATGAATAAGCTATATGCATTGTTGCCGGGATTGATATTGTTTTGTTTCACCACGGCCGGGGCGCAGGATCAATGGATAATAAAGGCCGACAAAATTGATCCTGCCAATTATTATGGCGTTACAGTGGCTAACGGAATGATCGGTATTGTATCATCGCCAGAGCCTTTCAAAGTAAAGAATGTGGTGCTGGCTGGCGTTTATGATCTGTATGGCAGGGGGCGCGTAAGCAATTTCCTCAACAGTTTCAACCTGCTCAATATGTACCTTGAGATAAACGGCAGGCGGATAGATGCCAAAAACATCACCAATTTTAAACAGGAGCTGGATATGCAGCACGCTGCCCTTACCACAACTTTTGATTATGGCAGCGAAGCGTCGGTAAAATACACCTACTATTCGTTACGACAGTTGCCCTTTACTGTTTTGATGGATATTTCCGTAACAGCCAAAAAAACTATAAACATTACGGCGGCTAGTGTGATGGAAGCGCCGGACGCGCTAAAAGAGGTGCAGAATTACTATAATGAAATTGACAGGCCGCACGTAACCATAAGCCTGCTAACATCAACGGCAAAAAGCCCTACCGGCAAACTGCAGCTGTGCGCATCGAATACATTTTTATTTAACGAGCCGCATACGCAAGAGCCGCGGGTTATACATGAAATGTGGGACAATAATATGCACCTGATGAAATTCAGCAAGTCAATCGGGGCGGGGCAAACTTACCATTACGCTGTCGCCGGCTCGTCCGTAACATCGGCGCATGACGCTGATCCGCTGAACCAGGCCGAACGGTTAACCATGTTTGCCAAACTGGAAGGGCGGGACCGCCTGATCCAATACCATCAACAGGCCTGGGACGAACTCTGGAAAAGCGATATAAAAATCGAAGGCGACCCGCAGGCGCAGCAGGATGTGCATAGCATGCTGTATCATTTATATTCCTTTTCTCGCGCAGGGACAGCTTACTCACCCTCGCCTATGGGTTTA
>JAQBOH010000136.1 GCA_028288125.1 Mucilaginibacter sp.
AATATTTGCCGCGAGAGGCCATTATCCGGCACCGCCGTAAAATATTTTGAAGGCAGGCCCCATAGCGCCAGCGCCGTTGCAACATTCAATTCGGCGCCGCCAACATAAAAAGGCAATGTATTGTCATTGAGCCATTGACCTGTTGAATCGGGACATATCCGCAACAATAATTCACCAAATGAAAGTACGGTGCCAATGCCGGCTTTAAGTGAATTCATTACATTTTAAATTTAAAATAATCACGGGCATTATGATAACATATATCCCGGATGATCTTTCCCGTCCATTCGATGTCATTGGGTAGTTCGCCGTTTTCAATATCTTCACCAAAAAGATTACAAAGCAACCGCCTGAAATATTCGTGGCGCGGGTACGATAAAAAGCTGCGCGAATCGGTTAACATACCTACCTGTTTACTTACCAGCCCCATGCTCGATAAGGTGTTCAATTGTTTAGTCATCCCTTCCTTCTGATCAAGGAACCACCAAGCCGAGCCAAACTGTATTTTACCGGCAACGGTGCCATCGTTAAAATTACCGGCCATCGTCGCGATCAACTCATTATCTGCCGGGTTAAGGTTATAAATTATCGTTTTAGCCAATTGATTGGTGTTATCGAGCCGGTTTAAAAATTTTGACAAGGCCAGGCCCTGGCTAAAATCGCCGATCGAATCATAACCGGTATCCGGCCCGGTTTCCCTGAAGGCCCGGGCGTTGTTATTCCGTAGTGCGCCGATATGAAATTGCTGAACCCAGCCCTTTTCATGATCCATCAACGCAAACTCATACAACATAGCCGACTTGAATTTTAACACTTCAATAGGCTGCAGATCCTTACCTAAACGGATCTTATCGAATATTTTCTTAATTTCTTGCTCTGTGTAATCCTCTGCATACAGATGCTCCAGCCCGTGGTCGGATACCGAACAGTTGTTTGCCGCAAAGTAGTCGTGGCGCTTTTTTAATGCCGTTAAATAACCAGCGTAATCTACGATAGTTGTATTACTCACACTTTCCAGCTGGTTGATATATTCATTCAGGGCTTTGGCGTCACCGGCGTTCATGGCTCTATCCGGCCGGAAGGCCGGATAAACCTTAACCTTCCAGTTGCTTTCACTTATTTTCTGGTGATGTTCAAGGTTGTCAATAGGGTCGTCAGTGGTGCAAATCACTTCAACATTCATTTTTGTAATGATATTTTGCACGCGGTATTCAGGCGTCTGCAGTTTTTGGGTACACTCGTCATAGATTTCCCTGGCTGTTTTCGGCGACAGTAGTTTATCTATATCAAAATAACGCTGCAACTCCAGGTGTGTCCAATGGTATAGCGGATTACGCAAGGTATAGGGAACAGTCTCTGCCCATTTTTCAAACTTTTCCCAATCGGATTTTGAGCCGGTAATATAATCCTCGTTTACACCGTTGGCGCGCAGAGCCCGCCATTTATAATGGTCGCCTTTGAGCCATATATCGGTCAGGTTTTTAAAGTGGATATTGCCTGCTATCTGATCGGGGGGGAGGTGGCAATGGTAGTCGATGATCGGCATATCAGCAGCGTAATCATAATATAAACGTTCGGCAACGCTGCCCTTCAATAAAAAATTCCTGTCTAAAAAGCTTTTCATAAATACAAGTTAACCGTTTTCAATGGTTCGGGATAGTTTTAACACAGGTTTATACAATCGCAATCTTAACCGACCTATTAATCCGATCTTGTCAAAAGTAAAATTGCTGTAAGTGTTTGGCAAGTTTTAGTCAACTATTATTTACGCAATCGTTTCCGGCCGGGCTATGCCTTCCGGTTTAAGTAAACAATTCCTGTTTATCGGTGTAATATGTTTTTCGTGAGCCCACGGGCTTTTGATGAATCGTCTCACCATGCGGTGTTTCTTTCTTTTTAGGCAGGTGCACCTGTAAAAAATCCCTGTATTCGCCGCTAATAACCTGGGGGTTATGTTCAAGTATTTTTTCCTCAGCGTTCTCTAAAACGGACGAAATAGATTTCACCAGCTTTTTTACTGCCGTTTCGGGAATTTTATTAGAAACAGAGAACGGGGAAATACCGGCGTCGTATAATATCTCGTCCGCGTAAGCATTGCCAATACCACGCACTATTTTCTGATTCATCAGCACTGTTTTTACGGCTGTGCGGGTTGAGGCTAGTTTTTTCTTCAGGTAATCAAAGCCGGCTTCCGGCGCGTCCGGAACATCAGAAGGTTTGGGATCGAGCGTTGGCGTGGCTGCCTTCTGGAAATCGGTCAGCGCTAGTCCTTTGTCTTTTTCAAAGACCAGCTCTACTATAGTAAACCTATGCGGGTTATGTCCTTCAAAAAGATGAAGCTGCCCGTGCAGCATCAGGTGCAAGCCAAGAATATGCCCGTTCGCAAACTCAAAATGCAGTTCCTTTCCCACCCGGGTTACTTTTGAGAGTGTTTGCTTTTCAATGGCAGCCTGCAGATCCTTTACCGGCACATTCAATTTTTGATGAACCGGCACGGCAACGGTTTCAAGTTTTTTATCCCCGAATAATTTGGTGAGGTTACGGCTGAAAGCCTGCAGATCGGGTAACTCGGGCATGGTATTGAAGTTTATAAATTAACCCCGAAAATAAGGAGATGGTTTTGGATTAAGAAAATAAGATATCCAACTTGCGGAATCATCTGTATCATTCTGTCCCCGCAGCTCTCTCGCAGAGTACCTTGGGGAGAGGTATTAATTTCAATAGTGTAATAATTACACTAAGATGTTAATTTTCGCCGATAAAAACCCCACCTTTGCCGATGAAAACAGGGCGTTCATCTATTTTATAATTTGTTCTGTAACGTTTTAAATCAGGTGTCGTCTTATCGTTGTATTTAAAAATTATAAAATACAATTAGTTGAAAATCAAAAATTTAATAAAATGAAAACCACAATTCTTTCTATAATCGCATTTCTGGTAATAAGTTCAGCAGTAACAAAATCGGCTTCTGCAGCTACAATAAACAACAGCAACTATATCATCTTAAACGATGTAAGTCGCATCAATAAAATTGAAATTTATGGCAACGTGGAACTGTATGTTTCCGATGGTACTGCCGATCAGGTAAAAGTTTACAACCACTACTATTCCGAAAGCGCTTTGGTACAAAGCAAGAACGGTGTATTGCGTATTTCATCATACACCGTGGATAAATTGGTGGTATGGGTTACCGCTGCCGACCTGCGTGCTATTTCGGCTTATGACAATGCGGATGTAAAGTCATTTGGCAGCCTTTCAAAAATCGAACTGGATGTTGATCTTCACAATAACGCTTCGGCCAAATTAAATTTAGACGCGTTCAACGCCAACGTAACGCTTACCGACCGCGCAAAAGCTGACCTGACCGGCACCGCTAACGAGCTTAACGTAAATCGCGACAAGGCAACAAGCGTAAACAATTACAATTTTACAGCCGTTCACCTGACTGAAAAAACCACAAACAAGCCTGTTGCCGATAAAGATCAGGATATAGCCGGCATTTAATCCGACTTTTGCAAAGGTTCAATATATATCACGGAAGCTATCTGTTCATGCAGGTGGCTTTTTTTGTTTGCTGAATTTATATAAAAGCAAGGGTGCCATTCTGACTATAGCAAGGGTGTCATCCCCACATAACATCCTTCAACGCCGGGTAAAGCCGTTTATAAACAGCAAAATTCTTTTTGTAAACGGCGGCGGTTGCAGGGTTAGACATAAAGATTTTAAGATCAGCTGCGTCGCCGGATGGATACTCGCTAATATTCCCGGTATGTTTTAGGGCCATAAACGCGGCCCCTATAGCCGAGGCATCTTCGCTCTGCATAATAATCAGTTTTTTTCCGGTAACATCAGCCAATGTTTGCACCCATAGTTCCGATTTCACAAACCCGCCGCTGACATTTATTTGTATAATTGGTTCGGCATTTTGCTGCACGGCATCCAGTACATCGTTTAGCGCGTAACATATCCCTTCTAAAACAGCCCGCGAAAAATGGGCCTGCGTATGCAGCAGCTTAATGCCAAAAAAAGTCCCGCAGCTTTCGCTGTCCCACACGGGCGCGCGCTCACCGGTAAGGTAGGGCAAAAAAAGCAGTCCTTCACTTCCCGGCGGGATACTTGCAATTTGTTCAAACAGTTGGGTAAAATCATCATCTGTCGTGCCCTGGTTCATATTTTTGAGCCACCACCGCATGGCAATGCCTCCGTTGTTTATCGGCCCGCCGCAAATAAATGTTTGCTTATCGAGGATGTAGCTAAAAGTCATGGCCTGTTCATTTGGCAGGGGTTTGCTGCTGGCAACTCTTACCGCGCCGCTGGTACCGATAGTAATGGCCGCAACGCCGGGCTTATCGGCCATGCTGCCGAGGTTGGCCAAACAACCGTCGCTCGCGCCAATAATAAATGGGATGCCCGGTTTAAGAAAGTTAAGCCACGAATCCTTCATAGCATCATAATAGATCTTAGTATAATCAGTTGGCACAGGGGAGGAAAGTGAATCAGAATTTATCCCGGCCAACTTGAGGGCATCGGGGTACCAGCAAAGCTTATTGATATCAAACAAACCGGTACAGGATGCACCGGAATGATCGATCGTAAATTCATTAAACAATTTATGCCAGATATATTCCTTTATCGAGATAAACTTGAAAGTTTTATTAAACAGCGCCGGGTCGTTTTCACGTATCCAGATGATCTTGCACAGCGGCGACATGGCATGCAGCGGTGTACCCGTTGCCTTATAAATGTCCAGTCCGCGCGCAGTGGCCCGCAATGCTACTGCAATGTCCGAGCTCCTGTTGTCGGCCCACGTGATCATAGGCGCGAGGGCTTTGGCCGTTTCGTCGACAGCAATAATACTATGCATGGCGCTGCTCAAACCGATAGCTAGCGGCTGGCTGCCGATTTTTTCAATGATCCCGCGGATGCTGTCAATAAAAGCATCCAGAATTTCTTCGGCGTCTTGCTCATGATAACCAGGCTTTGGCGAACTGAATGAATAATGCCGCTGGCAAACCTCCAACGACCTGCATTGCAGATCTACAGCCACCGCTTTTACGCTGCCCGTACCAATATCAACGCCTAAAACATATTCCATAGTGACAATTGCAGGTGCAAGATAGGTTTTTTGAAAATATTGCGATGCAGGAATACACCGTAGCAAAGAGCGGGTGTCATGCTGAGCCCCGTCGAAGCACATGCGGCTGGCCGGGAAGCTAGATCTCCGGAGCTACCATGAACATTTCACAGATTTTTCACCGACTCCTACCCGCGCTCTACCGATAAAAACCCCTCATACGTCGATTAGAGGCCGTTTTGCTGTAACGAATTTTAGCTGCACACGTCATATTGGTGTATTTGAAACAATAAGACATTAAGAACAAAAAATAAAAACTTACAAATCATGAAAACTCAAATCATAACATTATTTACTGCCCTTTTATTAAGCACTGGAATAGCAGCAACAACACAGGCAGCCCCTGTTAAAAACGAGACTGTAACCGTTTTGACCGACATCAGCGCCATCAGCAAAATTGAAATTTACGGCAACGTTGAACTGTACGTTTCAGATGGCCAAAAAGACCAGGTGAAGGTTTACAACAAATACTACAGCGAAAGCGCTTTGGTTCAAAGCAAAAACGGCGTATTGCGCATCTCATCATACAAAGCCGAAAAATTAATTGTTTGGGTAACCGCTGCCGACCTTCGTTCAATAGCCGCTTACGATAATGCTGAAGTAAGATCATTTGGCAACCTTTCTAAGATTGAACTGGAAGTTAGCTTGCACAACAATGCATCAGCCAAATTAAACCTTGATGCCTTCAGCGCCAACATAATTGTAAGCGACCAGGCTAAAGCCAACCTGAGCGGAACTGTAGAGCAATACGACTTAAAATGCAGCCACCCCGAAAACGTAAACCAAACCAGCCTGGTGGCAAAACATGCTGCTAAAACCCCAATCCAGCCGGTAACCGCCAATAAGGTTGATATCGAGGCGCTGGCAGATCTTTTCTGAGTCGAAAAGTCCTGAGTCTCTGGTCTTAAGTCCGATGGTTGAAGAGGTAGGATTTTAAGGCTTCGGACCGGGATTCCGGCCGGTAAAAAAGCTAGCAGGTTCTGTCAGCTTTTTTTATATTTGATGTAACTTAAATCCTTTCACCTTAGTCAAATAAACCAAAAATGAAAACTAAACATTTATCCATCGTTATATTGCTTGCAGGCATTGCCCTTTTTGGATTTTCCTCATGCATGTTCAATTGTGTGCATGGTTCCGGGAGCCAGGCATCAGAAACCCGTAAAGTAAGCGACTTTTCGCGCATCGATATTTCGGGTGGTTTTAAGGTAATACTGAAACAGGATAGCTCCCTTTCGGTGAAAGTAACGGCCGACGACAACCTGATGAAATATATCAAAACTACGGTAACCGGCAGCAAACTGCGTATTTATACCCGGAGAAACGTCTGCAATTCGGGCCAGACAATCGTTTATATCGGCGTGCGTCACCTGGAAGAAGTAAAAGCGTCCGGCGGAATTGAGGTTGAATCGGACGGTAAGATCACTACCCAGGATATGCATTTGAGGCTATCAGGCGCTACCAAAATAACCATGGATCTCAACGCGGCAAATGTTACCACCAATGGCAGCGGCGCCACCGAGTTAAATTTAAAGGGCCAGGCCAGTTCGCATAACATCGATTTAAGCGGCAGCGGAAAAGTAAATGCCTTAGACTTCATCGTCGGCAATTGCGAAATCCAAACTGCAGGTGTCGGCCACAGCGAAGTAAATGTGTTGCATTCATTGAGCATCCATTCTACCGGCGCTTCCGAAGTAAAATACCGCGGTAATCCAAGTATTAGCAGTGATAAAGTGGGCGCATCTTCTGTTGAGAAAATAAATTAGGAAGAAGTCAGTAAAGCCGGGAAAGTCAGTAGAGTCCGAAAGAATGGTTTTTGTCATTCTGAGTGATAACCACCGCTCCCGCAAGCGTCCCGCTTGTGGAGGCCATGTGCCGTGGCTTGTTCTGCTCAATTAACTGCGTGTTTGCCACAAGCGGGACGCTTGCGGGAGTGTGGGTTTATACAAT
The DNA here is from genome assembly GCA_028288125.1 of Mucilaginibacter sp. GTDB lineage: Bacteria > Bacteroidota > Bacteroidia > Sphingobacteriales > Sphingobacteriaceae > Mucilaginibacter. The sequence goes on from JAQBOH010000136.1 coordinate 7,082, forward strand.
TTCACAAGTAAGACTTCAATAAATTAAAACTATGTTTAAAAAAAATACGATCCAGTCAATATCTATTTTCAGGATACATATTCTTTATACTATCTAGCAAAGGATCATGATAAGTATTTAATAAATAAAATCGATTTTTTGGTCGGTGGCAAGGTTGAAAACTAGAGTACCCCCGGCCGGCCAAGCGTCCGAGCTTAGCCGAGATAGAGAACCCTGCATTTCCGTTTGTTAAGATCCAACCAAACTTACTTTCCGGACTTTCCCGACTTTCCCGACTTTACTGACCTCTTCCCAACTTCCAAAAAAATCCCTACCTTTGCCCCTCCAAAAGCGGGCTGATTGATAAACGGCTGCTTTCATGTAAATAAAGATTAAAATACCGGTAAAAGATGAATATTTCACAGGAGAAAATAGACAACCTGAATGCAGTTGTAAAGATCAATATCAACCCAGAAGATTATCAGCCACGCGTTGATAAGGCGATAAAAGAACAAGCAAAAAAAGCCAAGATAGCCGGCTTCCGCCCGGGCATGGTCCCGCCGTCGCACATTAAAAGAATGTATGGCAAAAGCATTTTGGTTGACGAGATCAACAACATGCTTTCGGATACTCTGAACAAATATATTGAAGACGAAAAGCTCGAGGTACTGGGCCAGCCCCTGCCGAAAGTTGAAGATATAAAAGAATACAACTGGGACTTTGCCGATAATTTCGAGTTTAACTATGAGGTTGGCCTGGCGCCGGAGTTTAATATCGACTTTTCATCAAAAGATAAGCTTACCAAATATATCATCAAGGTTGATGATGAAACACTGGCTTCGCGGATCAAGAATATCCGCCGCAGCTATGGCAAAATGACAAACCCTGACGTATCGGCAGACGATGATGTACTTTACGCCGAATTAACTCAGCTTTCGCCCGATGGTTCTGTTTTTGAGGACGGGATAACCAATACCGCGTCGGTACGTTTGGACCAGGTTGAGGATAAGAAGATAAAAGCTTCTTTGATCGGCCTTAAAAAAGACGACGAGGTAGTGCTGGATATTCAGAAAGCTTTTAATAACGACGCGGCGAAGGTTGCCGGATTATTAAAGATCGACGAAGAAACAGCAGCTGATTTAAAATCAAAATTCAGCCTGAAGGTTAAAAATGTTAACCGTTTGGAAGAAAGTGATTTGAACCAGGAGTTCTTTGACAAATTATTTGGTGAAGGTACAGTAACCACCGAAGCGGAGTTCAGGGCTAAAATTACCGAAGAGCTGGAAGCGATGATGGTGCAGGATGCCGAACGCAAACTGCAGGACGACATTTACCAGTACGGGTTAGACAAAGTTCAGTTTGAGCTGCCTGATGAGTTTTTAAAACGCTGGTTAAAAGCCACGAACGAAAAGTTGACGGAAGAGGAATTAAGCGGTGGTTATAAAGATTTTGCTCAGAACCTTAAGTGGACGCTGATAGAAAACAAGATAGTTAAAGAAAATAACCTCGAAATAAAATATGAGGAAGTTTTTGCATTAGCTAAGGAACGTTTGAACCAGCAGTTCAGGATGTATAGCCCGCAGGGGATAGACGAAGCGCAGTTAGGGCAATACACTGTACAATATCTGCAGAATAAAGAGAATGCCAACAAAATTTTCGAAGATGTAAAAGCTTTGAAAGTGTTTGATTATATCCAGAGTGTAATTACTTTAGACAAAAAGGAAATATTGTTTTCCGACTTCAGTAAGTTGAAGTAAATTTTTAGTCAGTAAAGTCAGTAAAGACCGAAAAGACTTTATTTAAAAACTAAACATCACACCCCTCATGTCATTGCGAGCGCAGCGCGGCAATCTCGTTGTCGTGCTAACCGCTCTGCATTCGCGGTGACAAATTATTCTACTTCCGGACTTTCCGACTTTACTGACTTCCTCCCAAATAATTTTACTTTTAACAAACTTTATTCAATAAAAAGCATTGAAGTAAAAAACTATATTTATCGCGATTAAACCCCGCAGCTTAACACACCAAAAAGCATGAGCAATATTGATAAAAATGAATTCCGGAAATACGCTGTTAAACATCACCGTATAAACAGCATTTATGTAGATAAATTTATCGCAGGTATCGACAGGACAAAGCTGCCAACCGGTATGACCCCTTATATTATTGAAGAACGCCAGTTGAACGTAGCACAAATGGATGTGTTTTCGAGGCTGATGATGGACCGCATCATTTTCCTTGGCGATGCGATTTATGAAAATATTGCAAACATTATTCAAGCCCAATTGCTGTTCTTACAGTCGGCAGATAACAAACGCGACATCCAGATATACATTAATTCACCTGGAGGCTCTGTTTATGCCGGTTTAGGTATCTATGATACGATGCAATTTATATCAAACGACGTAGCCACCATCTGTACCGGTATGGCCGCATCAATGGCTGCTGTGTTATTATGCGCAGGTACCAATGGAAAAAGGGCGGCATTACCCCATGCGAGGGTAATGATCCATCAGCCATCGGGCGGTGCGCAGGGCCAGCAATCTGATATTGAGATCACGTATCACGAGATCACAAAATTGAAAAAAGAATTGTACCAGATCATAGCTGATCACAGTGGCACATCATATGAAAAAGTATGGGACGCATCCGACCGTGACCACTGGATGATTGCCGAAGAAGCGAAGGAATTTGGAATGGTTGATGAGATTTTACGCGGAAATAATCCTAAAAAATAATGCTTGAGCCGGAAAGTCCGGGATTCCAATATCAGGGATTTTGGACTTTCGGACTTTTTTTACTAAATTTGAGAAACAAGACAAATGAATAAGAACAGCAAAGAGATCAGATGTTCGTTTTGTGGGGCAGGTAAACAGGATTCGCTGATGCTTATAGCAGGGCTGGATGCCCATATTTGTGATAAATGTGTTAACCAGGCCAATGAAATATTGGCAGAGGAGTTAAAAGTGCGCAAGGTAAAGTCCTCGCCGTCTGCTCCTGCTATGTTGAAGCCTGCCGAAATAAAAAGTCACCTCGACCAGTACGTGATAGGTCAGGACGACGCGAAAAAGATTTTAGCTGTTGCAGTTTATAATCACTACAAGCGGCTAGGCCAGCGCATCGATAAAGATGAGGTGGAGATTGAGAAGTCAAACATCATTATGGTGGGCGAAACCGGTACAGGCAAAACCCTGCTGGCAAAAACGCTTGCTAAAATATTAAACGTACCTTTTTGCATCTGCGATGCCACTGTGCTAACCGAAGCCGGTTATGTTGGAGAAGACGTGGAAAGTATTTTAACCCGACTTCTGCAATCAGCGGATTATGATGTTGCTACCGCTGAACGCGGGATTGTATACATCGATGAGGTAGATAAGATCGCCCGTAAAAGCGATAACGCTTCCATCACGCGCGACGTTTCGGGTGAAGGTGTGCAGCAGGCTTTACTTAAAATACTCGAAGGTACCATGGTAAACGTACCACCGCAGGGAGGACGTAAGCACCCTGATCAAAAAATGATCACCGTAAATACCAATAACATCCTGTTTATATGCGGTGGCGCGTTTGATGGTATCGAGCGCAAGATCGCCAACCGCTTACGTACACAAACAGTAGGTTATAAAATGAAGCGCGATGACGGCGAAGTTGATTTGAAAAACCTGTATAAATATATTACACCGCAGGATTTAAAATCATTCGGCCTGATCCCCGAATTAATTGGCCGTTTGCCGATACTTACCTACCTGAATCCGCTGGACAGGGAGGCATTGCACAATATCTTAACAGAGCCCAAAAACTCCTTGTTGAAGCAGTATAAAAAGCTGTTCGAATATGAAGGCGTAAAACTGGAATTTGACGAAGACGTGCTTGATTTTATTGTGGACAAGGCTGTAGAGTTTAAACTCGGCGCCCGCGGCCTGCGTTCAATATGTGAAGCGATCATGATTGACGCGATGTTTGAGTTCCCGTCCAAAAAGGATGTGAAGCGATTGACTGTTACGCTTGATTACGCACACGAGAAATTTGAAAAATCCGATCTTAAAAAATTAAAGGTCGCTTAATATAAAAGTTAAGTCAGATACTTATATTTGATATTAAATACAAGCAAAACCCTGGCTCACGCCGGGGTTTGTTGTATAATTAAAAAATAGAACGTCATGCCGATACTTGTTTCAGCACCTCACATGCTAAATAACCACCAGGCAAGCAGTGAAGCTGATTAAATTTACAACGATGAACGAACACTTAGACATAAAAAAAGACTCGCCCGAAAAAGGGGGCAAAAAAATAAAGGAAGTACATAGCCCGGTAACGCCCGGCCTCAAAACGAAAGAGGCGATCGTAGCCAACTGGCTGCCGCGGTACACCGGCCGTGTGCTGGCTGATTTTGGCGACTACATTATCCTTACCAACTTTTCTAAATACATCCAGCTATTTTCGCAATGGAACGATAACGCGCCGATTTTGGGCATAGATAAGCCCATGGCAAGCGTTACAGCCAATGGAATAACGATCATCAATTTTGGGATGGGGAGCTCCATGGCGGCCACCATAATGGACCTGCTCACCGCGATCAACCCCAAAGCCGTTATTTTTTTGGGGAAATGCGGTGGATTGAAAAAGAAAAACAATGTCGGCGATTTGATATTGCCGATAGCCGGAATAAGAGGGGAGGGTACCTCAAATGACTATCTGCCTTCGGAGGTGCCGGCATTGCCCGCATTTGCTATGCAAAAGGCCATTTCAACCACCATCCGCGAATTTGGGCGGGATTACTTTACCGGCACCTGCTATACCACCAACCGCCGCGTTTGGGAACACGACAAGGATTTTAAAAAGTACCTCAAAGATTTGCGGGCAATGGCCATTGACATGGAAACAGCAACGATTTTCACAACCGGTTTCGCCAACAAGATACCAACCGGCGCCCTGCTGCTGGTGTCCGACCAGCCGATGATACCAGAAGGTGTAAAAACCGCCGAAAGCGATTCAGCTGTTACCGACCAGTTTGTTGAAACCCACTTAAAAATAGGTATCGAATCATTAAAGCAACTCATCAATAACGGGTTGACGGTTAAGCATTTAATTTTTTAGTTGATTAAGTTGGATTGGGTTGATTAAGTGAGTGGTTAGCGTTTTTATATCTAAAACTTAATCAACCCAATCAACCACTCACTTAATCAACCACCCACATAGATATATCAATAAAGAAGGTTAATTTTGCCCCATGTGGTACAACAACATACTCGAAACCATCGGCAACACGCCAATGGTACAGCTGAATAAGGTAACTAAGGATATCAAAGCTACAGTTTTGGCTAAGATCGAGACCACCAACCCGGGTAATTCCATTAAGGATCGAATGGCGCTCAAAATGATCGAGGATGCCGAAAAAAGCGGCAAGCTTAAACCCGGCGGTACCATCATCGAGGGCACATCAGGCAACACGGGTATGGGGCTAGCCATTGCCGCGGTGATAAAAGGATATAAATGTATTTTTACCAGTACCGATAAGCAGTCGAAAGAAAAGTTTGACGCGCTGCGTGCTTTCGGTGCCGAGGTGATCGTTTGCCCCACTAACGTCGACCCGGAAGATCCGCGTTCTTATTACTCCGTTTCCTCACGGTTAGAGCGGGAAGTACCCAACTCATGGAAGCCTAACCAATACGATAATTTATCAAATACCGAGGCGCACTATGAGCAAACCGGTCCCGAGATATGGGAACAAACCGAAGGCAAGATAACGCACCTGGTCGTAGGGGTGGGTACCGGCGGTACCATTTCCGGCACGGCAAAATACCTTAAAGAAAAAAATCCGGCTATCCAGGTATTGGGTATTGATACTTACGGCTCCGTATTTAAAAAATATAAGGAAACAGGCATCCTCGATAAAAACGAGATCTATCCATATATCACCGAAGGTATCGGCGAGGATTTTTTGCCAAAGAACGTCGATTTTAGCCTGATCGACCATTTCGAAAAAGTAACCGATAAGGATGCTGCTTTAATGACGCGCGAGATAGCTCGCAAGGAAGGTATTTTTGCGGGTAATTCCACCGGTTCGGCGGTTGCAGGGGTATTGCAGATGAAAGACAGGTTTAAAGCCGGTGATATAATCGTTATCATTTTCCCCGACCATGGCTCGCGCTATATGGGCAAAATGTATAACGATGACTGGCTGCGCGACCGCGGATTTTTAAAAGATGAAAAATTAACCGCCCGTCACATCATCGAAAGAAAAGAAAATCAGCAGATCATTACCATTGATTGCGAGAAAACCGTCCTGGAGGCTATAAACACCATTAAATCGCTCAATATTTCGCAGATACCGGTAACGCAAAAAGGTATGGTAATCGGCAAGATTACCGAAAGCGACATTTTGAGCTCGCTGATAGAAAATCCATCCATTAAATCCCAGCCCATAAAAAATATCACTACAAGCCCGTTCCCATTTGTCGATTTGAATACATCTATCGATAATATATCAGCTATGATCAATAAAGAAAACATTGCTGTCCTGGTAGAAGTCAACGGGCAGATAGAGATCATTACGCAGTACGATATTATTAATGCGATATCAGCATAGAAGAGATGAACGATTGCAGCGTTTTATCACCCTGAGTGGTAAAATTTGAAACTCAAGGGCAAATGACACCTTCACTTTCTTCGGAAATAAATGTGTCATTGGTAAGGTAGTGAAGGATCTGCCTGAAAAAATTAGTCGCTCACCTGGTTAGTGTAGATGCTTCATACGTTCAGCACGACAAACTTATAAGGGTGATATCCAGGCAGGCAACAAAACAAAAACTATATTTGCTGCCAAATTTACAATGATGCAGCTTATAAAAGATTATGTAGCGCAGCACAAACAACGTTTACTGGATGAGTTGTTTGACTTATTGCGTTTTCCATCGGTTAGTGCCGACCCCAAATATAAACCTGAACTATTAAAGACCGCCGACTTTGTTGCACAAAAGCTGCGCGACGCGGGTGCGGATATGGTAGAGGTTTGTCAAACCGACGGTAATCCAATCGTATACGGTGAAAAAATAATTGATACCTCAAAACCAACCGTATTGGTTTACGGGCATTATGATGTGCAGCCGCCCGATCCGCTTGAATTATGGAAAACCCCTCCATTTGAGCCAACTATACGCGACGGAAAGATATATGCCCGTGGCGCATGTGACGATAAAGGCCAGTTTTATATGCACGTAAAGGCATTTGAGCTGATGATGCAAACCGGCACTTTGCCGTGCAATATCAAATTTATGATAGAGGGAGAGGAAGAAGTAGGCTCATCAAACCTCGGCATTTTTGTTAAACAAAATAAAGCCCGCTTAAAAGCCGATGTGGTACTGATATCGGATACTTCGATGATCAGCATGGAACACCCTTCTCTTGAGACCGGCTTGCGCGGATTATCTTATCTTGAAGTTGAAGTAACCGGTCCTAATCGCGATTTGCACTCAGGCGTTTACGGGGGCGCGGTGGCCAACCCGGCCACTATCCTGGCGAAAATGATCGCATCATTACATGATGAGAACAATCATATCACTATACCGGGCTTTTACGATAAGGTTTTGGATTTAACCGACACTGAACGCAAGGCGCTTAACAACGCGCCTTACAGCGAGGAAGAGTACAAAAAAGATTTGGGTGTTGATGAACTTTGTGGCGAAAAGGGTTACACTACATTTGAACGCACCGGCACCCGCCCTACCCTTGAGGTAAACGGTATTTGGGGAGGCTATACCGGCGAAGGCGCAAAAACCGTATTGCCTTCACAAGCTCATGCAAAGATTTCAATGAGGCTGGTTCCTAACCAAAGCTCTGACGAGATAACCAGGCTGTTTACTAACCATTTTGAAAAAATAGCACCAAAGTCGGTAAAAGTGAAGGTAACCCCGCACCATGGCGGCGAGCCTGTTGTAACGCCCACCGACAGCGTTGCTTACCGGGCTGCACAAAAAGCTATCGCCGAATCGTTTGGTAAAGAACCGATACCAACCCGCGGCGGCGGCAGTATCCCAATTGTTGCTCTATTTGAAGCCGAGCTGGGCATTAAAACGGTATTGATGGGCTTTGGGCTTGATAGCGACGCATTACATTCGCCTAACGAGAAGTACGATATATTTAATTACTATAAAGGCATTGAGACGATACCGCTTTTTCATAAATATTTTGCGGAGTTGTCTTGAAGAGATTAGAGGTTTAGAGATTAGTTGGTTGGCGATTTTAGTCAGAATGTGAATTTTTCACATTTTTCTAAAAACTTATCGTCAGCATCAGCACCAACCCCTGGTGCATCATCTATATTTAATTTATAGCCGTCGTAGGTGATGCCGCCTATGCATGGGTCCTGCAAATGGCCAAGCATACAGGTATCCATATCATAAAACCTGATATTCGGGCTGGCGTATACAAAATGCAGTTTGGCGCTTAAGGCGATGCGGCTCTCGAGCATGCCGCCCATCATACAGGGGATGCCTTTGCCGGCTGCTACATCGTGAATTTGCTTTGCTTCATATATCCCACCCGCCTTCGCCAGTTTTATATTGATGTAATGGCATGAGCCGCTATCGATCTGTTTACGTGCATCATGATGATTGTAAACGCTCTCGTCGGCCATAATTTTTACCGGCGACAATTTCATTAGTTCGGGCAGGCGGTCGTCGTACCAGGTGCGCATGGGCTGCTCACAAAATTCAATATCATATTTACCTAATGCCTGCAAAGCATAAACGGCATCCTCAAAACTCCAGCCCTGGTTGGCATCAACACGTATTACCATATGGTTGCCAATCGCTTCCCTGGTCCGCCTGATCCGTTCAACATCTTCACGGGCATTTTTCCCCAGTTTCACCTTTAATATATTGGCGCCTGATCGTTTAAACGCCAGGGCCTTTTCAGCCATAATTGCTGGGCTAGCGATGCCAATGGTTATATCTGATTCTATCACCCGCTTTTCTCCCCCCAGAAATTTGTACAGCGGCAAACCGGCATTTTTGGCCGCGATATCATATAACGCCATATCGAACGCGCTTTTAATCGTGGTATTTCCTGCGGTAAAATTATCCAGCTGCTGCAGGCGCGCGGAAATATCCAGCGCATCTTGTCCTTTCCATAGCTTTGCAAACTCGCGGGCCATTATTAAACAGGTGTCCTGTGTTTCTCCAACGATCATCGGAAATGCCGAACACTCTCCAACCCCAAAAAGTCCGGCATCTGTGTGCACCCGGATAAAAACGTTTTGGGCATGGTCCATTGTCCCGGTAGCGATGGTAAAAGGCTCCATGGGGATACTGAACCGGTAAACATCAATTTTAGTGATGGTAGATGATTGTGGCAATGTTTTATTTTTATTGTTGTAAAGTTGAAATGTTGTAAAGTTATAATCTTACGGCATTGTTTTAGTTGCCAAATTTCGCATGCCTATTTTTCTTTCGGTCTTCCGGACTTTGCTGACTTTCCCGTTTAACATTTGCACTTTCAAGCTTTTGCACTATATTTGCATTACTACTCCAGGTAAATTCAACTTTGGCCTGTTATTTCCGGCAAATCAAGGAAATAATGTCTGTGCCGATTTTAAACTTTCATTAAACTGATTACTTACATAGATAAATATAACTATGCCCGAATTTGATTATAATTCAACCAGGAACAAGCTAATCCTATCGGAATATGGCCGCAACGTACAAAATATGGTTAAATATATTGTAGCGCTGCCCACAAAAGAAGAACGCAATAAATATGCACAGGTAGTCATCGACCTGATGGGGTTTTTGAACCCGCACCTGCGCGACGTGGCTGATTTTAAACACAAGCTTTGGGATCATTTACATATCATATCTGATTTCCAGATAGATGTGGATTCACCCTATCCCAGACCTTCGCCCGAGGCCATTCATTTAAAGCCCGAGCCGCTGAAATATCCGCACCAGCGTATAAAGTATAAGCACTATGGTAAAACCATTGAGCTGATGATCGAAAAGGCGAAAAGCATTGAAGATCCCGACCGTAAGCGGCATATGGTGCAGGCTGTTGCCAATTTTATGAAAATGGCATATGTACAATGGAACAAGGATTCGGTTACAGATGAGAGTATCCTATCCGATTTGTATAATTTGTCGGGCGGTCAGCTAAAGCTGGAGGAAAATATCAATTTGAACCGTGTTGAATACCGTGCTGCCCCTACGCATAACCAAAATAACCGGGGCCGCACCAACAACAACCAAAACAACAGGGGGCGCACTAACAATAACCCGCGCAACAACAACAATAACCAAAATAACCGCAACCGCAATAACGGGGGAGCGAAGAAATATTAATTAGACCATGGACTATCGTCTATGGACAATGAACCATGAACCACAATGAATAACGCGTTTGTAATCAATGGCGGAAAGCCGCTAAAAGGCGAAATTGTACCTCAGGGCGCGAAAAACGAAGCGCTGCAGGTACTTTCGGCCGTATTATTGACCCCCGAAAAAATAACCATAAGCAACATCCCTGATATTAAAGATGTAAATAAACTGATCGAGCTGCTGGATGATATGGGTGTGATTGTTACCCGCCTGGCACCCGATACCTACAGTTTTGAAGCAAAGAATATCGACCGCGATTTTTTCCTGTCGGATGCCTTTAAAGAAAAAGGCGGCGGCCTCCGCGGATCGATCATGATCGTTGGGCCGCTTCTGGCGCGCTTCGGCAAAGCATCCATACCAAAACCCGGCGGCGATAAAATTGGCCGAAGACGTTTGGATACGCATTTCCTGGGATTTGAAAAATTGGGTGCAAAGTTCAATTACGATCCTTCGAATGGCTTTTTCAATGTTGATGCATCCGACTTAAAAGGCACCTACATTTTATTAGATGAAGCATCGGTTACCGGAACGGCCAATATCGTAATGGCTGCCGTGTTGGCTAAAGGCACCACAACCATATATAATGCCGCGTGCGAACCCTATTTGCAGCAGCTGTGCAAGATGTTAACCCGGATGGGCGCTAAGATCAGCGGTATCGGGTCAAATTTATTAACGATAGAAGGCGTTACCGAACTAGGCGGAACCGAGCACCGGTTGTTACCGGATATGATAGAGATCGGATCGTTTATCGGGCTGGCCGCTATGACAGAGTCCGAGATCACTATCAAAGATGTTCATTATAAGGAGCTGGGGATGATCCCTGACGTATTCAGGCGTTTGGGGATACAATTCGAGTTGCGTGGCGACGATATTTATATCCCATCGCAAAAGCATTACGAAATAGAAACCTTTATTGACGGCTCTATCATGACGATTGCCGATGCGCCGTGGCCGGGTTTTACGCCCGACCTGTTAAGTATTTGTCTTGTAGTAGCTACACAAGCTAAGGGCTCTGTTTTGATACACCAGAAAATGTTTGAAAGCCGCCTGTTTTTTGTAGACAAGCTGCTGGATATGGGCGCGCAGATCATTTTATGCGACCCACACCGTGCGACGGTAATCGGTTTGGATAAACAAGTGCAACTGCGCGGCATTTCGATGACCTCGCCGGATATCCGGGCAGGCGTTTCGCTCCTGATTGCAGCATTATCGGCAAAAGGCAAGTCCACCATCTATAATATTGAGCAGATAGAGCGCGGCTACCAGCATATCGACCAGCGCCTGATCGCGCTGGGCGCGGATATTACGAGAATTTAAGGATGAGGTGAAGAGCAAAAGGCAAAGGCGAAAGGATAGATGGGATAAGAAACCTTTTACCTTTCGCCTTTCAGCTTTTACCTCAAATTACTATCTTTATCAAAACCTTAACCGATATGCCGTATCAAAACCGGAGGTCATCCTATTTAACCTTTATACTGATCTTCGTGGTCATCAAAATAGGTTTAAATCTACTGGCTATTTCCCATTTCGGTTTTCACCGGGACGAGTTTTTGCATTTAGTACTTGCTGACCATTTAGACTGGGGCTATAAAGAAGTGCCTCCTTTTATCGCCGTACTGGCGAAGTTATCCTCTGTGCTCTTTGGCGATTCCGTTTTTGCAGCGCGTATATTCCCAACCATATTCAGCGGGCTGGTTGTTTGGCTTACCGGCTTAATTACCATTGAATTGGGCGGACGCAAATTTGCTATCGCACTGGCTTGCCTCGCATTAATTTTTTCGCCGGCCTTCGCGGCAAGCGGGTATCTTTTCCAGCCGGTTGTGTTCGACCAACTTTGGTGGGTAATGGCAGTTTGGCTGTTAACCAAATATTGCAATACTTCAAATATTAAATATTTATACTGGCTTGGTGTAATAGTTGGCATAGGCTTGCTGACCAAATATACCATGGCATTTTTTACGTTCTCGCTGCTCGCGGGAATCGCCATCAGCAAACAGCGTAAAATGCTGCTGAACAGGCATATCATCGGCGCGGCAGTGATTGCTTTTATTATATTTCTCCCAAATGTTATCTGGCAATTCCAGCATCATCTTCCTGTGATCACACACATGAAAACGCTGCAAAAATACCAGCTTGACTATAACAACCCTACTGATTTTATTAAGCAGGAATTAATGGTGAATGGTATCGCGCTGTTCGTGTGGCTTACCGGCTTTATCTTTCTTTTGTTTTCGTCACGGCTGCATAAATTTCAGTTCGTGGCTATTGCTTTTGTTTTGATATTTACTTTTTTGCTGTTAATGAACGGCAAAAGCTATTACCTGTTCGGCGCTTTTCCTATGCTGTTTGCCGCGGGCGGTTTTGGCTTTGAGCGCTGGTTAAAAACAAGCGGTTATACGCTGAGGTCGCTTGTCATTGCATTGTTTACGGTTCCGAACCTGCTTTTATTTCCGGCTGTATTACCTTTTTTATCGTTGGAACAAACAGTGGCCTTTTTCAGGTTTGATGACGAAAATCTTCATCTTTTACGGTTTGCGACTACCTGGGAAGACCATAAAGTTCATAAAACCACACAAGATTATGGCGATATGCTGGGCTGGAATGAAATGACAGCCCTGGTGGACAAAGCCTGGCGAAGCCTTACGCTCGAACAACAAAAGCATACACAGATATTCGCTGATAATTACGGTGAAGCAGGTGCCATAAACCATTTAGGAAAGAAATATAATTTACCCGCGACCATATCGCTAAACAGCAGCTTTACACTATGGGCGCCGGATAATTTGGATGGCCAATATATCATTTATGTTGATGACCAAGGGGGCGGCAACATAAATACATTCCAATCGGCGCTGGAGAGTTACCATAAGGTTGGCGAAGTTGAGAATCCATTGGCGAGAGAGAAAGGAACGGCCGTTTTTATACTGGTTCATCCCGGGCGCGCATTAAATGACCGTTACCGGGAAGAGCTGGCGGAAAAGCGGATGCAATAATTTAATTTGAAAATTCGGTGAGTCGAAAGTTTGAAAATCGACCGCATTGCGTTGTAAAAGTTTGCCTTCTTTTGTGTGTTGCTATTTTAAGTATTCTATTTATGCGGGGATTAAAAACGATCATCTTTTTAATTATATCCAACACCTTCATGACCTTTGCCTGGTACGGGCACTTAAAATTTAAAGATTTTGATTGGGGGAAGAACCTGGGCTTGTTTGCCGTTATCCTTATCAGCTGGGGGCTGGCATTTTTTGAATACCTGTTCCAGGTGCCCGCCAATCGTATGGGATTTAAAGGCGATGGCGGCCCTTATACCTTAGTGCAGCTAAAAACCATACAGGAGGCTATAACCTTAACTGTGTTTATGCTGTTTACCCTAATCTTCTTTAAGTCGGAAAAGCTGGCATGGAACCATTTGGTAGGTTTCGGGTTGATCGTGCTGGCTGTGTTTGTGGTGTTTAAAAAATGGTGACTTGAAAATGGGAGCAACGTTAACCGCAATCATCTGGGAAGATGGTCCGAGATGCCGGGCGAAGGCTACGTGCCAATAATTCGGCAGTCAACGATTGATTGGAGTTTAATTGAAAATAACCGAACCGAAACCGATTCAGCTTTATCTCTGTGGAGTCACAGTGTTAACGCCGGGATATATACCAATATTTATTTTTACGTGAGCAAAATAGTTGTTTACGCGTTTTTACTGAAAGATAATTAGTCGGCAGTGCCTGTTGTTGCTTGTCGCCTTTTAAATCAGCAGTACCGGTAGTTTGTTTGACCCTTTAATCAGCGCTTCCAGTACGGTTGCCACCATTCAGATCACCACTTCCAACAGTTTGTTTGTCAGCGTTCAGATCAGCGCTTCCGGTACGATTACCGCCATTTAAGTCGCCGCTTCCAACAGTTTGTTTGTCAGCGTTCAGATCAGCACTTCCGGTACGATTACCGCCGTTTAAGTCGCCGCTTCCAACAGTTTGTTTGTCAGCGTTTAAGTCACCGCTTCCAACAGTTAGTTAGTCAGCATTCAGGTCGCCGCTTCCAACAGTTTGATTGTCAGCATACAGGACGCCGCTACCAACAGTTTGTTTGTCAGCGTTTAGGTCGCCTCTT
>JAQBOH010000141.1 GCA_028288125.1 Mucilaginibacter sp.
CCGGTGTATCCAGGAATGTTATTTTTCCTTTATTATCGGGCAATGTTACTTCGTATGCGCCAATGTGCTGGGTGATCCCCCCGGCCTCGCCGCCGATAACATTTGTTTTGCGGATAAAATCGAGCAATGAAGTTTTACCGTGGTCAACGTGGCCCATGATCGTTACGATAGGGGCTCGTGGTACCAACTCTTCAGGGCTATCGTCTTGGTCAAGGTTGCCCTCTTCATCCTGCGGCTTTACAAATTCTATCTGGTAACCAAATTCGTCTGCAACTATGCTCAATGTTTCCGCGTCGAGTCTTTGATTAATGGATACGAACATACCCAGGCTCATACACGTTGAGATGATCTGCGTTACAGAAACATCCATCATGGAAGCCAGTTCATTAGCGGTAACAAACTCGGTAACTTTTAAAACTTTCGACTGAAGCTCCTGCTCCATTGCCAGTTCCTCGGCAGTTGCCGCTACATCGTCGCGTTTTTGACGGCGGAATTTAGCCCGCTGTGCAAATTTGCCCGACTTGCCCGCCCCGCTTAAACGGGCCAGTGTTGCCTTGATCTGGTCTTGTATATCTTTTTCTGAAGGTTCCTCCTTAGGGCCTGTGTTCGGGCCTGCGGTTCTGCTCCTGAAATCCGGACGGCTGCCGCCACCTGTTCCCGGCGGGTTATTTCCGCGGTTCCTGAAATCCGGACGATTACCGCCGTGCGGCTGCTGCGTCCCCGGCGGATTGGCCTGCTGTATACCGGCATGGTTTCCCGACAGGTTTGGCGGGTTATTGCCCTGGTGGTCCTTACGTTTTCTTTTTCTTTTATGGTCTGCGGCGTTTGAATTTGACGACGACGCAACCGGGTTACGTTTTGATTCGCTATCCGGTAACTCTATTTTACCTATTACATTGGGGCCGGTTAAGCGCGTGGCTTTTGCCCGGATCACCTCGTTCTCCTGGGCATCATTACCAGCTGCTGCCGGTGCTTCTGCCGCAGGTTTAGCGGGCGGCGCGGGTGCTGCCGGTGTTATATCTTCTTTTTTAACTTCAGGCTTTGCCGGTTCGGGAGCAGGTTCTTTAGGTGCTTCCGCTTTTATTTCGGGCTGTTGCTTTGGCTCGGCAACTTCCTGTTTCACTGTTTCTTCTTCTTTTTTGGCAGGCTCTTCAGCCGGCTGAACCTTCGCGCCAAGATTATCGAGGTCTATTTTGCCAACTACCTTTACGCCCGGCAACCCATCTCCCGCCTTTTCACTTTTCGCGGGAACCGGCTCGGCAGGTTTTGGCTTTTCGGCCGGAGGCGGGGCTGTGTAATGATGCCCCGTGTTCTTTATCAGGATCTCTTCATTCTCGAAATCCCTCGAACGGCGGTATTCACCCGGCTTTGCCGGAAGTTGACCAGGCTCTTGCTCTTCCTTCCTGATCTTCCCTATACTTATTTGCTTAGCCTCCTCCTTAATAATTTTATCAACAGCAAATTCCTTCAAAAGCGCGCCGTACATATCGCTGTCAAGCTGGGTCATGGGATGCTTTTGTACCTTATAACCCTTGGTTGCTAAAAAATCAACGATAGTACCCGTACCGATATTCAGCTCTTTTGCTGCTGTAAATAATTTTATGGATTTGTCTTCTGACATTTATTATACTTCTTTCTCTGCTATTTTGTGCAAAAATACGTTTTTAATTTTGGTTATCGAGCTTATTCAAACTCCGCCTGCAGAATTGATAGCACATCTTTAACCGTTTCTTCTTCCAGATCGGTACGTTTTACCAATTCGCCAACAGTTAATGCAAGCACTGATTTTGCTGTATCTAAACCAATGCGTTTAAATTCATCAATGATCCAGCTATCGATTTCGTCTGAGAACTCTTCGATATCCACATCCTCATCCAGCTCGTCGGCCTCGCGGTAAACGTCGATCTCGTATCCTGTCAATTTACCTGCCAGTTTAATGTTATGCCCGCCGCGGCCGATAGCTAACGATACCTGGTCGGGCTTCAAATATACCGCCGCGGTTTTTTTCTCGTCGTCAAGCTTAATGGATGTTATTTTGGCCGGCGACAATGCCCGCTGAATATATAGCTGGATATTATTGGTGTAATTGATCACATCAATATTTTCGTTTTTAAGTTCCCGTACAATACCATGTATGCGCGATCCTTTCATGCCTACGCAGGCGCCTACCGGGTCAATACGATCGTCATATGACTCTACAGCTACTTTAGCCCTTTCGCCAGGCTCGCGTACTATCTTTTTAATGGTGATCAGCCCGTCAAAAATTTCGGGGACTTCCATCTCAAATAAACGCTGCAAAAACTCGGGCGCGGTGCGCGATATAATGATCTTCGGGTTGCTGTTTAGCATATCCACTTTATCAACCACAGCTTTTACGCTATCGCCTTTTTTAAAGTAGTCGGCAGGTATCTGCTCTGATTTTGGCAGCAGCAGTTCGTTACCCTCGTCGTCAAGCACCAGCGTTTCCTTTTTCCAAACCTGGTAAACCTCGCCGGTCACGATCTCGCCAACACGATCCTTATATTTTTTAAATATCTCGTCTTTCTCCAGTTCCAGTATCTTAGAAACCAGCGTCTGGCGTGCCGCCAATATGGCCCGGCGCCCGAAGCTTTCCAAAGTGATCTGCTCGATGTAATCATCACCCACCTCAAGGCTTGGGTCTAATGTTCGTGCTTCCGCCAGTTCAATTTCCAGGTCGTCATCCTCGCTGAAACCATCTTCCATCACCTTACGCGTGCGCCATATTTCAAGGTCACCGTTGTCGGTATTCACAATTACATCGCAATTTTCATCTGTACCATACTTTTTCCTGATCATACTGCGGAAAACGTCTTCCAGTACGCTCATCATGGTTGGGCGGTCGATGTTCTTGAAATCTTTAAATTCCTGAAAAGAATCAATTAAATTAATATTGCTCATTTTTCATTAAAATTATTTGTTCGTTCAAGGCAATGAAGCTATCATAAGCTTGTTCATTTGGTTTTTAAGCTGTAGCTCGTGATGGTTCTTACTTGAATGATATTAAAACCTTTGTTTCTGTTATTTGATCTATCGGGATAACGGCCTCAGCGGGCTGCGCCTTTTTTCCCTTTTCTTTTATTTTTTCTTCAATAATAATGGCATCTTCCGTTATGCCGGTGAGCTTGCCTTCCCGTTTGCTGCCGTCGCGCATTTTTATCGCCAGGCTGCGGCCAACATTTTTTACATATTGCCTGAGCGAGGTTAGCGGGGTATCAATGCCCGGCGACGAAACTTCCAGGTTGTAAGCCGCTTCGATCACATTCTCCTCCTCCAGGTGAAAGCCTACATGCCTGCTAATGGCCGCGCAATCGGCAATGCCAATCCCGTTATCGCCATCAACCAGTATCATCAGCTTCCCGCTAGGGTGCATTTTTACGTCGAGTAAATACAGGTTTGGCTTATCCGCGATCTTTTCTTCAACCAGTTCTCTAACCCTTTTTTCAATATTCATTATCCATCAAAAATTTGATTGATAAAATAAAAGAGGGGACAAACGCCCCCTCTTTTTTAATTCAGATGCAAATATAGCGATTTTTATTAGAAACTCAAGTGCTTTATTACTTAAAAATCAAATCAATATAGTGTGGCCGCCCCAATTTCTTTTTGCCTTTAATAAAATCCGGTATATCCTCTCCTCCGTCAAACTGGTAATACCGCATAAAATAGGTATGGCCCTTTACAAACGGCGTATCGGGCGTGAACACAATGGCCCTGTCCTTTAGCTCGTATTTCCCGGGCTGAACCGGCTGATAGTCTTCCAAATCCGTATCCGCAGGCATGTGGTAAACCGGGATAAGGCCCTGCCAAAGGCCGGCTGTCGAATCACGGCTGATCTCGCTGATCACGGCATAATCCAGCCCGGTAAATTTAACCGACCGGCCGTTATCCACCAGCGTTACCTTTACAGCAGGCAGTTGAGGCTTGTGGCTGCATCCAAAACATAACACCAGGAAAATCCACACCGGTTTTTTTGTCATCACAGGCCGAAATTATTTTTTCAACGTTTGTTCAAATAATTTATAAATCCGTTTGTATTCATCAGTCCAGCTGCTGGGTTGTTCAAAGCCGTGGTCTTCTACCGGGTACGATGCCAGTTCCCAATTGTCCTTATGCAGCTCGATCAACTTTTGGGTCAGGCGGATAATATCCTGGTAGTTCACATTCTGGTCAACCATGCCGTGCAGCATCAGTAAGTTTCCTTTTAAGCCGTCGGCAAAATAGATAGGCGAACTTTGACGGTAGGCTTTTTCATCATTGTAAGGTTCGTTTAAAATAGCGTCGGTGTAGTCGTGGTTATAATGCGCCCAGTCGGTTACCGACCGTATAGCCCCGCCCGCGGCAAATACATCCGGCTCGGTAAACATGGCCATAAGGGTAATAAAACCGCCATATGAGCCGCCGTATAAGCCCACATGCCTGGGGTTAACGCCGTAT
This sequence comes from Mucilaginibacter sp., assembly GCA_028288125.1. Lineage (GTDB taxonomy): Bacteria > Bacteroidota > Bacteroidia > Sphingobacteriales > Sphingobacteriaceae > Mucilaginibacter. The sequence continues at coordinate 4,456 of JAQBOH010000141.1, forward strand.
TTTTCAACCAGCATCTTCACGCCGTCTACCTGGTCGGTCAGGTCCTTGCCGCCCATGTGCCGGTAAATGGCGGTACGCCAGTCGCGGCCATAACCGGCGCTGCCCGAATAGTCCATATCCAGCACCGTATAGCCATTGTCGGCCAGCATATTGTTAAACATATACTCGCGGAAATAATGGCCCCATCCATAAACAACATTTTGCAGGTAACCCGCGCCATGCACAAAAACCACCGCCGGTTTGGCCGGGTCGGGATGCGCGGGCAGGTACAAGTGCGCGTACACATCACTGCCGTAACGGTTTTTAAAAGTGATCGTCTGCGGGTCGCGCCATGGGTACGAGTTAAATTCTGCCGTTGTTGAATGCGTAACTTGTATCGGCGTTGCGCCGGGCTTGTTGGCCTGGATGTATAGCTCCTGGGGTTTATTGGTGTACGAGTAGCGGATAGCCAGCCATTTTTCGTCCGGCGAAAGCGAAATCTCGCTCATGCCCTTCATCGCGAAAAGCTTTGCCGGCTCGCCGCCGCTAACCGGCACGCGGTAAAAATTGGTGACGCCCGGGTGGTCGATATTGGCGGTAAAATAAAAAGTCTTTTTATCGTGCGATAACTGCAAAGTTTGCACTTCCCATTTGCCGCTGGTGAGCTGCTTTTTTGTACCGTTGGCAATATCAAGCAGGTAAATATGCGCGTAACCGCTGGCCTCGCTTTCAAAATAGAAATGCGTATTATCCGCCCAGCCCAGGTTTCCGGATCCTGGTCCGCCAACCCAGGCGTCGTTATGCTCGCGGTCGAGCAGGGTTAAATTTCCCGTAGTCGGGTCGAGCGCCATGATCCAGTTGTCCTTGTTGTCCTGCGCTATCACTTCAACAATGGCGTTTTTTCCATCCTCGCTCCAGTACGGCCCGCGAATAATTACTTTCCGGTCGTCGTTGCGTTTGGTGCGCAGGGCCAGTTCTTTGGGATAATCTTTTACATAATCGGGCAAATCCTTTATGCCGGGAATAGCCGACGTATTTATTTTATAAACCGTGTCGCGCTGCGTATCAAAAATAAACGACTCATAACTGGCCCCCGGCGCGCCAACTTTGGTACGGTTCTGAATCTCCTCTGTAAAGCCCGACGCCGTTACATAATCGGGCACAATGGCATTCTTTGCGACCACGGCAACTGTGGTCAGCCGGTAAGTTACATAGCGGCTATCCGGGCTAAGCTCAACTGAACCGACCGCCTTGTCGTCAATCCCTATCTCCTTTATTTTTTTCGCCTCAAGCTCCTTGCGGTCGATAGAATCCAGCTTGCGGTCACGTTCCTTAACTTTTATAATATCAAACAATTCCAGCTGCTGGATTTTCAGCCAGCGCTCCTGGTCGTTGCCGGTAGCCTGGGCCTGCCTGGCGCCCATGGCCCCGCCGCCCCTGCGGCCTGCCGCGGGCACGGCAGCTGCCGTCGGTGCCGAACGTACAAAGTTGGTTAGCTGCGCCAGTTCGCCGCCGTTAAGTTTAAGCGCGTACAGGTTATCGCCGCGTGTAAAAAGCACCTCCGTTTCATCGCTGCTGAAAGTGGGGCTACTCTCCCGGTCGGTAGTCGATGTCAGCTGCCGAACCTTACCCGTTTTTGGTTCGGATAGCCAGATGTCGCCATTTTTTTCATACACCTTTAGTATATGTTTCTTGTTCCATTCGCCGCGTTCCGGGGCAAGACCGCGCCGCTCGCTCAGGCTCACCTTTGCCGGCTTAACATCCGCCGGGGTGATCGCGAATAGTTCGCTGCGTACAGCGTTATCAGGGTTCCAGTCGAAATAAACCTTTTTGCTGTCGTCGCTCCAATGCACATTTTCCGGCGAAACCCCGATCCATTTCGGGTCGCGCATAATTTTTTCAACGGTTAAGGAGCCCAATGTTTGGGCGAAGGTGCCGGAGGATAAAGCCACCAGCAAAAGTGTAAGGAGTTTCTTCATATTAATATTGGTGAATAGTTATTTTTATTGGCGAGTGATCGATCAGGTAGTCAATTTGTACTTTTTTAATCCAATCAACCACTCACTTATTCAACCCAATCAACTATTTTTTCCCTGGTTTAGCGCTAAGGCTCAAAACCACGCGCAAGCTCGTATTTTGATTGATATGATTATGCAGCTTGTAAACCAGCTTAACCTGCATTTTTTCGTCATGCAGCAGGTCGTCCAATTGCTTTGTATCTTCAATATCCAGCACCAGGCTGTTGCCCACGCCGGTGGTAATGTCTGTACGCGACGCTACCAAAATTTCATCTTTGCCGTTGACCCGCGACAAATAAACCTTTACCAAAACCAGGTTACCGATATTAAAATCAGATGGGTCGACCGACTTTATCCGGGCCGATACCACACGCACGCTGCTCACCTGGTCGGCATTGCTGCCGCCCTTGTTAATATGCTGATCAAAGCTGCCGGCCGGCGCAGTTACCGTAAGCTCTTCGCCCACCGCCGATGAGCGCGGTATGGTTAACGCAGCGGTATAAGGGAATGTTGATTTGATTGCTGATTGCAGCACGCCGCAGCCGGATAATATCGCCAGCAGGGGTAAAATAAATAGGGTCTTTCTCGTCATCATATTAAGTGGCGAAATATACGGAGTAAAATTATAATCTTAGGATTCCCGCTGACAACGCTGTTTAAACACAACGTCATTGCGAGGTACGAAGCAATCTCTACGCTCGCAAATCAACGGACCGCGATGTTTTGAGGAACCCTGTGGTGCGGCTTGTTCTTCCCATTTTGCATTTATCTCCAGGACCTGTATAGTTTATAGATTGCTTCGTTCCTCGCAATGACGCGCGAAGAGAGTACACGCGAAGAGGGCGCGGGGAGAAGGCATCCCACTAATTCCAAAAAAAAACGTTAAATGTTTTTACAAAATGTATCTTTGCACCCCGACGCTGAAGTCGGTTTTTTTTCGCTTTCAGCGCATAGTATTTTTAAGTCCATAGTTGATAGTCGATAATCCATAGTTGTTTGATGGGCAAGACTTAAGACTCTGGACTTAGGACTCAAGACTCAAAAAACTATGCCCAAAGATAATTCCATCAAATCCGTATTGATCATTGGCTCGGGCCCTATTATTATCGGCCAGGCCTGTGAATTTGATTATGCCGGTTCGCAAGCGGCCCTTTCGTTGAAAGACGAGGGTATTTCGGTATCCATCATCAACAGCAACCCCGCTACCATCATGACGGATAAGGTGATTGCCGACCATGTGTACCTGCTGCCGCTAACCAGCGAAAGCATTGAAAAAATATTAAAAGAACAAAAAATTGACGCCGTGCTGCCCACTATGGGCGGCCAAACGGCGCTAAACCTTTGTATTGAGGTTGCCGAACAGGGGATATGGGAAAAATACGGGGTTAAGATCGTTGGCGTAGATTTAGCCGCGATTGAAAAAACAGAGAACCGCGAAGCTTTCCGCCAGCTGATGGTTGATATTGGCGTGGGCGTGGCGACCTCAAAAATTGCCAACTCGTTTTTGGAAGGAAAAGAAGCCGCGCAGGTAATTGGTTTCCCGCTGGTTATTCGCCCAAGCTATACGCTGGGCGGTAAAGGCGCTGGTTTTGTACATAAAAAAGAAGATTTTGAAGCCGCGCTAAGTCGGGGTTTACAGGCTTCGCCAACGCACGAGGTATTGGTTGAGCAGGCGGTTTTGGGCTGGAAGGAGTATGAGCTGGAGCTGCTGCGCGACAATAACGATAACGTGATCATCATCTGCTCCATCGAAAACTTCGACCCGATGGGCATCCATACCGGCGACTCGATAACCGTGGCCCCGGCCATGACGCTGAGCGACCGCTGTTACCAGGATATGCGCAACCAGGCTATCCGCATGATGCGCGCCATCGGCAACTTTGCGGGCGGCTGTAACGTGCAGTTTTCGGTAAACCCGGCCGACGAGTCTATCATCGCCATCGAGATCAACCCGCGCGTATCGCGGTCATCCGCTTTAGCGTCAAAAGCTACCGGGTACCCCATCGCCAAAATAGCGGCTAAGCTGGCTATAGGTTATAACCTTGATGAGATCGAGAACCAGATCACCAAAACAACATCGGCTTATTTTGAACCTACGCTGGATTATGTGATCGTAAAAATACCGCGCTGGAACTTTGATAAGTTTAAGGGTGCTAACCGCGAGCTTGGCCTGCAGATGAAATCGGTAGGCGAAGTAATGGGCATTGGCCGCAGCTTTATCGAGGCGCTGCAAAAAGCCTGTCAGAGTTTGGAAATTGGCCGCGCCGGGCTTGGCGCCGACGGCCGCCAAAGCCGCAACCTGGAAGAAATAATGCACAGCCTTGAGCATCCAAGCTGGGACAGGCTGTTCCATATATATGATGCCTTAAGTTTAGGCGTACCGATAGAGTCGGTGCGGAAAGTCACCAAAATTGACCGCTGGTTTTTAAACCAGATAGCCGATGTGGTGAACCTGGAGAACGAGCTGCGCCGCTATTCGCTGAATAACATACCCGAGGAGTTTTTATTTACACTGAAGCAAAAAGGCTTTTCGGATACGCAGATCGCCTATATTTTAGGCAACGTTACCGAAGAGGATGTGTACCAGCGCCGCAAAGCCTTGGGCATTAAACGGGTATACAAAATGGTGGACACCTGCGCCGCGGAGTTCCCGGCAAAAACGCCTTATTATTATTCGACCTACGAGGGCGAGAATGAATCCATCGTATCCGACAAGAAAAAGATCATTGTATTGGGCTCGGGCCCGAACCGTATAGGACAGGGTATTGAGTTTGATTACAGCTGCGTGCATGGTTTGCTTGCCGCGAAGGAATCAGGCTTTGAGGCCATTATGATCAACTGTAACCCCGAGACGGTTTCGACCGATTTTAACATGGCTGATAAGCTATATTTCGAGCCGGTTTACTGGGAGCATGTGCGCGAGATCATCGAGATGGAAAAGCCATACGGTGTTGTCGTTCAGCTTGGCGGGCAAACTGCCTTGAAAATGGCCGAGAAAATGCACGAGCATGGCATCCGCATAATAGGCACCTCGTTTAACAACATGGATATTGCCGAAGACCGCGGCCGTTTCTCGGACCTGCTGAAAGAGCTTGATATCCCGTACCCTAAATATGGGGTTGCTGAAAGCGCTGAAGAAGCCCTTGAAGTGGCCCACCAGGTTGGTTACCCGGTACTGGTGCGCCCGAGCTACGTGTTAGGCGGCCAGGGCATGAGCATTGTGATCAACGATGAAGATCTTGAAAAAGCGGTTGTAAGCTTATTGAAAAACCTGCCCGGCAACCGCGTACTCATTGACCATTTTCTTGACCGCGCGGCTGAAGCCGAGTCGGATTCGATCAGCGATGGCGAGGATGTGCATATTATAGGCATGATGGAGCATATTGAGCCGGCGGGCATCCACTCGGGCGATTCATTCGCCGTGCTGCCGCCGTTTGACTTGTCGGACCATGCCATACAGCAGATGGAAGAGTATACGGTTAAGATAGCCAAGGCATTAAATGTATTGGGTTTGCTCAACATCCAGTTTGCGATAAAAGACGATAAGGTTTATGTGATCGAGGCCAACCCGCGCGCGTCACGTACGGTGCCGTTCATCGCGAAAGCGTATGATGTGCCTTATATCAACATCGCCGCAAAGGTGATGCTGGGCGTTAACAAGCTGAAAGATTTTACCATTGAGCGCAAGCTATGGGGATATGCGATAAAAGAACCGGTATTCTCGTTCGATAAGTTCCCGGAAGTAAACAAGGAGCTCGGTCCCGAAATGAAATCAACCGGCGAAGCCATCCGCTTTATCCCCAACCTGCAGGATCCCTATTTCAGGCACCTGTACAAGGAAAAATCAATGTATTTAAGCCGGTAGTTGGGAGGTGAAAGGCGAAAGGTAAAGGGCGAAAGGTTGCATATGTAACATGAAAAAACCTTTTACCTTTCGCCCTTTACCTTTCGCCTTTCACCTCTCTACTAACAGTCCCGTTACTTCAAAAGTAAGCTGTTGGTTTTTATTGGTTTTTGTGGAGTGACTCTTTTTGCCGGTCACCGTATCGCCTGCAAAATGCTGCATATCATCGGCTATAAACTGTTTTGCGGCTATGCCTTCGGCGATGACGTATTTGCCCTTTAAGTCTTCGGGAAGGGTAATATTATAATCCCTGAAATGCGCCGCGATCACTTTTCCTTTACCGGCGTCAATCTGGAACCAGCCGCCTTTTGGCTTGGTTACTTTTATAATTCTGCCCCTTATTGTAGCGCTGACACGCGTTTTTTTATCCATATACGTTTCAAGGTTTGAAGCTGTTACCATGGCGGCGTTATCCGGCTTTGTTCCGTAAACGGTCCCCTGCGGCATTGGCGTGTGCTGTTGCGCAAATGCCGAAATGGAAAATAACAGGGCGGGTATGAATGTTATCGCTTTCATAAATAAACCAACAACAAAAGTTAAGGTTGGTTTTAGTCCGGGGCAGTTTTCGGTTGTCTTGACACCGCCATTTACCCGTATGTTAATATTTGTTAAAGTAGTTCCGCAAAATCAATATATCGGTTATACTTGCATTTCATTTATTTACGTAAGTGACATAGTTTAGAAAAATATTTACCCCTTATCTTTAACTTGCATGAAAACCCCTTACTCACGCACAATCTTGCTCCCTGCACTTTTATTGACCATTTTTTCGATAACCGGTTGCAGTAAAACATCGTCGACCCCGGCATCCAGCGTAAGCTTGCCCTCGGTATCAACCAGTAATATCATTGTTAATTTAACCTCAACCACAGCGCAAAGCGGCGGCATAGTCACTTTCGCGGGCAACGGAATTATAACAAAGAACGGTGTTTGTTATAGTTCATCAAATAAAACGCCTACCACGGCAGATAATAAAACATCCGACTCGGTCAGTACGGCCGGCACTACTGAAACCACCTTTACAGGCCCCATGTCCGGTTTAATACCAAATACTGTTTATTATTTAAGGGCATATGCCACCAATAGCGCCGGCACCACATATGGCAGCGTTATTCAATTTACAACACCGGGAAGCCTCTCGGCTGTAACTGCCGCGGTAACGACATTTGCCGGGAACGGCACTGCCGGGTACCTGGACGCGACCGGCCTGAGTGCCCAATTTAATAATCCGCAGGGTGTAGCTGTTGATAACAGGGGCGATGTATACGTTTCTGATTCGTACAATTCGTCGATTAGGGAAATTACACCCGCCGGATCGGTTACTACCGTAGCAGGAAATCAAGTGATCGGCTATACCGACGGCCAGTCAGCAACAGCGCAGTTTTACGGCCCGGCTGGTTCGGCATTTGATGCCCAGGGTAATTTGTACGTAGCTGACCTGGGCAATAATGTGATCCGTAAAATTACACCTTCGGGCGTTGTAAGCACCTATGCCGGAACGGGCATAGCAGGCTATTATGACGGAGCTGCAACTTCCGCAAGTAAAACCGGCAGTACCGACATCCTGGCCCAATTTAATAGCCCGCAGGGTGTTGCCGTTGATGCAAGCGGCAATGTTTACGTAGCCGACCGCGGCAACAATACTATCCGGAAAATTACTACAGGCGGCCGGGTAACCACAATTGCCGGAACGAAGGCGCAGGGCTTTATTGATGGTACGGGAACTGCTGCAGCATTTACTAACCCGGCAGGAGTGGCGGTAGATGCACAGGGAAATGTGTATGTGGCCGATGAGGGTAATTCGGCCCTCCGTAAAATTACAACCGCGAACGTTGTGACAACGATAGCAGGCAGCCCGACCGAAAGTTATTTACTAAACTACCCCTCGGCTATCACTATCGATAAGCAGGGGAATTTATATATTATCGACGCGGAAGCTCGTTTGCTTGAATTTAACACTTCAAATATTTTATACGGTTTGGCCGGAAAGCCGAATGTTTCAGGCTTTGTTAACGGCTCCGGGACAAGCGCGCTCTTCAGCTATCCGCAGGGAATAGCTATCGACGCCATTGGTAACATCTATATAGCCGACCAATATAATAACTGCATCCGCAAAGTTGTGGTAACCTGGGTGCCATAAAACCTGTGCCGATAACGAATTTTTAGCTTTATGGTTAATTTGCTCATTAAAAGTAAAGAAAAGAAGCAAGCGGAAATTACTTTCGCTGTTCCTGCTTGTTTTATTATACCTTTACAGCCTCGCATGGAAGAAAGAAAATATTTGACAATCTGGAAAAGGTATCTGCCGGTTATTCGTTTGCACTTGAAAAAGAGCCTGAACGAGGAACAACAGTTTAAATTAAACATAACGGATTTTGAATCGGCGGGCGACCGCGGGAAATCGGGCTATACCTTTAATTTAACCATGGAAAATGGTAAGGTGACCAACAACATCAGCGGCTCGGCCGTAGCGCGCGACTTGTACGAGGCGCTCAAATCGGACGATACGATAAAAGCCATGCTACAGGACAGAAGTATTAAAATAAGCGTAGGAAAATCATTTGTGCTGAGCATAAAAAACAGCCATTTGTCGGCCTATAAATAGACTGAAAGACCAAAGCTCTAAAGCTTTATGTTTTCAGCTTTCCGCTCAATTAAAGCACTGGCTAAACGCGACCAGCACTTTTAGAAAAACCTCCCTGTCGATACCGAATACCGCGGGCTGGTCCGGCTTTACGGGCATCCCATTTTTATACCGTACCGGGAATAAACTGATAAAATCGCGAATGGAAATTTCATATCGCAGCCACGGGTCGGCGCGATGAATTTCTTCGAGCCGCATTTCAAAAAGCGGGATACTCAGATGGTCATTCTTCATTTAATGTCTTTGCTTTACTTCCCGAAAGGCGGCAGGCCGATCAACTGCCGGTATAGCGGCAAATCCGTTCGCTTTTGTACCGGCACATGCAAGTGGCTGCAATAATAAACCTGCAGCTTATATTCAACTATTCCATTCCTGATGATCGCGATATCGGGCAATTGCTTTACACTGTCAAAAAATGGTTTTACGTCGGCATCTACATACGGTTGATGATGATCGCCAATAACGATGGCATCCTTACCCAGCAGCGTTTTAGGATCGACCAAAAAAGCAAGGTTTCTTGGGTCGGCATTAAAAACGACGATATCCTTTTCGCCTTTCAGCGCCCAGTCTATCTTGCCCATTAGCCACCAGCGCGGGCTTCCGGCAAATATATTTGGATTTTTAAGCCAGCCTTCTTTTTCGAAGCGCGACTTTATATCGGTATAGTCCACGCCCTGTATGGTGGGGTCGGTTGTATCGCCGTGAAAGCTAACCATCCATTTTGGCCCGTATGATTGCCAAAAACCGGTAACCATGTGCAGGCTAAGCACTCCAATGGTTATAATGGTAAATACAATTGAAAAATTAAGCCACCTGCGTGTAAGCCTGTACCCCGCACCCGTGGCGCCCAGGCATTTATCCACCGCAAAACCCAAAGGCATAAACAGCATCATATATCCCGGCGCCTGCCAGTGAAAATGATATTGCAGATCGGCCCATAAGGTAACAACGGTAAAAAAAACGATTGGCAACACAGCCATCCAAAAGCTAAAGCTGTAAGCCAGCAATTGTGCCCTAAGCTTATACGAAATAAAAAGCTGCCTGATGGTGGGGAACCATATCCATGGCAGCAGCCACAACGATTGCCCCAGTATGCTGCGCAAAAACCAATCAAAGTGCAGCTGGAAATGGGTATGTACGCCTGCCCTTGAACCTTGGAAAATAAAAGACACCCAACCGTTATTATAGTTCCACCAAAGAATGGGCAGCGCCATCATAAAAGTGATGAGAACAGCGATATAAGGGCCAGGGTGCCCGAGCCAGTGCCGCTGGCTTTTGTTGGTACCTACAAACAAAAATACACCTGCAAATAAAAACACCACATGATACTTGCTTAATGTGGCAAGGCCCATGCATATACCAACAGCTATCCATAACAAGTAAGTTCGGCGGCTGTGCCAGTTGGCTTCCGTGTTCGCATTCGAGCCTATCATTATTTCAACAATAAAATAGGTGGCAGCCATCCAGAAGAACATCAGCGGAGCGTCGGGCTGGAACCAGCAGGCGATAGCCACAGTAAAAACCGCGCTCAAATTCATGATCAGCACGGCCCAAAATCCCGCTTTAGCGGTAAACAGTTTCCGGGTAACCAAAAACAGCAACCAGCTTGTTCCGGCAAAAAGCAACACCGAGGGCAGCCGGATGCCAAAATTGTTTAAGCCAAATAGCTTTATACCCAAACCTCCGATCCAAAAGAACAAGGGGGGCTGGTCGAAATAGCTGAGATCAAGATGCAGCGCCCCTCTGAAATAATACGACTCGCCAATACCTAGTCCGGTGTAGGCCGCTATCAAACACCGCAGCGCGAAAGTAACAATGATCAGGATGACCGTAAATTTCGCCGCGTTACTTTCAGTTAATTTTTTCATGCAGTACAGGGGGCAAATCTCTTAAAAATTTATTAATAACCGATTCTTTTATTGCATGATGAGACGGGGCGTAATTCAAATCTTCGCTCCGGCACCAAACATTCCTGCCGGAACGTAAAAAAGGCTTTTTCTTTTCTACTAACCACACGTCCCTATGGGTTGCTAATATGGAGTTCGTTCCACCGGGACGTGTGGTTAGTAGAAAAGAGCATTCCATACGAACACCCGGTGAAAACGCAAGATTTGAATTGCATCCATGGAACGCACTATTTAACTATCAATGCAACTGGTTATTGTTTAAAAGTTATATTTGATAAACCTTTAATACACATTCCTTTTTATGATACGGAGAAAAGTTATTTGCCCGGAACCAAAGGAAAGTCGTTTGGAGAAACCGGGCATACCTTTACCGGACATTATAACACGTAAATCAATCCACAGAATGTGCGATAGGAAAATAAATATAAAGACAATATGAAGGGCCAGGAAAATAACGAACATGGCAATAAGCCATATGATTTAGCGGCCATTAAATCGATAACCGGCGATAATCATGGTTTTTTAGAAAAGCTGATCTCGGTATTCATCAGCACTATTTCTGCCGACTTGCAGTTGTTAAAGGAAAAAGCTAAACAGGGCAATTGGAATGACGTGGCTTCGATTGCACATAAAATAAAGTCGCCCTTATCGCAGTTTGGCATTGATACGGGCGGTGCTGTCGAAAATTTAGAAATTCAAGATGGCTTCAGCACTGATGAACTCCTTTCATTCGCCGATAAGCTAGCTGCTGTATTGAATGAGGTTATCATTCATTTAAAGCAAGAGTTTCCCGGAAACGATTAAATTCTGTATAACCGGTCATTTAATTCACCGATATAATTTAATTTATCCCTGTTAAACATTTATTTAGGATATTCGTAAAACAAATAAAACACCTGTGAAGAAGCACCCCGTGCCGGCAAATGAAAAGGAACGATTAAAAGTCCTCGAAAATTATAATATACTGGATTCGGTAAGTGAAGAAGAATTTAATCGCATTACGGAGCTGGCTTCGCTGGTATGCGGGACTCCCATTTCGCTGGTATCCTTCGTCGACAAAAACCGGCAGTGGTTCAAATCAAAAAAGGGACTGGATGTAAATGAAACATCGCGCGATCTCGCGTTTTGTCAATACGCTATAATGGACACAGTTATCTTCGAGGTTGAAGATGCCACGAAGGATGAAAGGTTCAGGGAAAATGAATTAGTAACAGGCAACCCGAACATTCGCTTTTATGCCGGCTCTCCGTTGGTTGATCCTAATGGCTATACATTGGGCACCCTTTGTGTTATTGACCGGGAGCCCCGGGTTTTAACCAGCGATCAAAAACGCGCGCTACAGTTGCTCGGCCGGGAAGTGATGGCCCTTATCGTAGAGCGGAAGCAAAAGGAAGAATTAAGGAACTTTGAAAAAATCTTTTATTTATCAAATGACCTCCTTTTTGTAGGTGGCGCTGACGGCTTTTTTAAAAAAATCAACCCCGCATTTGTGAAAGTGCTGGGTTGGGATGAAGAGCATCTTTTAAATACCTCCACCTTTGATTTTATACATCCAGATGATATTGCCGAAACGCGAAAGGAGTTGGAGGGGCTGCGCACGGGCGGTTCAACATTGAATTACGTTCAGCGCTTTAAGGCCAAATCCGGGCAATACAAAAGCATCCAATGGACGTCTTCGCCCGACCCGGTAACCGGAAATATTTTTGGCATTGGCCGCGATATAACGGAAGAAAAATTTAAAGAGCAGCGTCTTATCGCAAGCGAAGAACGGTTGAGGGCTTTTTTTGAGAATTCACTTGGGCTAATGTGTACGCATGATCTCGATGGTACTTTTCTTTCGGTAAACAGTGCGGGGGCAAATATTTTAGGTTACTCATTGGAGGAAATTTTAACAAAAAGCTTATTTGACATTGTTCCGCAGGCCAGGCATTCGCTTTTAAAGGCTTACCTGCAAAAAATTAAAGATACAGGAAGCGGAAGCGGGCAAATGATTACCCGGCATAAAAACGGGTCGTACCGCATGTGGATGTTCAATAACGTTTTAGAAAAAAATGCCAATGGCGAAGACTATGTAATCGGCAACGCCATTGATATTACCGAACGGCATTATCTCGAAGAGGATTTGAGGCGCACCAAAGAGATGCTTGAGCAGACAAATAAAATAGCTCGTGTGGGCGGCTGGGAGTTCGACATTGCAAAACAACAAGTCCTATGGACGGATGTTACCAAACAAATACATGGCGTTGAGCCCGATTTTCAACCCGACCTCAATGTTGGGGTCAGCTTTTATAAGGAAGGCGAAAACCGGGATAAAATAACAAAGGCCATTGAACGCGCACTCGCACAAGGTGAACCCTGGGACCTGGAATTGCAAATCGTAACAGCGCAGGGACAGGAGTTATGGGTAAGAGCTTTGGGTAATGCTGAATTTGAACACGGGATATGCAAAAGGCTCTACGGCACCTTTCAGGATATTGATGAGAAGAAAAAAGCTGAAAACGCGCTCATAACTGAAAAAGCCCGGTTGTCTGCATTCGTTCAGCACTCGCCGGCGGCGGTAGCCATGCTGGATAACGATATGAAGTATATCGCTGTTAGCAATTGCTGGCTTGACGATTATCACCTTACAGGCCGGGATATTATCGGCAGGTCGCATTATGAATTTTTTCCGGCGATAACCGCGGAACGAAAGGAAAGGCACCAACGGGTATTAAATGGCGCGATAGAAAGAAATGCGGAAGACATGCAGGTAGAGGCCGACGGAAATATTATTTACATCAGCTGGGAGATGCGCCCCTGGTATCGGTTTGATGGACAGGTTGGCGGCATGATGATCTTCACACAGAACATTACGTTGTTAATTAAACAACGGGAAGAGCTTAAAATGGCTAAGTTATCAGCTGAAGAAGCTAACGTTGCAAAGTCGGAATTCCTGGCAAATATGAGCCATGAGATCCGGACCCCTTTAAACGGCGTTATCGGGTTTACCGATCTGGTTTTAAAAACCAAACTGAACGAAACCCAGCAGCAGTACTTAACTATCGTAAATCAATCAGCCAATACCTTGTTGGGGATCATTACCGATATTCTTGATTTTTCGAAAATTGAAGCTGGTAAGCTGGAATTAAACATTGAAAAATGCGACTTGTATGAGCTAAGTTCGCAGGCCACTGATATCATCACTTACCAGGTTCAAACAAAAGGGCTTGAGATGCTGCTGAACATATCGCCGGACCTTCCCCGGTTCATCTGGGCCGACCCGGTGAGGCTGAAACAGATCCTGGTAAACCTGCTTGGAAATTCATCTAAATTCACCGACGCCGGCGAGATAGAATTAAAAATTGAACCCATATCTTCTAATGGAGATCAAACAACTATACGGTTTGAGGTAAGAGATACAGGCATAGGTATAAAGCCCGACAAACTGGTAAAAATATTTGAAGCGTTTTCGCAAGAAGACAGTTCAACCACAAAAAAATATGGTGGAACGGGGCTTGGTTTAACCATCTCAAATAAATTGCTGGGATTTATGGGAAGCCGCCTGCAATTGCAAAGTACCGTCGGACAAGGCAGCATTTTCTTCTTCGACCTGACTTTTAAAACGGAAAATGGCGAAGCTCTGCCCCTGAGATCGCTCGATCATATTAAAAAGGTTTTAATTGTTGATGACAATGATAATAACCGGATGATTTTAACCAGGATATTATCATTAAAAGATATTGAAGCAGTTGAAGCAAAAAATGGATTCGAAGCCTTGCAGCTGCTATCGAAGGGGGATAAGTACGACGCGGCAGTGATAGATTATCACATGCCCTTTATGGACGGATTGGAGACTATTAAAAAAATAAGAGACAGTTTCTATTCTCTGTCTGGCGACTTGCCCATTATTCTTTTATACAGTTCTGCCGATGACAGCACACTCATCAAAGCATGCGAGGAATTGAAAATAAATAACCGGCTAACGAAGCCCGTAAAAATACAGGATATTTATACGGCCTTATCACGGGTGAGCAGCCTGGCACGCCATACAGAGAGCCCCGGTGTTTCAGCAAAAATCGAGGTTAGAACCGGCCGGATATCCGTGCTGGTGGCCGAGGATAACGCGGTAAATTTATTGCTTGCCCGGATCATCGTTCAAAAAATTGCGCCCAACGCCATTTTCCTGGAAGCCCAAAATGGTATCGAAGCGGTAAAACACTGCGAACAGCAAATGCCCGATTTTATATTGATGGATGTGCAGATGCCCGAAATGAACGGATATGAAGCCACGGAAAAAATCCGGGCAATGCAGCATACCGGCCGGGTCCCTATCATCGCCTTAACAGCCAGCAATGTAAAAGGTGAGAAAGAAAAATGCCTGGCTGCCGGCATGGACGATTTTGTAGTTAAACCAATCGTTGAGGAATCAATTGCCATGGTAATGGATAAATGGCTTGTTCCGGATATATCCGTATAAAACTCTAAAACATTTATTTCCCCGGTTGTGCCAAACTCATTTAATTGCCGTTTTGTCAGGAAATGTCCGCCCTAAAAGGTTCATTTTGTGGCTCAAAAATTCGACTCTGTCATATTTCATGACAAATTGTCAATTTTTAATTTTTCGGGCATTTTAATCGGGTGCCGGGGCCCATACCGGCCTGTTTAGAGATTTCAATGCCCAACCTGGCTGAATCGTTTTTCCTGCTGCCCAGGATTTACGAAGTATGTATTGGCGATTTGTGCAAAAACGCTTATTGCATGTCAAAATCACATTTTCAGGTCTTTTAATTTTATTTTTTTACCAAAAATAGAGCAAATTTCCATTTATATTCTTTTTTTTATCGCCAATTGGCTGCTAAGCCATGTAATTTTCGGCAATTCCAGTTTTTTTGAGATAATTTTTAAAATACAAGAATTTCATTTTTTGCCGTTTTTGGGCAAAAAGCACGACTGTGTAAAATGGCATGTTTTGTGTCGCGCCCCTGTATAGAAATATAAATTATTCTGAAACCCTAAACCTGTAATTGCAAGATTAAGGCTTATAAGGATGGTGATTGTTTCTGAACATTAATTGTTTAATAAATAATTTAAATTCAAAGACATGACAGTTGTATTAGATTTTGCTATTTTGTTGGCTATTCTTTTATTACCAGTTTATTTTGCTCCAAAAAGGAGTTTGAAATAATCGGTATAGAAGGCCTATAAGATTTAAGATGGATGGCAGATAGCCACCCATCTTTTTTTTGCAAAAATTTCGCCGGAGATCAATATGTCATTTGGCAATCTTCAAAGCGCCCGTAGGGCACCTTGCCACCTGCTCCCTTATTTCCCGGGTGGTAGCGCCATCCATATTTATCCAGGGCTTTTCAGCAGGGTTAAAAACCTGCGGCAACTGGGTAGCGCAGCGGCCGGCATGGCGGCAAAGTCCGGGGTTCCACTCAACTGTTATTTCTTCATTGGTATAGGTATGTTTATCCAGGCTTGAATGATCTGAATAAGCGAACGCGCGTACCTGCACTTCGCCCTCCAGCATTTTAGATATGGGACATACTTTTGCAATATGTACCAGCCTTTCCCGTTGCTCATCTGTAACCGGCGTAAAAAAATTGAGGTCGCGGTCAATTACGGTAACACTTTTCCCATCTTTCGTTTCATGGTACATGTTAACCGCCACTGCCATATCAGGAATATCCCATCCTTTTCTGTCAATATACATGCGCAGGGTAGCCAGCGTACAGGTTGCTACGGATGATAGCAGCAGGGTATGCGGATCGGGTCCTTCATCTTTTCCGCCAATTTCCCGGGGTTCATCTGTTATAAATTTGCCATGGCGCCATTCAACTGTACACTTATATTTTTCGGGTTCTATGAGCGCTTTTACCGGGTAATCTAATAAATATTCCATGGTGTTGTTAATTAAACTGGCAGGGGTATAGGTTAAAACAATACATCTGCAAACTCAGGCGTAACATCAAATAGCTTTTTTGCAAACTGGCAGAGCGGCAATATCTTCATGTGATTTTCGCGTGCATAAGTGACACCGGCTTGCACAAGCTGCCTGCCAAGCCCTTTTCCTTCATAGTCTTCATTTACTTCCGTATGAACAATGATCATTTTTGCCGGGCCGGCGAAAACATAATTCATCTCGCCGACATGTACATTGCCGTCGTCTATAAAAAAACTGCCGCGTTTGCCGTCATCCTTGTTGTAAATATTCATTCCTTTTGCAATTCCATTTAAAGGTAAGGATTATTGATAAGTTGCTCCGCACTGATTAGGACAATGCGACGGGTTGTTTTAAAACATCGCAGAAACGCAATGCATTCCGTCTCTGCGAGTGGCTTTTATTCCAATATCCTCCTCAGATAGTTAATCTGCCCCAAATGGTAATTTAAATGGCCGTAAAAAAACGTGAGATACCAGGTTGTGCTTTTTTTGCCCGCCACCATCTCAAGCGCGTAGGTTTCATCCAGCCTCGATTGTGAAATGCCATTTAAACTGGTTTTTACTACTTCAATTACACTTTCAATATCGGCAATAAGTTTTTCGCGCGGAACGCCTGTCAATGAAAACTCCTGTTCGCGGTTCCTGACATAGCCCGTGCCACCCAACAATGCACCTATGGTATAGTTCAAATTTCCCAGTAAGTGCAGCACCAGGGTGCCGGCTGAATTTGTGATGCCATCTGCCTTTTTCCAAATGTTATCTTCATCCTTAAAGTCTTTGATCTCGTCCCGTAGCTTCACAAGCTCCCGTTCAAAAAGTTCGGCTAAATCGTTCTCCATTGCAATTAAGTTTAGTTGCCGAAGATTATGATATAAAATGAAAGGGACGTTATTTCAGTGTAAATTTTTGATTCACCCGAGGGCGGCGCTGATTCAAACGCGTTATCCGCTGTTACCTTTTGCTGTTCGACGGGGGTAAGTACCAGGTCCTTACCCATTATCGGGGCGAAAACAGACTTTTTTGCAGGAAACAAAACCAAAGCTTAACAGAAAAAGCAACAGCGGAATTGAGCGTATATTTTTCATAGGCAGATAAACAATTTATTTTCACCTGGTTATTATCCTTTACGCACACAATTATTTAAATGATACAAAAAAATAAAAAAATTTTAACATCAATTTATTTTCACCACCGCCGTGGTATCTAATTGTTTAGTCCGCGTCGCTTCATTTAAAAACGAAGGCTTAAGGCGGCTTACCCAGTAGCGTTTAAAAGTGTTTAGTGTTTGAATAGTAT
>JAQBOH010000151.1 GCA_028288125.1 Mucilaginibacter sp.
GGAAGTCGGAAGTCGGAAGTCGGAAGTCGGAAGTCGGAAGTCGGAAGTCGGAAGTCGGAAGTCGGAAGTCGGAAGTCGGAAGTCGGAAGTCGGAAGTCGGAAGTCGGAAGTCGGAAGTAGTTTGATAAGAGAATAAAGATAGAATAATAAGTGGAATCAAATAAAGATATATTATCCCATACTACTCCCTCTCCTTTGGAGAGGGCCGGGGTTAGGCTTGCAATTCTCGGAGCCGGCGAAAGCGGGGTGGGAGCAGCTTTCCTTGCCCAACAGCAGGGCTACAATGTTTTTGTTTCGGATTTCGGCACAATTGAGGCAAGCTATAAACGGCAGTTGCAGGACTGGAATATCCGTTTTGAAGAAAATCAGCATACCGAAAAAGAAATACTTGAGGCTGCAGAAGTGATCAAAAGTCCGGGTATACCGGATAAAGCGCCGATCATCAAAAAAATAAAGGAAAAAAGCATACCTGTTATATCGGAGATTGAATTTGCCGGCAGGTATACCAATGCTAAGATAATAGGTATAACCGGCTCAAACGGTAAGACAACAACTACCAGTTTAACTTATCATATCCTCAAGAATGCGGGCTTAAATGTAGGTCTGGCAGGCAATATAGGCAAGAGCTTTGCTTACCAGGTAGCCACAGAGAAATTCGACCTGTACGTGCTCGAATTAAGCAGCTTTATGCTGGATGATATGTACAGGTTTAAAACGGATATAGCTGTATTGTTAAATATCACACCCGACCATTTAGACAGGTATGAATATAAACTGGAGAACTATGCGGCTTCTAAATTCCGGATAACGCAGAATCAAACAGCCAATGATTTTTTTATCTATTGCGCTGATGACCCGGAAACAATAAAAGGAATGGAAACACGGACGTTTGCCGCACAGCAACTCCCGTTTTCAATCGAAAAGAAAGTAGAACCGGGAGCATATCTCGATAAGGACAATATTGTCATAAACACACATCAAGAACATTTTCAGATGTCAATTACCGAACTGGCCCTGCAGGGAAAACACAACATTTACAACTCGATGGCATCAGGTATTATTGCCAGGCTGCTCGAATTGCGCGATCCTTTGATCAGGGAAAGTATGGGCAATTTTAAAAACATCGAGCACAGGCTGGAGTTTGTCGGAAAAATTTCCGGCATCAGCTTCATCAACGATTCAAAGGCCACCAACGTGAATTCCACCTGGTATGCCCTTGAGAGTATGACCAGCGATGTAATCCTGATCCTTGGCGGTGTGGACAAGGGAAACGATTATACTATGCTGAAAGACCTGGTAAGACAAAAGGTTAAAGCCATCGTGTGTTTGGGTAAGGATAACAAGCGTATCCACGAAGCCTTTGAAGACGATGTGGAGATAATAGTAAATACATACTCGGCAGAAGAAGCTGTACAGGTATCATATCACCTGGCAACCAAGGGCGATACGGTATTGCTTTCGCCGGCCTGCGCCAGTTTTGATCTGTTCAAAAACTACGAAGACAGAGGCCGTCAGTTTAAACAAGCGGTGAGGGAGTTGTAGATGTGCAGATGTGCGGATGTGCAGATGAATGATTTGAAAATGAGAGGATTTGGAATTTGAAAATGAAAAGATAAAACGACTATGGACTATCGACCATGGACTATGGACAAAAAAATCGGTGAAATCAAACTATAATCGGTGTAATCAAAAATATGAATTATATACTCAGTAAAACAAAAGGCGACCGTTGGATATGGCTTATCGTGATATTGCTGTCGGTTATTTCGTTGCTGGCCGTTTACAGCGCTATTGGTACGCTGGCATATAAACGTGGCGTTGGCGCCGAGTCTATATTGCTAAAACACCTGGCTATGATTATCGGTGGCATTGCATTGATGTATATATCACATAAGGTGGATTACCGCTATTACCGCGGGATATCGAAATTATTGATGCTCATTACGCTGCCGCTTTTGGTATACACGCTGGTTTTTGGCCACCATGTAAACGATGCCAGCCGGTGGATAGCTATCCCGGGCACGGGCTTAAGCTTCCAAACGTCCGATTTGGCGAAGCTGGCGCTGATCACCTACCTGGCGCGCACTCTATCGTTAAAACAGGAAAATATAAAGAATGTAAAACAATCATTTATACCCATTATGGGGGCCGTCTGCCTGGTCTTCGCGCTCATTGCCTGGGCCAATCTTTCAACCGCGCTGATGCTGTTTGGTGTAAGTATTTTATTGCTGATAATGGGCCGCATAAGCGTCAAACAAATCGCGGTGGTATGCCTTGCCGGGATCATATTATTAGCCGGCATCATGTTTTTAGGTCCGCGCCGGCACATGTATTTAACCCGGATAGACACCTTTATGCATCCCGAAAAGGCGAATCCCGATAAAGCATTCCAGGGTATCCACGCCAAAATAGCTATCGCTTCAGGCGGCGTATTCGGCAAAGGTGTAGGAAAAAGCGAAGAGATCAATTACCTGCCCGAAGCTTATTCGGATGAGATATATGCGATAATCGTTGAGGAGTATGGCCTTGTGGGCGGGATAGCTTTGATCGGCATCTACCTGTTTTTGCTGTACAGGTGTATAAAAATTGTAACGCGGGCGCCAAAAGCGTTCGGCGCTTTGCTGGCTGCGGGGTTAAGTTTCAGTTTAACGATACAGGCATTTGCCAATATGGCCGTGGCAGTGGGGCTTGGTCCGGTTACAGGGATACCGCTGCCGTTTGTCAGCATGGGCGGTACATCCATATTGTTTACAAGTGTGGCGTTTGGTATCATCTTATCGGTTAGCCGCGATATTGATGAGCCAAAAAAAGTTATCGTGGGGGAGATAAGGGAGATGGCGATAGCTTGAGGAATTTCGGATTTCGAATTTTCGACCCGATAGCTATCGGGTTCGGATTTAGTATAACAAGTAATGATCGGTGTAATCAAAACCAAAATCGGTGTAATCAAAAAATATAATCGGTGAAATCAAAAAAGATCATAATTAGTGGTGGCGGTACTGGGGGGCATATCTTCCCGGCTATTGCTATTGCCAATGCGTTGAAAATGATTGATCCCGATGTGGAGCTATTATTCGTCGGGGCGCAGGGGCGGATGGAAATGGAGAAGGTGCCGGCAGCGGGTTATAAGATTATAGGACTAGATATCCGGGGAATTCAGCGTGGGTCGATCTGGAAAAACCTGATGTTCCCGGTAAAATTATTTTTAAGTGTGAGGAAAGCGGCGCAGATCATACGTGATTTTAAACCTGACGCGGCGGTAGGCGTTGGCGGTTATGCCTCCGGACCATTATTATATGCGGCATCGCTAAAAAACATCCCTTACCTGATACAGGAACAAAATTCATATGCCGGGATCACCAATAAATGGCTGGGAAAAAACGCGAAGAAAATATGTGTGGCTTTTGATGGCATGGAGAAATTTTTTCCGGCCGGCCGTATCATCAAAACCGGCAACCCTATACGGAAGGATTCGGTTGACATAGCTGGAAAGCATATACAAGCGCGGGAACTTTTGAAGCTGTCGCCAACAAAAAAAACAATATTGATAACCGGCGGCAGCCTGGGTGCACGCACATTGAACAACAGCGTGCTGGCCGGACTTGATAAAATTATCGCTGCCGATGTGCAGCTGGTATGGCAAACAGGTAAAGTTTATTATAACGGTATCATTGAAAAGCTGGGTGAAAATTACCACGAAAATATTTGTGTAATGGAATTTGTGAACCGTATGGATTTGGCTTATGCTGCCGCGGATGTTATTATTTCGAGGGCAGGGGCAGGCACCATCGCCGAACTGTGCGTCATAAAGAAACCGGTAATACTGGTGCCTTCGCCAAACGTGGCCGAAGATCACCAAACCAAAAACGCACTGGCGTTGGTGCAAGAACAGGCAGCCGTTTTTGTTGCTGACCGGGATGCTGAATCGAAATTAATAGATAAAGCGCTCGAGCTGATCAAAGACAAGCATCTGCAAAAGAAGCTCAGCGAAAATATAGGCAAGCTGGCGTTGCCGGATGCAGACGAAGTTATCGCTAAAGAGGTAATGTTAATAGCAAATGGTTAATGATTTATAGCGAAAAAATAAAAGAAATTAAATCGGTGAAATCAAAGGTAATCGGTGCAATCAAAAAATATAATCGGTGTAATCAAAAATATAATCGATGTAATCAAAAAAGATGGAATTAAGTAATATACAACGGGTTTATTTGATAGGGATTGGCGGTATCGGCATGAGCGGCCTGGCCCGGTATTTCCATCATTCGGGACGTGTTGTTTGCGGCTATGATAAAACACCGACCGACCTTACTACCGAGCTTCACAACGAGGGAATAAGGATCGTTTTTGACGATCGGCAAGACTTGATACCGCTTAATTTCCGTACCACTGATGAGGGAACACTGATCATTTATACCCCGGCCATACCCAAGGACTCCGCGATCCTGAACTTCTTTAAAAACAAGGGCTTTGAACTGTTTAAGCGGTCGCAGGTATTGGGAATAATCAGCAAGGGAATGTTTACAGTTGCCGTCGCTGGCACACACGGCAAAACCACAACTTCTACGATGGTTGCCCATATCCTGAAGGATTCGGGTAAGGATTGTTCTGCCTTCCTTGGCGGGATATCGTCAAATTATCAAAGCAATGTGCTGTATGGTAAAAATGATATTGTAGTGGTGGAAGCAGATGAATATGACCGCTCATTTTTAACGCTTTATCCTGATGTCGCAATTATTACCTCGATGGATGCCGACCACCTGGATATCTATGGTGATCATGCCCATTTGACGGAATCGTTTAAGTTATTCGCATCGCAGATAAAACCAGGCGGCACGCTTATTCACCGCAAAGGCCTGCCGCTGGAGACCGGGTTTACATATGCCGTGGAAGATACCGCCGACGCCTATGCATCAAATATCCAGATCAAAAAAGGTGATTTTTATTTCGATTTTAAAAACAGCAAAACCACGATAGCAGATATAAAACTGGGCATCGCGGGGATGCATAATATTGAAAACGCGGTTGCAGCGATTGAGGCGGCTTTAATTTTAGAAGTTTCACCCAATGCTATAAAAAGCGCTCTGGGTTCATTCAAAGGTGTTAAGCGCCGCTTTGAGTATATCGTAAAAAACGAAAACCACATTTATATCGATGATTATGCGCATCATCCGGAGGAGTTGAAAGCTTGTATCAGGTCGATAAAAAAACTTTACCCGGATAAAAAACTGACAGCTATTTTTCAGCCGCACTTATATACCCGCACACGCGATTTTGCCGACGGCTTTGCCGAAGCGCTCGACCTGGCAGACGAGTTGATCATACTGGATATTTATCCTGCCCGCGAGTTGCCGATCGAAGGTGTAAATGCGGATATGATACTATCACGCATGAAAATGTTGAATAAACGGAAATGTGGAAAACAAGAGACCATTGAGCTGGTGAAAAGCGAAAAACCTGCCTTACTTTTAACTGTAGGCGCCGGCGACATCGACCAAATGGTACAACCTTTAAAAATAGCTTTACAGGATGTTTAAGAAACGCATATGGAGGCACATTTTAATAGGCGTGGCCTGGGTGGTTAGCCTGGGCGGCGTGGTTGTGCTGATGAGTTTCATTGAAATAAAAAAGGCCGAAGTTGTTTGTAAGGATGTGAAGATATATATCCCCGGCAACCAGTATTTTATTGACCGGCAGGAGGTTGATAAAATTTTACTGGCAAACGGCCATATATTGATGGGCCGCAAGATCGAAAATATCAATATTCATGATTTGGAAACCAGGTTACGGGCAAATCCATTTATTGAATTTGCAACGGTATATGCCGACATGGATGGTACCATTACCGTTCAGATTACCCAGCGCCAGCCTATTTTACGTTTGATAAACCGTTTCGACCAGGACTTTTATGTTGACCAGCATGGGCTGAAAATTCCGCTGTCGGCGAATTTTACGGCCCGGGTGCCTGTAGCCAATGGATTTATAGATGAGCTTTTTGCCAACCGGGTTGATACGCTGCATAGTACGCTGGCGCGCGACCTGTTTAAAACGGCAGTTTATATCAGTAAAGATTCGCTCTGGAGTGCGCAGATCGCCCAGCTATATGTAAACCAGAATCATGAAATTGAACTGGTCCCCAGGGTTGGCAGCCAACGGATATTACTCGGAAACGCCGACTCGCTCGACACCAAGTTTCATAACCTGCTGGTGTTTTATAAAAAAGCCCTGCCGCAGGCAGGTTGGGATGCTTACCGCGTAATAAATGTTAAATACGCCAACCAGGTAGTGGGAGTTAAAAACGAAAACCTAAAATCCGACTCGCTGAAATCAAAAACAGCAAGCCGGGATACAACCAAAACGATTAAAGACACAGCATTAATAAAGAATTAATATGGACAAAAGCTCGACTCAGGAAAAAAGTTCGCCTATTGTAGTGGGATTGGATATCGGAACCACTAAAATATGCGCTATTGTTGGCCGCCGAAGCAAAAACGGGAAGATAGAAGTGTTGGGTATCGGCAAAGCCGAATCGGCAGGTGTAACCCGTGGCATGGTATCAAATATCGATAAAACCGTGCAGGGTATTACAGCCGCTGTTGATATTGCAGGCACACAATCGAATGTGGAGATCAAGGTGGTAAACGTAGGTATCGCGGGGCAGCATATTAAAAGCTTGCAGCACCGCGGACTGATAACCCGCCGCGATATTCAATCGGAAATATCCCGTAAGGATATCGATAAACTGGTTGAAGACATGTACAACCTGGTGATGCCGCCGGGAGAGGAGATCATTCATGTGCTGCCGCAAGAGTTTACAGTTGATAATGAGCCGGGTATTAAGGACCCCATCGGTATGGCCGGCGTACGGCTCGAGGCCAACTTCCACATTATTTCCGGCCAGGTAACCGCTATAAAAAATATAGTTAAATGTGTAAATAAAACCGGGCTCGAAAGCCAAGAACTGATATTGGAGCCGCTGGCATCGTCCGAATCTGTTTTGAGTGACGAAGAAAAAGAAGCAGGCGTAGTTTTAGTTGATATCGGCGGCGGCACAACCGATGTGGCTATTTTCCAGGAGGGTATTATCCGTCATACTGCCGTTATTCCTTTTGGGGGTAATAGCGTAACTGAGGATATCCGCGAAGGCTGTTCGGTAATGCGTAACATAGCCGAGCAGTTAAAAATACGTTTCGGGTCGGCGCTGGCTGAAGAGAACAAGGAAAATGAGATCGTTTGCGTTCCCGGTTTGCGTGGCCGCGAACCAAAGGAAATATCGGTAAAAAACCTGGCCTTCGTTATCCAGGCCCGGATGGAGGAAATTGTAGAGCATGTGTACTACGAGATCAAATCATCAGGTTATGAGAAAAAGCTGATTGCGGGTATTGTGATTACCGGTGGCGGCGCGCAGCTGAAGCACTTGCCGCAATTGGTTGAATATGTTACCGGTTTGGATTGCCGCGTTGGCTATCCGAACGAACACCTGGCTAAAAACGAGATGCTCCCTAAAAATGTGTACGAAGAATTGCAAAGCCCAACGTTCGCGACAGGTATTGGCCTGCTGATAAAAGGTATCCAGAAAATGGAATACAATGATGTAGCGCAATCGCCTGCCGAAGTAAAAGTGGAGAAAACCAAATACACGGACGACAGAAAATTCGGCTTGCTGGGGAAAATATTAGAGAGCGGGAAAAAATTTATAAAAGATGATATAAAAGACGAGGATTTTTTGAAATAACTGTCCAGATCAAGATGAAAATGCGGCAAAAGGGGCCATAATTATTCACAATATCCAATCTTTCCACATATTGACAAATGTGGAAAAGGATTGTGGAAAAAGCGTTATTATTACAATAGAGAAATCTGAATATTCGTCATTCACATATAACTGAAAACAAGGATTATGCAGTTTGAGATGCTAAAAGAAAAGTCGTCAATCATTAAAGTGATCGGTGTTGGCGGCGGCGGCGGTAACGCGGTAAACCATATGTACAGGCAGGGTATTACAGGTGTGGACTTTATCATCTGCAACACCGATGCCCAGGCATTGGAGTTGAGCCCCATTCCCAATAAAGTACAATTAGGCGCAAGCCTTACCGAAGGTATGGGCGCGGGCTCGATACCCGAAGTGGGCAAAAACTCGGCGATTGAGAACATTGACGATATTAAACAGATGCTTGGCCCCAATACCAAAATGCTGTTCATTACCGCGGGTATGGGCGGCGGCACCGGAACAGGCGCCAGCCCGATCATAGCCAAAGCTGCCCGCGAAATGGATATATTGACGGTCGGCATTATCACCACCCCGTTCGCGTTTGAAGGCAAGCGCCGTAAAATGCAGGCCGAGGAAGGTATGGAGGAGCTGAAAAAGTATGTCGATTCGTTTTTGGTGATCTCAAACGATCGCCTGCGCCAGATCTTCGGGAACCTTACACTGGGTTCGGCATTTGCGCAGGCTGATAATATTTTAACTACTGCCGCCAAAGGCATCGCCGAGATCATCACACTTCCCGGTTATATCAACGTTGACTTTAAGGATGTGCGCACGGTTATGAAAGACAGCGGTGTATCTATTATGGGAAGCTCGGCTGCAGAAGGCGAAAACCGGGCCCTGAAAGCGGTTGAAGGCGCCTTGTCGTCGCCGCTGTTAAAGGATAACGAAATTGAAGGCGCACGGTATATCCTGTTAAATATCAGCTCGGGTGATAAAGAGGTGACCATGGATGAAGTGAGTGTAATTACTGATTTTATACAGGAAGAAGCTGGTTTGGCTGCCGACCTGATATGGGGTAATTGCCGTGATGAAAGTTTGGGGGATAAGCTATCGGTAACCATTATTGCCACCGGGTTTCAAACCAAGGATGAGCGCGAAAAAGAGCAAAGCACCAAAAAAGTTGTTTCGATGCTTGTGCCCGAAAGTCAGCCCCTGGTAAGGCCGGTAAACGAGTTTATAACAATGGTTAAAGATGACGCGGAAATTGAGCCGTACATGAAAATTAAAGAAGAGCCTAAACAAACAGGCTTATTTGATTTATTTCCTTCGCGTACGGAAGAGCCGGCAATTGTAAAGCATAACCTGGTGGAGGAACAACCAGTTGATGAGCCGGAAATAACTGAAATGTCTGAAATGACTTTTAAAGTGACCGAGTCGGTAATGGGTTTTGAGCCGGTAGCGGAAGAAAAAATTACTGAGGTTGAAGAAGAGCCCGAGGTTATTGCGGGCGCTGACGATCATAAAACAGATGAATCGATAGAAGAGCAATTGCGCAAATCACGTGAGCGCATTATGCGCCTGAAGGACCTGAGTATGAAACTCCGTAATGGTAACATCCAGGAACTGGAAAACATTCCGGCTTATAAGCGAAAGGAAATTGCTTTGCAGCAGCCTCCTGCATCCGACGAAAGCCAGATTTCAAGGTTCTCGCTGTTATCGGACAGTGAAGGAAATATCGAGATACGTAACAACAATTCTTTTTTGCATGATAATGTCGATTAGTTCATGGTTGATAGATCATAGTTCTACAGTACATAGTAGAAATGTTTTTTATATAAGCTATTATCAAATATAATCACAACAAAAAAGAGACGCTAAATTTGTGTCTCTTTTGTTTATATTGTAAAATATGGGTATGAACCATGAACTAGCGACCATGAACCAACCATTATAGCCTATTATAAAAAGTAATAATGATGGTTGCTGAGCGTTAAAGAGGTATATTTGTACGTTTAACATATCTTTAATATTTTGGATTTATTTGATAAAATATCGAAAAGCATGGGTGGCCCTTTGGGACAGCACCAAAAGTGGTCGCACGGGTATTTTTCTTACCCCAAGCTGGAAGGCGAGATCGGGCCGCACATGCAATTCAACGGGGAAGAGCATTTGGTATGGAGCCTGAACAATTATCTTGGTTTGGCTAACCATCCTGAAGTAAGAGAGGCCGACGCACAAGCGGCGGCAGATTACGGTATGGCATATCCGATGGGCGCACGGATGATGTCGGGTAATTCAAGGCATCACGAGGAGCTTGAAAGCGATCTGGCCAGTTTTGTAGGGAAGGAAGATGCCTATTTATTAAATTACGGTTACCAGGGCATGTTATCGATCATTGATTCGCTTGCCGACCGTAACGATGTGATTGTTTACGATGCCGAGTCACACGCCTGCATCATTGACGGTTTAAGGCTGCACATGGGTAAACGCTTTGTTTACCAGCATAACGATCTGGAAAGCTGCGAGAAACAGCTTGAACGCGCTTCACGTTTAACCAGGCAAACCGGTGGCGGCATATTGCTGATCACTGAAGGTGTTTTCGGCATGTCGGGCGCGCAAGGCAAATTAAAAGAGATCGTTAAGCTCAAAGAAAGATTTAATTTCCGGATGCTTGTTGATGACGCGCATGGTTTTGGAACCATGGGTGCAACCGGGGCCGGCACACACGAAGCGCAGGACTGTGCAGACGGAGTGGACGTTTATTTTGGCACGTTTGCCAAATCCATGGCGGGCATTGGCGGGTTTGTTGCATCAACCAGGGAGGTTGTAGATTACCTTCGCTATAATATGCGGTCGCAAATATTTGCAAAGGCCCTGCCTATGCCAATGGTTATAGGGTTAAAAAAGCGTTTTGAGCTGTTAAAATCAAAGCCGGAACTGCGCGAAAAGCTTTGGGAAATTACCCTGGCATTGCAAAATGGTTTAAGGGAACGCGGATTTAATTTAGGCGTTACCAATACCATGGTTACGCCGGTAGTTTTAGAAGGCGACCTGTACGAAGCCACCTCGCTTACCCGCGACCTGCGTGAGAACTACCGCATATTTTGTTCGATCGTAATATATCCTGTGATACCAAAAGGATTGATCGTATTGCGTTTGATACCTACAGCGGCACACAGTTTTGACGATGTGCAGCGCACTTTGGATGCCTACAGCGAAATGGCCGAAAAGCTTAAAGCAGGGCACTATAAGCAAACTAAAATGGCGGTTGCCTGATCGCACAGCTTTCGCGGTATTGTAAAACCGTGCCGTAACGAAATATTTTTTAAAAGAGTACCAGCAATAATTTCAAATACAGATTTTATTACTGGTATTTTTTATTGGAGAATAAAGAGTAAAATTTTAACGAAAGACCGGGAATAACCGTGATTGTTTTAATGATTGTATGGCTTTGATTTGATTATGGAAATTTAGCCGGATCCGGTTGATGTTATTTGATACATCTGCATAAATAGCCATACTATTTAATAATTTATATACAGCTCTTGCCAATTGGAAATGTGGAAAAAAACCACTTTAAAGCCATATTTTTTATCGTTCAAAAATTTTTATTTTAGAAAAAACATTCTAGATTAGCTTTATAAAACAATAAAACCTCAATCTTTAAAAAAGGAGTAACTGAAATGAAAAAATTCAACGAAGTAAAACAGCTAGTAGCATCATTAGAAGCAGATGCCGACAAATTTTACAACAAAGGTAATAGCGCAGCTGGAACCCGCGTGCGTAAAGGGATGCAAGACCTCAAAAATTTAGCACAGGCAATTCGTTTGGAAGTTCAGGAAGCAAAAAACAAAGCCTAAGTTATAAACCATAGGAGCTCTTAACTTTAGTCAATAAAAAGCCCGCCGGTGTAACGGCGGGCTTTTTATTTGGCTAATTTCTTAGTTTCCGCTATAATGGATACTGCTGTGTTATCACTAACCTGTACCAAAGGCAGCCTTAAAGTATCGCCGCAAATGCCAAGGCTTTTTAACGCGGTTTTAACTCCGGCGGGGCTGCCTTCGGCAAACATTAAACGGGTAAATTCAATCAGGCTCGAATGGCCTTTTTGGGCAGCTTTAAAATCGCCGGCCAGGCATTGGCGCACCATATCAGAACTTTGACGGGGAAGGGCATTGCCTACTACGGAAATCATGCCGACGGCGCCCAGGGCGATCATCGGCAGGGTAATAGGGTCGTCGCCCGATATCATTAAAAAATGCCCGGGTTTATCCCGCATAATTTGATTGATCTGGTCGAAATTACCTGAAGCTTCCTTAATGCCTATAATATTTTTAAAGTCATGGGCAAGCCTTACCACCGTGGCGGCGTTTACATTGCTGCCGGTGCGGCTCGGTACATTATATAAGATCACCGGCAACGGAGCGTTTTCAGCTATCGCTTTATAGTGCTGGTAAATGCCTTCCTGCGTAGGTTTATTGTAATGCGGACTTGCCGATAATATGGCATCGTAACCGGCAGTATCAAATTGCTTTAACTGTTCAACAAGATCAGCCGTATTATTTCCGCCGATGCCCGCAACCAGGCCTATCCGGCCATTAACGGTTTTTGACGTAAAGGCCCACACCTTTTTTCGCTCTTCATTACTCAATGTGGCGCTTTCACCGGTCGTACCTAATGATACAATATAATCGATGCCGCTGTCAATTAAATAATCGATAAGATTACCCAAACCAGTGTAATCGATTTGCCCGTCCGCTTGAAAAGGAGTAACTATAGCTACACCGGTCCCATAAAATTTGTTCATTCGAATAATTAAAGGGTGCAAATATAATGATTGTTTGTGTGAGAGTCCATAGTCCATGGACCATAGCGATGGTTTCTTTTGGGTTGTTACTGAAATGAATCTGTTACTATGGTCTATGGACCATCGACTAAATTAAAAACCTAACCCAAGCCTGAATGCTGAGTTTGTTTTGCTGCCACTGTTAAATGACGTTCCGTACATCAGCCTGAAGTTGAGGTATTGCAGGCCAAAACCCAATTCGGCATAGTTTTTTAACTCCGAAGTGGATAAATAATTGACATCAACAATTTCCTGTAGTTTCAGCTTCCTGATCAATGGTATCTTATTCAAAATAAAGCCTGAAAAATTATGCTCAAGGTGTCCCTCGATATATTGGGTATGGGTACTGAAGGTATAATAATTCAGCAATAAGAAACTGGTAATGCCGCCCTTGTAAAACAAAACCTCGTTGCCTGCAAATTGCTTGTAATCGGGATAAAACAAGTTGTTATTATTTAGGAATTTACCCGCGCCGATAAAGAAGGAGGTGCGCCCGAATACCCCCATGCTGATATCTGATTTTGAAATATCGGCAGATACCAGGTCGTAATCCACATCGGAGCCAAGAAGGTTTTTTACCCCTTTTGTGTAGTTGAAGCCGATGGTGGGATAAGGCGATGGCAAGTACCGTTTGCCGGTTGGATAGGTTTCATATTTATCGCTGAAATCATAAGTAGTCCGCAAGATGATCTTAAACGATTGATTTTCATTGAATAATGGAACATCCTGTGCAGGCAGGAATGGATTATTGGAAGTATAGGCCCTGTTTCCGGGATTGAAAAAGCTATAGGACGACGCATTTGGCAGCCATTTGCGATCTGCCCATTCGGCTCCGGCAGTGGCCAGCCAGCCGCCGGCAATTCGTTTGTGCAGGAACGCCGATACATACTGTTTTTGATAGAATTTTTCATAGTTCTGCCTTTCAAACAAGCTATAAAGCGAATTTATAACTGGCGAAATGGGTACAGTATTGTTCAAATCAACAATATCCGACCCGGCATTGAAACCTAGCGTAAATGACTTGACCGGTACGGAGCCGGTCACGCTGCCTGTAAATTTATGGTCCGAAAATCCATAACCAGCCTTTGCACCAAAAAAGAGAAAACGGTTGTTTAAGCTGTCAATTCGTTTGCGATAGGATGCGCTATAGTTAAGCGTAAACCCCTCTACCGTATTAAATCCCCTGATATTCAACAATGATCCAAGGTCGTAGGACTCATGCTGGTACCTGTTTGAATGGTGATAACCCCTGAATAAAAGTTTATTCAGATTAAACCGGTTATTCACATTATCAAGCGAATCGAGATAGGCTTTGGATTCGCGTTTCTTCGCAAGGACCGCCTTGTTTTTATAATCTGTTTTTTCTTCGTCGGTTAGCGGAATAGGCCGTTCGTTTTCCCAAAAGGCCGAATCTTTTTTGTTGACGCCCCGGGTGATCCGCATTACTTCAGAAAACTCCTTTTTACTGAACTTAGGTTCCAGGTCGTAATCCTTATACAATGAAATAAAATATCCGCCAATTTTAAATCCAAACAGGCCGCCGGTAAATTCAAATTTTATCGACGATGGCATCCACGCTTTTTGTGTTACCGGGAAAAACTGCTCGTTTATCTTTAAAGTATCTACAAGATTTAAATTCTGCTTTTTGGTGATGTAAAAATCGATGCCGTAAATGCGCCAGCTATCTTCAAGAATATAGATATAGCCCATAAAGCAGGCATCATAGCCGCGTTTGGGTATTACCTGTATCTTATCAATCGTTTCGCCGTTCTCAACCGACATGCCGATATATTTATAATTGTAGTAAAACAGCGCGTTGTCCGCAATGGGCGATATAATCGGCCTGTTGCTCAATCCTTCCCAGGTTTGGATATTTTCGTAGAAATTAACTTTCATGTCCGAGGCCCGGTTAAAGCTAAAGGCCCGGTTGCTGCCGGATACTTTAGAGGAAATTAATTCCTCGTGTACCTTATCGGGTCGCATAAAGCTGTACTTCGATTCAGATTCTGACAAGTATACAATACCCCTCCGGTTTGAATCGAGTCCGTTTTCACGGGCCGCTTTTTGTACGTCAAAGCCAAGGAACTTTTTTGGCGCGGCCAGTAATTTTTGCAGCCCTTTAATATAAACCCCGCAGGTATAAGCATTCACCTCGTTTAGGTGCGCCTTGCGGTTTTTTATGGCTTTGCGGATGATGGCGTAAGCCGGGTCCTGCCCGTTTCCGTTGATGGTTACGGCCTGCAACTGGTAGGTCTCTGTCTTTAAAACAATGTTTACAGCCTGGCTGATGCGTAAATCTACCTTCCTGCTCTCCTGGCGGAAACCTACAGCCTTATATTGCAGGTCGTAAACACCCGGCATTAATTGTAAATTATACTCGCCTTCGCTGTTTGCCGATGTGCCTTTGGTGGTGTTTTTAATATAAAGGCTTGCGAACGGTACAGGTTTATTGCGCTCGTCGGTGATCTTACCGCTAACGGTAACCTGCTGTGAAAATATCCGGAGGCTAATGAAGAAAAGAAGGAAATAGGTAAAGGCAAATTTCATCTATCGTGAGGTTTAGGCTAAGATGATTTTTTTTTGGCAATGTTACGCGCGGTTTTATGTTAATTAGTGTTAAAGGGCTGGTCTGTGAGGACACAGACGATGGGAAGGAGAGGGATAACTACTTTATCATCCCCAGTAATTCCTCATCACTAATAATTGGAACATTCAGCTTTTGGGCTTTTTCCAATTTGGCCGGCCCCATATTATCGCCCGCTACCAGGAAATTTAGCTTGGCCGATATACTGCTCACTATTTTTCCGCCGTTTTTTTCTATCAGGTCTTTCAGCTCATCTCTCGAGAATTTTTCGAATACACCGGATATGATAAACGATTGGCCGTTTAACTTGTCGCTGTCGAGTTTTAGCTCTTTTTCCTCGGTAACAAATTGCAGGCCCTGTGCTTTTAATTTTTCAATTTCGTACTTGTGGTTTTGGCTGCTGAAATATTCCATGATACTCAAGGCTATGCGTTCACCGATCTCTTCGGCAGTGATCAGTTCGTCGAAGGTTGCCGAAGCGAGATTATCGATCGTTTTGAAATGCACGGCGAGTTTCCTTGCAACTGTTTCGCCGACATACCGGATGCCCAAGCCAAACAGCACTTTTTCAAAAGGCATTTGTTTGGATCGTTCAATACCGTCCAGCATGTTATTGATCGACTTTTCACCGAACCTTTCCAGCTGTTTTAACGCCTGGCTATGCAGGTGCAGATCGTAAATATCACTGATCGTGCGTATTAACCCTTTTTGATAAAGCGCCTCAATGGTTTCATCGCCCAACCCGTCAATATTCATGGCTTTGCGGCCGATGAAATGCTGCATTTTACCCACTATCTGCGGGGCGCAGCCCTCGTCATTCGGGCAATAAAAGGCAGCTTCGCCCTCTTTTCGCTCTAATAGGGTATTGCAAACCGGGCAATGGGTAATATAATGTACCGGGGTGGCAGAGGGATCGCGTTTTTCCAAATTAACGCTGATGATCTTTGGAATGATCTCGCCGCCTTTTTCAACATATACCCAATCATTCTCGTGTAATTTGAGACGCTTTTCTATCTCATCAGCATTATGAAGGGTGGCGCGTTTTACCGTAGTGCCCGCCAGCAGCACCGGTTTTAAATTGGCGACAGGCGTAACCGCGCCGGTACGTCCAACCTGGTAGGTAACCCGCAGCAGCTGCGTTTGCACCTGCTCGGCTTTGTATTTATAGGCGATGGCCCAGCGTGGCGATTTAGCGGTAAACCCTAATTCCTGCTGTTGGGCGTAGCTGTTTACTTTAATTACAATGCCATCGATATCATAACTGAGGTCGAAACGTTTTTTATCCCAATAATTGATAAATTTAAAAACGTCCTCAATGCTACTGCAAAGCTTGCTGTGGTCGTTGGTGTGAAATCCCCAGGCTTTAACGGCCTGTAAACTTTCCCAATGGGTTTTGAACAACTGTTTTTCGGTGTATAAAAAATACAGGAAGCAGTCAAGCGGACGGCGGGCCACTTCGGCAGAGTCCTGCATTTTAAGCGTGCCAGACGCAAAGTTACGCGGGTTGGCGTAAGTTACTTCTCCATTCTCAATGCGTTCGGCATTCAGCCGTTCAAAGGCTTTAAGGTGCATAAATACTTCGCCGCGTATTTCAAACTCATCCGGGTAATTGCCCGGATGAAGCCGTTTAGGTATGGTGTTGATGGTTCGTACGTTGGTTGTAACATCATCACCCTGGATACCGTCGCCGCGGGTTACGGCACGCAATAATTGCCCGCCGGCATATGTAAGGCTGATGGATAAGCCATCGAACTTTAATTCGCACACATATTCAAAATTGTCGCCGATCGATTTGCGTATGCGCTGGTCAAAGTCAAGCAGTTCCTGTTCATTATAGGTATTGCCCAGCGACAGCATCGGCCAGCGGTGTTTTACGGTAACGAATTCTTTAGTAATATCTCCGCCTACCCTTTGCGTTGGCGAATCGGGATCGGTAAATTCCGGAAATTGCTTCTCGAGCGCGTTAAGTTCTTCCAGTTTCTTATCGAAATCAAAATCGGAAATAGTGGGCATAGCAAGCACATAATAATTGTAATTGTGCTGTTTTAGCTCGGATGAGAGTGATTCTATTCGTTTTTTTGCTTCGGCGGGCGACATGAAGCGAAGATAAGAAATTTATGATTTGAGGTAGAGATTAGTGATAAGAGAAAATTAGTCCGAAAAGTCAGTAAAGTCCGGAAGTCTGAAAGAAGCTGCAGTTTAGAGGGGCCAAAGATTGGAGGGTTAAGGATTAGTCGGAAATAACGCCCCATATTTCGGTAAAAATAAACTTATTCACAGGAGAAAGCATGGTTGATATTTAACCACAGAGATGCAGAGAAAGCACTGAAAACGAAGAGAATAAGATGAGAATTAAGAATTATTAAAACTCCGCGTACTCCGC
>JAQBOH010000152.1 GCA_028288125.1 Mucilaginibacter sp.
AATATTTCAGAAATTACTTTAATCAATTATAATGCGAAAGCCTGCTTTACTTTATCCACATAATCAAGCTTTTCCCAGGTAAACAGCTCCACCTCTTTATTTACAACCCTTCCTTCGGGGCTTACAAAGGTTTTAGTAACTGTTTGGCTTGGTTTGCCAAAGTGTCCATAAGCGGCTGTTTCGCTATAAATAGGGTTGCGCAGCTTAAAGCGTGTTTCGATTGCATAAGGCGTCATGTTAAATATGGATTCCACCTTTTTTGCTATTTCGCCATCTATTAAGTTCACTTTGCCGGTACCGTATGTATTTACATAGATACCCATGGGCTGGGCCACGCCGATCGCGTAAGATACCTGTACCAATACTTCATCGCAAACACCGGCAGCCACCAGGTTTTTAGCAATATGACGGGTTGCATATGCTGCTGAACGGTCAACCTTTGAAGGGTCTTTACCAGAGAAAGCACCGCCGCCATGCGCGCCTTTACCACCGTAGGTATCTACAATAATTTTGCGGCCTGTTAAACCGGTATCACCATGCGGACCGCCAATCACAAACTTACCGGTAGGGTTAATATGGTATTTAATACTATCACCAAAAAAGTGTGCGTATTTGGCATATTTCGCTTTAACCCGTGGTATAAGGATGCTGATGATATCCTTGCTGATTTTTGCAAGCATGGTTTTTTCTTCATCAAAATCATCGTGCTGAGTTGATATAACAATAGCATCAATGCGGACCGGCTGGTTGTTGTCGTCATACTCCAGCGTTACCTGCGATTTTGCGTCGGGGCGCAGATATTTGATGTCGGTATTTTCGCGGCGGATAGCGGCCAACTCAATTAATAAAGCGTGGGCAATATCCAATGCCAGCGGCATATAGTTGTCAGTTTCACTGGTGGCGTAGCCAAACATCATACCCTGGTCGCCGGCGCCCTGCTCCTCTTTTGCCGTACGTTCAACGCCCTGGTTAATATCAGGAGATTGTTCATGAATGGCAGAT
Source organism: Mucilaginibacter sp. (assembly GCA_028288125.1). Taxonomy (GTDB): domain Bacteria; phylum Bacteroidota; class Bacteroidia; order Sphingobacteriales; family Sphingobacteriaceae; genus Mucilaginibacter. Next base: position 1,003 of record JAQBOH010000152.1, read on the forward strand.
AATACAGCGCACGAGTTGCCATCAAACATATATTCGCCCTTGGTGTAACCAATTTTGTTGATTACTTCGCGGGCAATTTTTTGAACATCAAGATAGGCTTTTGATTTTACCTCGCCCCCTAAAACTACTAAACCGGTTGTCACCAATGTTTCGCAGGCGACTTTTGAATCGGGATCAAAAGCCAAAAACTGGTCAATCAACGCGTCTGAGATCTGATCGGCAACTTTATCCGGGTGTCCCTCTGATACCGATTCCGATGTGAATAAATATGACATAAATTTTACTAATAAATTAAATTAACACTTAAAGGCAATTATTTGCCTTACTTTTTTAAATGAAAGACGTGTTTTAAAGGGATGCGCGGTAAAAAGAAGCATGGTTTTAGCACTTTTTTACGTGGTTGCAATCCTGTCCGTACCGTTAGTTACCGGCTGCGGGCGTTAAATCAGTCCACTTTCAGGCGGCTAAAATAAAACAATTTTTACAAAGCCGAAAATAGATTTACTTTTGCCCGCAGAAATTATAGATAGTTGGAACGGAAAGCTTTATTTATCATTAACCCCATATCCGGAGGAAAAAAAAAGGACGACGTTCCGGAATTGATAAAAAAATACCTGGATGCAGCTAAATTTGAGGCGGTGGTCGTTTGCAGCGACGGACCTGCCCATGCCAGGCAAATCGCGGGTGAAGCTGCAAATAAATTTGATCTTATTGTGGCCGTTGGCGGCGATGGTACTATAAATGAAGTGGCATCGGCTATTGTTGGGACTGATACAATATTGGGAATTATTCCCTATGGCTCGGGGAACGGACTCGCGCGTTTCCTAGATATCTCGATGGATGCGCCAAAAGCTATCCGGGCATTAAATACCGGCCACGTTGAAATTATAGATTCAGCTACATTAAACGGACAGCCATTTTTTAATATGGCCGGTATGGGTTTCGACGCGCATATCAGCGAAGTGTTCGCGCGACGAAAAAAACGTGGCTTCTTTACCTACCTGGTATCATCTATAGAAGAATTTAATAAGTATAAAGCAGAATCCTATCATATTGAGGTTGATGGCAATATTTATGAAAGGGAAGCCTTCATGCTTAGTTTTGCAAATTCATCCCAATACGGTAATAATGCGCATATTTCTCCCCATGCCTCGGTACAGGATGGGTTATTGGATATTTGTGTAATAAAACAATTCCCCTTCTGGAGATTATTTGAAATGGGCATGCGCATGCTCACGAAAACTACGGAGAGCACCAAATATCTCGAAATCATCCGCGGCAAGCATATTAATATTAAACGCGCCAATCCCGGGCCGGTACATCTTGATGGGGAGCCTCATATTACCGGAACGCATACCGAAATTAAACTGGTACCGAATTCATTAAAGGTTATTGTAGGAGATTATAAAAAGTCAAAAGTTAGAATTTAAAAGTCAAAAAGCTTATTCAGTCAAAACGCAAGTTATTTTGACTTATAAATTTTTAATTTTGACTTATAAAATTATGTCAAAAAAGAATTTTACAGGAGTAGTGTATTCTACCGACCCGGATTTTCAGTATAAGGAAAATACCAGCAAGACCCCTGGGACTTTACCCCCGCAGCAGCAAAACCTTAAAATTTACCTCGACCGAAAAGGCGGTGGCAAGTTAGTAACAAGCATTACAGGGTTTATAGGTGCCCTTGCAGACCTTGAGTTGATTGGCAAGAAACTTAAAACGAGGTGTGGTGTGGGTGGCACGGTTAAAGACGGCGAAATATTGATACAGGGGGACTTCAGAGACAAAATTTTAATCCTGCTGCAAGCTGATGGCTATAAGGTTAAAAAGGCAGGGGGGTAACTCGGCTTGCAGTTGGCCCTGGCAAATTTCGTATAACGTTTGTGTGTCAAACAAAATAAACAATCTTATCTTTAAGGTATATGCTGCCATTGCTAACCGCCACGCAAATACGTGAAGCCGATGCTTATACCATAGCCAATGAACCAATTTCATCGCTCGACCTAATGGAACGCGCGGCAAAAGCGTTTGTGGGCTGGTTTGTTAATCATTTCCCGGATAAAGAAAAATCTATTGCCATTTATTGCGGCACCAGCAATAATGGCGGCGACGGCCTGGCGATAGCGCGTATACTGAGCGACCATCAGTATAATGCCGTGAATGTCAAAATCGTGCGCTTCACTAAAAAAGCTTCTGACGATTTTAATGCCAATTTGAACCGGTTGCACCAAACCCGCGTTCCGGTATCAGAAATTGGTCCGGGAGCTAACATGCCAATTGAAGAAAGCGATATCATTATCGACGCCATATTGGGAAGCGGCTTAAATAAACCGCTCGAAGGTGATTATAAGCGGCTGGTTAATCATCTTAACAGTTTAAAAAAAACCACCGTGGCGGTTGATGTACCGACAGGATTTTTTACCGATAGCGAGATTTTGGACGATGCCGTGGTTTTAAAAGCCGACCTTGTAATCACCTTCCAGGCACCAAAAATTAATTTTTTACTGCCTGAATCGGCAACTCACATCAAATGCTGGGAAGCAGTAAATATTGGCATTGATGAAAAATTTGTCCGCTCAGTGCATTCGCCGTACCAAGCCGTTGAGGAAAAAGATATCCGGCAAAAGCTGCGGCCCCGCACCCGTTTTACCAATAAAGGAACTTACGGACATTCACTTATCGTTGCCGGGCAAGCCGAAACAATGGGCGCGGCCCTGCTATGTGCCTCGGCCTGCACTTATGCGGGGTCGGGTTTAACGACCGCATGTGTGCCGGTTAGCGGTCTAACTGCATTAAACAGCTATATGCCCGAAGTTATGGCATTGGTAAGAAATGGGTTTGAAATACCCAAAATTGAATGGGATAATTTTGCGGCAATTGGTATAGGGCCGGGGTTAGGCAAAGAAGAAGACGCGCTTATCCTGCTCACTGATGTTTTAACCGATTTTAAAAAGCCACTGGTTATTGATGCCGACGCGTTGAATTTATTGGCCATTCACCGGGAGCTTTGGCGAGAGATACCCGAGAACAGTATTCTTACCCCGCACATGAAAGAATTCGACCGGCTTTTCGGCGATCACACAAACTGGTGGCAGCGAATGCAAACGGGCATTAGCAAGGCGCAGGAGCACAAACTTTTTATTGTATTAAAAAACGATTATACCCTAACCATATCACCCGAAGGCAAAATATATTTTAATACCACCAGCAACCCCGCAATGGCTACCGGCGGCATGGGCGATGTGCTAACGGGCGTGATCACCTCGTTACTGGCACAAAAATATTCGCCGGAAGACGCTTGTATTATAGGTTGCTACATTCATGGTAAAGCAGGCGACGAGCTGGCTTTGCCCAACCGGATGAACGTGGTTTTGCCTGGTCGCTTAGCCTCGCAGCTACCTGTTACAATGGCAAAATTAATGGCATAAAAAAAGGCAGTAAGTATTGTACTGCCCGTTTTAATTAACTATTAACTGATCTTATAAGAACTAAATACTCAAATTATGCACAGATAACGATGTGAGGAGGAAAATCCAAGTACTCATGTCATCATAAATCTGCTAATCAATAGACGTTTAAAAAGTGGTTTTTGTTACGCCACACAACCAATTTGGTTGTAAAATTATAGTTACCAACAACTTACCTCAGAATATTGTTTTAACAATGAGTGAATTCCGATTGGTTTTACGGTTAAAGATCGGTGAGGGAAACCGGGGAAATGAAAACGATTATTAAAATTGGCCAATAACCATCATTTGGTCCATTGTAGGTGTGGCGCTGCCGCCACGGGGCTCAAGGGTTACAGCAAAAGCGTTAGCAGATGCGATAGATTTCATCTCCTTCATATCGGTCGAGTCAGCCTTCATGTCGAAAACACCAAGACCGACCGGCTTTTTGCCAACGAGAGCCCATAATTGATATTGGTGATCTTTATCATTTACAGGCATTTTCATGCTGCCCATGTCTATCATCACCTTTTTGTTAACAGGGTTCCATGCGACCATAAGCACAGCCGACGGAGCGCGAACCGTTCCTTTTAGTTTCATGAACTTAAAAGAGGGGTTCCGGAACACGCTCAGCTCATGGTCCATCAGGTTTACCCTATTCGCAAAATGCTGTTTATCAGTTTGCAACACGGCCAGTTGATTATTTGACTGCTGAAGCTGATTATACAACGCTATTAAAGCTATGCTGCTTGCAAGCAGCAACGTCAGGCAAGCCGCAAATGCATATTTATAAAAATTATAACTTCTTTGCGCCGATAACACAACAGTATTATCAGGAGCTTCACTACCTTTTTTTGTATCAAAATTACGATCATCTGCAAAATTGGTAAGAACACTGTTCAGTACCCGATCACGTAAATGCGCAGGCGGCCCAACCGAATTACTTTCGGCATATAATTCCATTGACCGTTCGATCTCATCCAGTTCGGCTTTAATTGCGGGATGTTTCAAAGCCATATCCTCCACTTGCAACTTTTCTTCCTGGGTTACATCGCCCAGAACGTAAAGCTCCAAAATACCTGATTCAATATATGCCTTTATATCTTCCACTTTAATTAAAATGTTTTCTGAGCTGCTGAACAGCCGTTCGTAATCTTGTTTTTATCGTCCCTAAAGGAACGCCCAGTTCATCTGCCGCCTCAACATGGGTATACCCTTTAAAGTAAACCAGGTCGAGGATTGTCTTTTGTTCAGGCTTTAATGTTTCCACCAGTTCCTTAACGCCCAGTAATTCAGGTTTATAAACCGAGTTTCTTTGTTCGTCAATAATAGCTACGTTATTATCAATGTCCTGGTTTTTATTTTGATTTTTGTAGTCTTTCGACCTTAATTTATCAATAGCCAAATTGCGGGCAATATTTACCATCCAGGTAAATAACCGTCCCTTTTCGGGATTATAGCCTGAAAACGAATGCCATATTTTTACAAAAGTTTCCTGCAGAATGTCTTCGGCAGTTTCAGTTTCAGTAACTATTCGCGAAATTACCCCAAATAGCGAAGCCGAGTACATATCGTATAACGCTTCCATCGCGATCTTTTCACGATTTCTTAATGCACGCACTAATTCTTCTTCGGGAAGTGATATTTTACTTTGCCTGGCCAATTCGTTGAAGGTAAAAAGGATTTATCACAATTCAAACAAATGCTTTTCGGCATGATAAGATGAACGAACAAGCGGGCCGCTTTCTACATATCTAAATCCTTTTTCGAGACCTATTTCTTTTAACCGGGCAAATTGGTCGGGGTGTATCCAGTCAATCACCGGATGATGGCTGCGAGTGGGCTGCAGGTACTGGCCCAGAGTTAAAATTTGAACGCCGGCTTCAAGCAAATCATCCATAGCCTCTAAAATATCATCCTCCGCTTCTCCCAAACCAAGCATTATACCTGATTTGGTTCGTAACCCGGCCAACGAAATGTGTTTCAAACACTCAAGGCTGCGGTCGTATTTCGCTTGTATGCGCACTTCCCGGGTCAAACGCCTAACCGTTTCAAGGTTATGCGACACCACTTCGGGCCTGGTGTCCAGTACACGTCCCAGGTTGTCCCATACTCCTCTAAAATCCGGCAGCAAGGTTTCTAAAGTAGTTTCCGGGCTTTCACGGCGTATGGCGTTGATCGTTTCGGCCCAAATGATTGAACCGCCGTCCTTCAGGTCATCCCGGTCAACCGAAGTAATTACGCAATGCTTAACCTGCATCAGTTTAACTGAATTGGCCACCCTGTTGGGCTCGTCAGTATCAACCGCCAATGGCCGTCCGGTGGCAACCGCGCAAAATGAGCACGAGCGCGTACAGATATTGCCGAGTATCATAAATGTGGCTGTACCCGCACCCCAGCATTCGCCCATATTAGGGCAATTACCACTTTCGCAGATGGTATGCAGCTTATGGGTATCAACCAGGCTGCGTACGTGCGCATAGTCTTTACCAACAGGGAGCTTTACCCGAAGCCAGTCGGGTTTGCGCTGGGGTTGACTGACAGGAACTACCGGCAAATCGATCATGATGCAAAAATAGTTAAAAAGGTTGTAAAGTTTGAATGACCGGTATCAAACACGGCATTTGAAAGATAAAAATGACAGATGAAAAGCTTAAAAAACTAAAGTTTAACTTAGCTTTGTGTAATATAAATTCAATTTAGAAATGGCAACTATAGAAACTGTTTACCTTGGCGGATTAAGGACCGAAGCTACCCACGTGCAATCGGGAACTAAAATTATTACTGACGCCCCGGTTGATAACCAGGGAAAGGGCGAAGCATTTTCGCCTACCGACCTTTTATCAGCTTCCCTGGCCAGCTGTATGCTCACCATAATGGGTATTAAGGCGCGTGCGCATAATATCGATATAGACAATACCACTTGCTCAATTACCAAAATTATGGCTGCCGACCCGCGCCGGGTAGCTGAAATTATTATCAGCTTTAAATTTCCTAAACAATACACAGAACAGGAG
>JAQBOH010000165.1 GCA_028288125.1 Mucilaginibacter sp.
AATATTGGAAAAAAAACCAATGATAGATACCTTTACAAACCGTAATAATTGTTTTTAAGATGATGATTTGGATTCGAAAAATACAAGGTAACGGGTTATCGAAAAATTAACGACCACACCCAGGAAAAATGATATCGCGAGTGAAGCTGTAGAATTGCGGACGGTGAAAGAGAAAACATCGTATGTTTTTTGAATAAGCAGGTTATGATAAAACAGGTAAAAGACAGTGATATCGACCAAAAACCCCGACCCCGCCGAAAATATAAACCTTACAACTTCGTTTTTTAATAGCTTGTTGACCAGTGTTATATTACCCATGCTTTGTTGACGCTGCTTTTTTACTTTTATTGCCGGGTGCAAAAATTAAAATCAAACCGCCCAGAACCATAAAAATTGAAATTAACTCGGCCTGGGTAAAGCTAATACCTGCCAAAGTGTACTTTGTGTTTACCCTTATCAGTTCGATAAAAAACCGCTCAACGCCAGCCAGTATCATATAAATGCCAAAAAGTACGCCCGGCACCTTTATCCTGTCGCGTATGCTCCATAAAAAGAAAAACAGCAAGATACAAACAATGGACTCGTAAAACGATGTAGGATAAACAGGAAGCGCCAGCTCGTGGCAATATTTTCCGATGCAACCGGGGATAGGTATCCCTTCGTCATTCACGTTATGCGGAAACCGGAAAGCCCACATCCAATCCGGCGCCCAGCTAAGCCAGTGTGGCTTTGGTGCCAGATTATCAATTCCCCAATCGCCGTCGCCCGACATCTGGCAGCCGATCCGGCCAACGCCATACGCCAGCATCATTCCCGGCCCGCCGATGTCCAGCATATCCAGCGGCTTGATCCCGTGTTTCCATGCGATATACAAAACAGCCGCGCCGCCGCATATCAGGCCGCCATAAAAGGTAAGGCCGCTAAAGCCGATCAGCATGCCAACCGGATCTTTTACAAATTCGCCCCAGTTTTCGAGCGCATTAAATATTTTTGCCCCGGCAAAACCGCAAACTGCCGCCCATAATAAAATGCTGCCCATCAGCTCGTGCGGATGAACGGTTACACGTTTGGTTACAGGCTTGGGCAACTCCTGTTTTTTGCTTTCGTACCAGGCCCAGTAGCCGAACCCAACCGCGCCGAGTATCCCGCCTATCCAATTGCCCCGCAGTGATAAAATAAAATCCTGCGGGCTGTTGAGCAGTTCGTGGTAATGAAGTATTGCATCCAGTATCTTATAACCCAATAAAAACCCGAACAGTCCGTTGCCAACTAACTCTGTCGTGGAGGCGGGAGCGCCTTCGGTCACTTCTCTTTCAAAAGGATGGATATAGCCTAACTTCTCTTTACGTTTAAACTCCTGCGCAAAGGCCCAATAAGCCAGCATAAACGCGACAGCTACAAAAAACCCAAAAGTTTGTATGAGCTTTAAAAACTCGATATTAAGACCAGTAAGATATTGGATAAGCGAAGCTATGTTTGGGAACATCAGTTAAAATTTGCTGCCAAGATAAGATTTAATGCACTAATATTCCGTCGCCCTCGGTAATTTCCACATCACCATCCGGTGATATTTGTGTTAAATAAACGGCCTTCAGTTCGTTTACTAAAACGGGATCGTATTTTGCGCGCACCTTTACATAATTGCGGGTAAAACCGTGCATGAAGCCTTCTTTAATGTCGCCTTCAAACAGCACCTCATCTGTTTTATTTAATTGACTTTCATAAAATGCCCTGCGCTTTTTTTCGGATAGTATATGCAGCATTTTGCTTCGCTCTGCCCTGGTTGAACCGGGCACAACATCGCTCATTTCGCTTGCGGGTGTATTTTCCCGTTCAGAATAAGTGAACACATGCAAATATGAAATATCGAGGTCGTTTAAAAAATTATAGGTATCGATAAAATCTTCCCTTGTTTCGCCCGGGAAACCAACGATCACATCCACTCCGATACAGCAATCCGGCATCAACTGCTTAATTTTGACTACCCTGGCAGCGTATAACTCACGTTTGTAGCGGCGGCGCATCAGGCCTAAAATTTTATCAGAGCCTGACTGCAATGGTATATGAAAATGCGGTACAAATCTTTTTGAACCGGCGACAAATTCAATGATCTCATCGGATAGTAAATTAGGCTCTATCGAAGATATCCGTATCCGGTTGATGCCCTCTACATTATCCAGCGCCCTAACAAGGTCGAAAAATTTATCGTGCCGCTGACCTTCCCTGATGCCAAAATCGCCCAGATTAACGCCTGTCAATACGATCTCTTTCACACCTGACGCGGCAATTTGCTCAGCCTGCTCAACCACATGCTCTATCGTATCACTACGGCTGCTGCCCCTTGCAAGGGGTATGGTGCAAAATGTACAGGAATAGTCGCAACCGTCCTGCACCTTTAAAAAAGTGCGTGTGCGGTCGCCAAAAGAGTACCCGGCGATAAATTGTTTTGCTTCGGATACCGGCTGGTTATAAACCAATGCCTTGGGATTTTTGGTCAGGTCGGTGATGTAGTCAACGATCTGAAACTTTTCGGCAGCACCCAAAACCATATCAACACCTGGTATTTCGGCTATCTCCTTAGGCTTTAATTGCGCGTAACAGCCAACAATGGTAACATAAGCGTTTGGGGATATTTTTAACGCCTCGTTAACAACTTTCTTACATTTCTTATCCGCGTTGTCGGTAACCGAACAGGTGTTGATAACATACACATCCGGTGTATCGGTAAAGTCAACCGTATCAAAACCGGCCTTATTAAAAAGGCGGCCAATAGTTGACGTCTCCGAGTAGTTTAGCTTGCAACCTAAAGTATAAAAAGCGACTTTTTTATTCATTAAGCCGCAAAGGTAGAGATTTTTTTTATTTCGGATTTGGGATTTTCGTCCCGATAACTATCGGGATCGGATTTATTAAACCCGATTTGAGTGAAGTTCATAATTCGAAATCGAAGATCACTCTACCCGCTCCATCGATAACTTTCATTCTCCAATCCTATCAAATCGATCACGCGGTTAACCACTGTCATGGCCAGGTCTTCAATCGTTTTTGGTTTGCTATAGTATGAGGGGATTGCCGGGCAGATGATACCGCCCGCCTCGGTAACAGTTTGCATGTTGCGGATGTGGATGAGATTAAACGGCGTATCCCGCGCCACTAAGATAAGTTTTCGGCGCTCCTTTAATATCACATCGGCCGCGCGGCTGATCAGGTCGTCTGATACGCCGGAGGCGATCCTGCCGAGCATTCCCATAGAACAGGGGACAATGACCATGGTATCAAACTTTGCCGATCCGGATGCGAACGGCGCCATAAAATCATTTTTCGCGTAAAACTTATAAGGAATGCTATTATAGTCCTCGTTGCCGAGCTCAAATTTCCATACTTCTTTTGCGTTGTCCGACATCACGATAGCCACTTCGCTTATCTGATCATTAAGCTGCTGCAGCTTATTTAATAATAACCTGGCATAAATAGCGCCGCTGGCGCCGGTAATTGCTACAACTATTTTCTTCTTCATCTGGGTATTAACAATTCCGGGCGGTTAAAGTTGAAGGCATAAAAAAGGGTCGAATATAAATACCCGACCCTACATCTACCTATGAAAAACATGCCCTTTGAGAGGGCATCACAAATATAATAAAAGTTTTTTAATTGAAAATAAATTGTTAAAATAAATTTACTTGAGTTTAAGGATAGTTTTTTTCGATCAAATTTTGGATAATTCCGTCGACCAAGCCTACTGTTGGCACATAAATGTTTTTGATATTGGCACACTTCATTACCGTAATATAGATCTCGCAAGCCGGTATAATTACATCGGCCCGATCCTGATTTAAGCCGAGCACATTGATACGGTCTTTCAGCGAAAAGGAATTCAAATAGTTGTAGAGTGATTTGAGCTTACCGAACGTTAACGGCGCATTGCCTTTCTCTTCGGACAGCTTGTACAGCTTATTGATGTTTCCGCCAGTGCCGATGCCCGATATGATCTTGAATTGTTTGGTGTTTTCACGCAAAAACTCCTTCATCTCATTCCAGCTTTCGTCGGTGTCCTGGTTATCCAGCATACGTATGGTACCGATATTAAAAGAACGCGAAGCCCATAACTCTCCTGCTGAAAACAAAGACAATTCGGTACTGCCGCCGCCCACATCTATATATAAATAGTTCTTGGTTTTATCTATCCCCTGCTCGGCATGGTTACCATAAATTATCCTGGCTTCTTTTTGCCCCTGGATGATCTCGAGGTCGATTTTCGCATCATCTTTTATTCGCGAAACGATCTCGGGCCCGTTTTTGGCCTCGCGCATGGCCGAGGTGGCATATGCCATATAATCGGTTACTTTATACACATCCATCAGGTTGCGAAAGGCCTGCATCGTTTTAACCAGGTCATCCGCTTTTTTACCGGAAAGATGATGATCTAAAAACGCGTCGTCTCCCAGGCGGAGCGGCACCCGTATCAGCGTATTTTTTTTGAACGAAACCGACCTGTTATTTTCTATAATATCGGCTATAAGAAGCCTTACGGCATTTGAACCGATATCGATCGCGGCGTATCTCAATTTGAGTTAATTTTATGTTTTAAATAATTGTAAATATCCACCTGAGCGCGGTGCTGCACGGCAGATTTGGTCCGGTGATATTTATTGGTGTTGTGGCTGTTTATTTCGCGCGACTTGGTGTTGTCTTTTAGCTGAAAATCGATGATATCCCTTATTTCGCTTTTTAATTGTTCATCATAAACCGGGAAACCGACTTCAACGCGCGTGTCGATATTCCGGGTCATGAAATCGGCTGAGGTGAGGTAGATCAGTTCATCGCCGCCGTTGCAGTAAATATGCACACGCGAATGCTCCAAGTACTTATCAACGATACTGATCACGTCAATATGCTCACTGTAACCCTTAACACCAGCGATCAAACAGCACATGCCTCTTACAATCAGCTGAATCTTTACCCCCGCATTATTGGCTGCGTATAATTTGGCTATTAGCTGCTCATCGGCAAGGCTGTTCATTTTCAGTATCATATAAGCCTTTTTACCTGCCTTGGCATTTTTTATTTCACAGTCAATTAGACGATAAATGGCGGGACGGGAATCAATCGGGGATACAATCAAACTTTTCAGGCCTTTGGGCAGGATGTTTTTGTTTAACGCTTTAAAAATAGCCCGCAGGTCGTCGGTAATTCTTTTGTCGGCGGTAAGGAGGGTATGGTCGGCGTATATCCGGGCCGTTCGTTCATTAAAATTTCCTGTCGACAGGCAGGCATAATATTGAGGCTTGGCTTTCTCAAGCCGCATAATCAGGCATATTTTGGAGTGTACTTTATAGCCGTCGATTCCATAAAGCACGTTAACCCCTTCTTCCTCCAGCCTCCTGCTCCACCCGATATTGTTTTGCTCATCAAACCTGGCCCGTAATTCAACCAGGCAGGTTACATTTTTTCCATTTTTTGCAGCATTAATGAGCGCATGCATTACCCGCGAGTCTTCTGCCAGCCGGTAAACAGTAATGCTTATCTCTTTAACTTTCGGATCAATAGCCGCTTCGCGTAAAAAATGTATCACATAATCGTATGATTGATATGGGGTATTGATCAGGAAATCCATTTTTGCAATCATCCCCATTAAACTTTTACCAAACGACAAACCTTCGACCGGCAAGGGGATGGTTTTTACATACTCCAGCTCCGGCCGGCCGACGTTCGGGAAATCGATAAAATTTTTAAAGTTATGATACCGGTTGCCCGGGATAAGACTTTCGCCATGGATTCCCATTTTATTCACCAGGTATTTTAACATATCCAAAGGCATCTCCGAGTCATATAGCAGCCGCATGGGTTTGCCTTTACGGCGTTTTTGCAGGCTTTTTGATAACGAATCGATGAATTTTTCACTCACTTCTTTATCCAGGTCGATCTCCGCATCTCGGGTTAGCTGTAATGAGTAGGCTTCAATTGTATCATGTTCAAAAATGAAAAAGATATCCTCCAGGCTATAACGTATAACGTCGTCCAGTAAGATGATGAATTTGAGGTTATTCGTTTCAGGCAAAACAATAAACCTGGAAAGGCTATCCGGAAACTCGATCAATGCCAGGCGCGATTTTTTACCTTTAGTAAGCTTTACAAAAAAGTATATGGCCCTGTCGCGTAGTTCCGGCAAGGGCAGGCTTTCGTCGAGCATGATAGGCACCAATGTTGCCAGCAACGTTTCCCTGAAATAGTTTTTAACGAACTCGCCCCGGCTTACGTTTAGCTGCTTATCGTTCAGGATAAATATTCTTTCTTCGGCAAGCTGCTTTACAATAATGTTTTCGTAAAGATTATTGAACTTGCGTTCCTGCCGCACGACGATGTTTTTAATCTGGTTCAGAATCTTTTTAGGGTTGTAACCCAAAATCTCCTTGGCCTTTTCGTTAAGGTTTGCCAGCCGGCTCAAGGTGGCCACCCTCACCCGGTAAAATTCATCCAGGTTGGATGAAAATATGGCTAAAAACCTTATCCTGTCGATCAATGGTACCGTTTGGTCGGCCGCTTCCTGCAGAACCCGGTCATTAAAATACAGCCAACTAATTTCCCGGTTAATTAAAGGAATACGCTTAATATCCATATAAAATGCAGGCTTTTCAGGCTGCTTTACAAATCTGCTGATTTAATTGTTAAATTAATATTAACTCATTACGATTTTAATGTGTTTTAATTATGCGGAGGAAGGTCCATAGTCTATAGCTAGTATTACTGCACAAAAAACTATCGACTATGGACCATGGTCTATGGACTATAAACTAATTTAGTAAATTTACACTCTCACAAAATAAACCTCATTATGCCAACCTTCGATATAGTCAGCAAAATTGACGGGCAAACATTGGACAACGCCATCAATACTGCAAAAAAAGAAATATTAAACCGTTATGATTTTCACGGTACCAACAGCACAATCGACTTGGACAAAAAGACAAACACATTAACGGTTGTTACTGAAAACGACATGCGCCTAAAGGCCATCCAGGATTCGATCATTGGGCGAATGGTAAAACAGCATCTTGATCCAAATGCCCTTGATTTTGGAAAAGAACAATATGCATCGGGAAATATGATCCGTAAGGAGATAAAAATAAAGGAGGGTATCGATAAAGAAGCCGCCAAAAAGATCGTCAAAAAAATAAAAGACAGCGGCTTAAAAGTACAGGCATCAATAATGGACGACCAGGTGCGCGTACAGGGCAAAAAGATAGACGATCTGCAAGCGGTCATCAGTTTATGCCGGAGCGATAATTTCGGCCAGCCGCTGCAATATATTAATATGCGGGATTGAGTTTTATTTCGGATTTCGAATGTTCGATTTCGGATTTTTGTCCGACTCTTTTATATTGATTATTAGTAATGAATATTTTCTAACGTAAATGCGTATCCCAATTCCGAAATCGAAAATCCGAAATCCAATATACTAAAAAAGCCGCCCCTTTCGGAACGGCCTTTTCAAAACTAAACCAACTTATTATGAAAACACTCTTTCTGATTTCGAATTTCAATTTCGGAATTATCCTAATCTTTCTTTCGGGCTTCCCCGACTTATTTCACAGCTATCTCTCTTGATTGAAATTTAGCTTCTTCCTTTTTAGCGATATTGAGCTTTAGGATACCATCGGTATACTCAGCATCAATTTTACCGTAATCTACGGTTTCGGGTAAGGTAAACGATCTTACTAATGAATTGTAGCTTTATTCGCGTTTGCTGTATTTTTTGCCTTCTTCAACGTTTTCGGATTGCTTTTCAACTGAAACGCTTAATACATTTTTGTCCAGGCTAATTTTAAAGTCATCCTTTTTTAAGCCGGGCACAGCCAACTCCACATGAAATTCATTTTCGGTTTCGGCTATGTTTACAGCGGGAACACGGGTTGCCAGTTTATCGCTTAAAAATGAATCGTTTAAAATAGATTCAAACACATCGTTAAAAAATGGATTAACTGCCTGATTTTTTTGTCCGTTTGCAAATTTTACTAAAGTCATTTTTTTATCCTCCTAAGTTTTTCTTTTAATTATCTTCGCAACTGGTTGAACAAGTGTTATACCAACACTTAAATCAGGCAACAATACCGACAGTATGTCCGTTGAAGTTGTTTTGTAAAGACAATATGGCATTTCATGGCTGAAAAAATTACAGATTACAAATTTAAAACGCCCATTTCAATTCGCTTTTCGGATATCGACGCGGTGGGGCATGTAAATAATGCTATCTATTTAACTTATTTCGAGGTTGCGCGCTTTAACTACTGGCGGGAAATTATCGGGTGGAACCTGCAGGAAAACGGCGTTATCGTGGGGCGGTCGGAAGTAAATTACTTAAAACCTATTACGCTCGACGACGAAATATTTTGCTATCTGCGGGTAAGCCGCATCGGCAACAGCAGTTTTGATGTGATGCACCTGCTGGTAAAAACAACACCGGATGGCGAAGAAATATGTACAACCGGGAAAACAGTTTGTATTAGTTATGACTATTCGGTAAACAAATCCGTTCCCATTCCTCACCAGGAACGTCAAAAAATGATTGAGTACGATGAACCGGGGTTGATTTTGAACACGAATTAAGCCGTTGCCCGCATAATTAAAAGCGCCGGTTGACACGGCGCTGGTTTTATTTTAAAATATCTTCCCCGGATTTAATATCCCATTTTTATCAAAAACCTGTTTTATTCCGCGCCACAGTTCAAAATGCGTTTCAGTATATTTTATCGGCATAAAACTTTTCTGTACCAAGCCGATGCCGTGTTCGCCGGATAAGGTACCACCTAAAGATACAGTTAGTTCAAATATTTCGCTAATCCCGTCTTTTAACCGGTTATTCCAGTCTTCATTGCTCATTTTTCCCTTTATAATATTTACGTGGAGATTCCCATCGCCGGCATGGCCGTAACATACCGATTCAAAGCCATATTTATGGCCGATCTCTTTGATCCCTTTAATCAATTGCGGCAGGCTAGCACGGGGCACAACGGTATCTTCTTCTTTATAAACGGAGTTCGATTTGACAGAAACAGCCATCGTACGCCGGATACGCCAGAGTTCTTCCTTTTGGGCGGACGTATCTGCAAATAAAACCTCTTTACAGTCAAACGCCTCCAAAACCTGGTTTATCTTCTCACAATCGGCAAATATTACATCCTGGTTAGTGCCGTCAACCTCGATCAATAAAAAGGCTTCAATACCGTCTCTCAAATCGAACGCAACGCCATCGTGTTCTATCACCCACTCCACTCCTCTCCGTTCCATAAATTCCAATGCCGAAGGAATGATCCCGGCCCTGAAGATAGCCGACACCGCGGCACACGCCGCCTCATTTGAGTTGAACGACGCCAGCATTAAAGCATCCAACGTTGGCCGCGGAATAAGTTTCACCACAATTTTGGTGATGATGCCCAGCGTACCTTCCGAGCCGATCATTAATTGAGTTAAATTATAACCTGCTGCATATTTCAACGTATTTGCCCCCGTCCATATGATCTCGCCGGAAGGCAGCACAACTTCGAGGTTTAAAATATATTCCCGTATCGTACCATATTTGACTACCCGCGGCCCGCCTGAACCGTGCGATACGTTGCCGCCGATAAAGCAGCTCCCCTTGCTGGCCGGGTCAACCGGGTATAAAAAACCTTTGGCCGCAACCTGGTCCATAAATTCCTCAGTCACCACGCCGGGTTCAACAATAGCCTGCAGGTTTTGCTCATCGATAACCAGCACTTTGTTGAACCGTTCCATCGCCATAAGCAAACCGCCCATTACGGGCAAAGCGCCGCCGCTTAAACCGGTGCCTGCCCCGCGCGGGGTTACCGGTATCAAATGCTTATTGCAAAGCTGCATCAATGCCGAAACTTCCTCCGGCGACTTTGGTTTTACAACCACTTCGGGGTAATAATGCAAGTCCTCCGTTTCATCATGGCTGTATTTTTCAAGATCACCCTTGGCGGTTATAACAAAGTCAGTCCCAACAATTGATTTGATGGAAGCAAGGATATCTTCGGTAATTTTATTGTAGGCCATACTTTAGTCTCAGATATTAACTACAACTTTTGAATAATCCACTTTACCGCTAAGTGCGGGGTTTAATTTCTTTATGGATACTGTTACTTTATCAGTCAGCGGGAACTGCGACTTTATCTCGTTCGCCATAGCGTTTGCAACGGTTTCAATAAGCTTCCTGGTTTGTTTCATCTGTTCACCAGCTATATGATAAAGCTGCACGTAATCTATCGTGTTACTAATATTATCTTCATCCTTGTTGCCGAAATTATAATCCACTTCAATATCTACAATAAACCTGCTTCCCAAAATTTGTTCTTCGGGGTAAAAGCCATGGTAAGCAAAAAATTCGGCGCCGTGCAGGGATATGGTGGTATTCATAGTTCAAAAGTACTTTTTGATTTCGAATTTTTCGCTGTTATCTATTTTTTAAGGCGCTCAAGAGGGCTCCGCCGTTTTCGAAATTTCAATTTCGGATTTAGTTAACGTATAAATTCCATCTTAAAGATAATTCAAATCTCAATTTATTTCCCATCTATATAAATTCGATCCCGATAGTTATCGGGACGAACATTCGAAATCCGATATTCAAACCACTATCTTTACCTCTTTCAATTATATCTGCATGCCTAAAAAAGACTTATTCGAATCCCCTGATTATTACCAGCTTGATGAGCTGCTTACTGACGAATATAAATTGATCCGCGCCACCGTACGGGACTGGGTTAAAAAGGAAGTGAGTCCCATTATTGAAGATTATGCCCAGCGGGCTGAATTTCCAAAGCAGCTAATAAAGGGATTGGCTGAGATCGGCGCATTTGGGCCTACCATTCCGGTCGAATACGGCGGCGCAGGGCTTGATTATATGGCCTATGGCATTATCATGCAGGAGATAGAGCGCGGCGACTCGGGCATCAGGTCTACAGCCTCTGTGCAGGGTTCCCTTGTGATGTACCCTATTTACGCATATGGTTCTGAAGAGCAAAAGAAAAAATACCTGCCTAAACTGGCAACAGGTGAATTAATGGGCTGCTTCGGCCTGACCGAACCTGACCATGGATCAGATCCCGGTGGCATGACCACCAATTTTAAAGATGCCGGGGATCATTATATTTTAAACGGCGCCAAAATGTGGATATCCAATTCGCCGTTTGCAGATATTGCCATTGTTTGGGCAAAGGATGAAAATGGCAAGATAAGGGGCTTGATCGCGGAGCGCGGCATGGAAGGTTTTACCACACCCGAAACACATAACAAATGGTCATTGAGGGCATCAGCCACAGGTGAGCTGGTATTCGATAATGTAAAAATCCCGAAGGAAAACCTGCTGCCAAACGTAGCCGGGCTAAAAGGGCCGCTTGGCTGCCTGAACCAGGCCCGGTATGGTATTGCATGGGGAGCGCTCGGCGCGGCCATGGATTGCTATGATACGGCGTTAAGATATGCAAAGGAGCGTAAACAGTTTGGCAGGCCCATCGCGGGGTTTCAGCTGCAGCAAAAAAAACTGGCGGAAATGATCACGGAGATAACAAAAGGCCAGCTATTGGTTTGGCGGCTGGGCACATTAAAAAACGAGAACCGGGCCACGCCGGCACAAATATCGATGGGAAAACGTAATAGTGTTGAAACAGCGATCAATATAGCCCGGGAGGCCCGCCAGATACTTGGCGGAATGGGCATAACAGGCGAATATCCTATCATGCGGCATATGATGAACCTGGAATCGGTGGTAACCTATGAAGGCACCCATGATATTCATTTGCTTATTACCGGTTTAGATATAACCGGCGAAGATGCTTTTAAATAAAACCGCGAATCTGATATTTGCATTTAAGGCAATAGTTTGAGGTATTAATTAAAAATCCAGGGGTTAATTTTTTTTTAATCATTTTTTTATGGTATACTTAAACAAATTTATTCCCTGATTTAAACATGGTTTTTTTTGAAGCCGAAAGCTTGTTATATCCTGTCAAAAAAACATCATTAAAGAAACTGCATGCTATACTAATTCCTGCCGCTGTAAGTGTATTACTCATTTTTTCGTGCAATAAATCACCTGATATTCCCGAATCAAATAAGGACTATAATAAAGTACTGGACTCGGCAAACCGCCTGTACGACGCAAATAAACATGTTGAAGCAATAGAATATATTAATTCCGTTACCGGTCAATATAAAGATCTGCCGCTTTCGCAAAAGTTTGAATATTATGCTTTTAACTACAATTATCTTTTCCATCTAAAACGGGACAATGTACATGCGATGCCCTACGCCGATAGTATACTTAACCTTTTTAATACTCCCGAAATAAAAGCGAAAGAAGTGACCAGGTATGGAGAAGCATTCTTTTTTAAAGGTGATGTATTGTTTGCGGAAAACAGGTACAATGAAGCTTACAGATACTTTTACCAGGGGAAGTTGATTGCAAGTAAAGATATTAATGACTGCGCTTTAAACGATTACAGTTATCACATGGCAATGATCATGTACAAACAGGAACATTACCGGCTGGCGGCAGAAAATTTCAAAAACAGTTTTAGGGAAGCCAGCTCGTGCGATCTCACTTTCAGGTCGTTTTACCGCAGGCAGGAACTGCTCAACAATACGGGCTTGTGTTACAGTAAGATAAACGAACCGGCCAGCGCGCTGGCCTATTTTAAAAAGGCGCTGAATTATATTGACTCGAACGTGAATAAATTTAAAGTGCGTGATGGGGCGCTGGATGCGGCCCGCGGCGTGATATATGGTAACGAAGCTAATATCTATATCAACCAAAGCAAGTTTGCACTTGCTAAAAAACTGCTCAAACGAAGCAGCGAGATCAATTTAAGAAGAGG
The DNA here is from genome assembly GCA_028288125.1 of Mucilaginibacter sp. Lineage (GTDB taxonomy): Bacteria > Bacteroidota > Bacteroidia > Sphingobacteriales > Sphingobacteriaceae > Mucilaginibacter. The sequence continues at coordinate 12,870 of JAQBOH010000165.1, forward strand.
GAATGATAACCTGGATGCGCAATTATCCGAGCTAAAACTTGCCCATATCTACTACCAGGCCAAACAGCCTGATTCACTGATTGGTTTGCTAAATACCATCCATGGCCAATTGGACAGCATTAAAAACCAGGATGCCGAGGCAGACTGGAATTTGCTGATGGCCAAATATTTCAGTCAAAAAAATGAGCCTCAAAAAGCTTTAGATTATTTTACGAGGTACGAGATTTTAAAAGATTCTATTACAAGCAGAGTCAAAACGCTTAAAGAAGCGGATATAGGAGAGGAAATAAAACGGTTTGAAAAAGACTATGCCTTTAATAAACTGCAACAGGACAATCAGGTACAGCATTTATATTTAAAAATCTCTTTGGTTTTTGGATTGATGTTTTTGATCATCATTTTGTCGGTTTTGCTAACCTGGCGGAAGTCGCGAAAAAACATTAAGCTTCTGGGAAGTTTAAATTACCAGATCAACCAGCAAAATACCGACCTTGAGCAGGCATTGTATGAACTTAAATCAAATGGCCAGGAGAAAGACCGGATTCTCCGTGCCGTCGCGCATGATCTTAGAAACCCAATCGGCGGTATCGCGTCGCTGACGCAGTTCATGGATGAAGACAATTGTAGTGATGAGCAAAAAGAAACGATCGATCTTATCCGGGAAACCTCCCTTAATTCCCTCGAATTGATCAATGAGCTTTTGGAGGTGACCAATGATGGTATAAAATTGACAAAAAAAGAAATCGTCGAGATCAATTCGTTATTAAGCCATAGTGTTGAATTATTGCGTTTTAAGGCAGCAGAAAAAGAGCAGCAAATTAAAGTTAAGCTTTTAGATAAGCCGCTCGACTTGTTTATCAGCCGCGAAAAGATATGGCGTGTTATGAGTAACCTTATCAGTAACGCTATAAAATTCAGCCCGGAAAAAACGGTGATCAATGTGAAAGTCATATCCCGAAAAAACGAAGTGGAAATCTCTGTAAAAGACAATGGCATCGGTATCCCGACCAAAGTAAAAGATAAAGTTTTTCATATGTTTACAGAGGCTAAACGCCCGGGGACGGCCGGTGAAAAATCATTTGGGCTGGGTCTTTCAATATGCAAGCAAATTGTTGAAGACCATAACGGGGAAATATGGTTCGAGAGCGACGGCGCGAATGGTACTACCTTTTATGTGAATTTGCCGAAGGCTGATGGTAATAGTTAACAGCAATCGTCAAAACGAGCCATTCAAAAACCTCGCGTACCAATACCCCGACGATTTAATAATGCGTTGCTGCGTATTGAAATCAATATAAATCAACCCAAAACGCGGGCGGTAACCCTCGGCCCACTCAAAATTATCGGTTAACGTCCATATAAAATAGCCAGCCACCCTGCATCCTTCATTTTTTGCTTTTAACACCTGCTGTAAATAGGATTGCAGATAATCGATGCGCTCGGGATCGTCGACTTTCTCATCTTCCACGATATCCGGAAAGGCGCTGCCATTTTCAGTTATATATATCTTTTTTATTTGCGGATAATTATTGAATTTTTTTATCATATGATAAATGGCCGGCGGGAAAACTTCCCAGCCCATTGCCGTCAATGGCACTTTTCTTTTTTCAGCCTTTACCAGGGACGCGTTTACATACGGGGTAAAAAATGAATATTTAACCATTTCCCGGGTATAATTTTGAATGCCTATAAAATCAAAATCAAATGTCATGTTATCTTCGTCGCCGGGCTGAAAATATTTTTCGATCCTTTTTAAGGCCGGTATATCTTTTACCGGGTAACCCAGCCCTAAAACCGGCTCAATAAATAGCCGGTTAATAAAAGCGTCTACGCGTTTAGCGGCATCAACATCCTTTGTTTTATCGGAATAAGGTTCGATATGTGAGCAGGAAAACGTAGTGCCTATTTGAACATCCGGCAATAACCGGCGTAACACCTTAGCCCCTGCCGCCATGCTTAAAACAGTGTGATGCACCGCCGGTAAAAAATTCTTGAGACCGGTCCTTCCGGGGGCATGAATACCTAAAAAGTACCCCGCGCCAGTAAAAACGGCCGGTTCGTTCATTACCATCCAGTGTTTAACCCTGTCGCCAAACTGTTGAGCGCATAATGTAACGTATGCGGTAAACCAATCGACAATTTCGCGGTTTGTCCAGCCACCTTTGAGTTCCAGAGCGTGCGGCAGATCCCAGTGATAAAGGGTAACCCACGGTTCAATTCCTTGTTTAAGGCAATAATCAATAACCCGGTTATAATAATCAATGCCGGCCTGGTTTATTTCGCCGGCGCCGTTTGGAAGTATCCTGGTCCAGGATATTGAAAACCTGAAATTTGGAATATTGAGCCGCTTAACCAGGTCGATGTCAGTTTGGTACCGGTTGTAAAAGTCGCAGGCGATATCAGGTTTGTCTCCGTTTAGGATCTTACCTTTTTTAGCTGAAAAAACATCCCAAATAGAGGCCCCCGTCCCATCCGCATTGCAAGCGCCTTCTGTCTGGAAGGCGGCGGCCGAAACGCCCCACGTAAAATTATTGCCAAAAAGGTGTTTATTGAGAGGTATATCCTGGTTATTGGGTTCCATTCAAATGAGCCGTCAAAGGGCCCAAATTGTACATTATAATTTGATAAAAGAAAAAATTTACAAACTAACGCGCTTAATGTATAAAAGACGAGCGCATGCTTCGCAATATCATCCACTCACGAAATGCCTTCATGAGCTTTGGAAAATTTCTAATGAATTTCATAATGCAGCCTGGTTAAATGTTAAGCTAATGTCGCAACCTGTTGTATATTTAACATATATGTAAAGTTATGTTATTGTAAACAATTAGGATACAGATTTTTGGCAGCGTCTCAGTTTGAATTTATTTATTTTCGACAACAGTGGTTTTTTATTGAATATCCTTAAAATCAACAGAACTTCTTATGGCAGATGATTCTTTAACGAAGATCATATCAATTTGGTAAAGCACCTCGTTTTTCATTCTTGCTTCGTCGCAGATATCAAATAAGACGAAACCTATGTTTTTGAGGAAAATAATTACATCTGTAAATTGCGGCGCTTTATAATTATAGTTTAAGGTGCTTATTTCCAATAAAATAAACTCAGTTCTTTTTAATAATCCGGCAGCGCCCTTTAAAACATCAATTTCGGCCCCCTGTACATCCAGTTTCAGAAAACAGTTGTTAGGCATTTTGTATTTTTTTTCAATTATACCGTCAATGGTTTCCATTTTCAACGACACCTTTTCCCGATAATGATCGGAATTTTCCTGATAAATACTTGACCCGCTTCCCATTCCATAGAATTCTACTCCATTTTTTTCAACATCGCCTACCAATGAAAGCTCCAGGCTGACGTTATCAAATTTGTGTGTTACCGCTTCCAAATATTTTTTTTGAGCTATTTGCGGCTCAATCATTATAAACCTCGCTTCGGGGAATATACCCCTAACGTTCGTGGTCCAATGGCCAAATAAAGCTCCGGCATCAATGATCAGGTCAGGATCAAACCCAAGTTTTTTCAGGTTCGAAATATGATGATACATATCGTAAAAAGGAAGTGAATTCAAATTACTCAAGCTGAAAATAATTGCCGATGCCCGGTATGCTTTATTCTTCAACTTTGCCGGTAAAATATTTACAATTTTTTTAAGCAGTTTTCTTGTAGTCATAAAAAGGGGTGTTATTGCCGACCTATAAGGTAAAGATATAAAAATAAATAGCTATCAATTAGCCGCCAGGAGACGTCAAAACCGGGTCGGCGAGATAGAAAGCATAGCCGCAAAAAAATAAATTTAAACTGAGATGCTGCCCGGGTTTTCAATATATATGATGATTAATTAGTTTAACTATTTTTACCGGATGAAAGATTACTTTATCCGTCTTTTTAACTACGACCGGCATGCCAATTTGCTGATATCAGACATCATTCTTAAAGCACAGAGGCCCGAAAAAACGGTTAAGCTAATGGCGCACACGCTGGCGGCACAGCAAATATGGCTGGCCAGGTGTAAGGAACTCCCTCCGCCCGGCATCGTTTTATGGCCCGATTGGCCTGCAGATACT
>JAQBOH010000009.1 GCA_028288125.1 Mucilaginibacter sp.
GGGATACCGGCATACCTGTTATCGGCATTAATTTCGGCCGGCTGGGTTTTTTGGCGAGCATCAATAAAAGCGATATAGCTGCCGCAATACATGCGGTAGTAAATAAACAATTTACCCTCGACAGCCGCGAGCTGATCTGCATCCATTCGGAGTTGGAAATATTTGGCAAAGACAACTTTGCGCTAAATGATATTACCATCCATAAACGTGACGACTCGGCCATGATCACTACGCATGTTTTCCTGGAGGAGGAGTTTTTAAATTCCTATTGGGGCGATGGTATCATTATATCTACATCAACTGGTTCAACAGCGTACTCATTAAGCTGCGGCGGGCCGATTATCTTTCCGCAGTCGAATAGTATTGTCGTAACACCTGTTTCTCCGCATAATTTAAACGTTCGGCCCGTGGTGCTGCCTGATACCAGCACCCTGTCTATTGAGGTAGAATGCCGCAGTTCCAACTACCTGGTTTCCTGCGACTCCAGGACGGCTGTAATTGATAAAACTATGCGGTTCACGCTAAAAAAAGCTGGGTTTAGGCTAAATCTTATTCGTTTAAATAATGAAAGCTACCTGACAACGTTAAGAAACAAACTATTGTGGGGGTTAGATGCCCGTAATTATTAATTTAAGTCTTGAGCCCTGAGTCTGTAGTCTCGAGTCTTCAGGGGAAACCAAAAACGACTTGCGACTCAGAACTACAGACTTACGATTCAAAAAATATATGCCGAAATTTGTACTATTTATATTTTTAGTTTTTATATCCTATAATTTACAGGCACAGGCCTGGGAAATAGGAGGAGCTTTTGGCGGCTCGGGCTATATGGGCGATTTAAATGCCAATAACCCCGTTAAAGTTAGCGGCATCGCTGTCGGCGGTTTCATAAAACGCAATTTTAACGGCTACTTATCGGCGAAGATTAACTATACATATGGCCGCATCAGCGCCGCTGACAGTAATTCTAGCAGTCAGCAATTCCGGAACCGCAATTTGAGTTTTACTACGCCTTTAAGTGAGCTTAGCTTAATTTTCGAATTTAATTTTATGCACTATATACCCGAGGCCGGTAAAAATAAATTTACCCCATACATTTACGCTGGTGTGGCGTGCCTCAATTTCTGGCCGGGTACAATATATAATGGCCGCTGGTATGCGCTGGATAATTTCCAAACCGAGGGCCAAAAAAAGCCATATTCGCCTTACGCTTTTTCTATACCATATGGAGCAGGCATCAAATATAATATTATGGGGAAATGGACACTGGCAGCCGATATTGGCTACCGCCACCCCAATACTGATTATCTGGACGATGTAAGCGGCGTTTATCCCGATAAAAACAAGCTGAGCTATACCGGGTCGGTATTATCCGACAGATCGGGAGAGCGAACGGGCGTTTACATCGGAACTCAGGGTTCACAACGAGGTGATCTGAGCCCGCGGGATACGTATTTTTTTACACAGATTTCGGTTTCGTATACCTTCGTTACGCAGAAATGTTATTTTCATTAGGAAGTCTGGACTGCTCCGGCTTTCTTTTCTCGCGGCATACTAAAAAGAACGCAATTAAGTTTTACCTTTGTCCCCTGAAAAAATCAACAGGAATTTGATCATTTAATAAAACACGGCAAGTTTATAACGGGCGTACACAGGAGAATTGGTGTGATGGTTTATTGAATTGAAATAACCAATAAACTAATGAACCAATGAACGAATGAACCATAATGGGATACAAGGATAAGATCGATTTGTTGAAATTGCCGAAACACATTGCCATTATTATGGACGGTAACGGCCGGTGGGCAAAGGATAAAGGCAAATTGAGGATATTCGGCCACCATAATGGCGTGCTTTCGGTTAGGGATGTTGTGGAAGGCGCTGCTGAATTAGGAGTAGGTTATCTCACCTTATATACTTTTTCTTCTGAGAACTGGAACCGGCCAAAATTAGAAGTGATGGCCATTATGGAGCTAATGGTTAGCACCATTCATAAAGAGATTGACCGGTTAATGAAAAATAACGTATGTTTAAAGGCCATCGGCGACCTGGATATGCTTCCCGGAAAATGTCACGACGAGCTGATGAGCGCTATCAATAAAACAGCGGCAAATACCGGCCTGGTGCTCACTTTAGCTTTAAGCTATAGCTCGCGGCGCGAGATTTTACAGGCTGTAAAACAGATAGCCGGTAAAGTGCAGAACGGAGAATTAAAGATTGATGATATTGATGAAGAAATTTTTGAAAACAATTTATACACCACCGGCATGCCTAACCCCGAATTGCTGATCAGAACGAGCGGCGAGTACCGGATAAGTAATTACCTGCTCTGGCAAATTGCGTATGCCGAATTATACTTCACACCAAAATTATGGCCCGATTTCCGTAAGGAAGATCTGTACGCAGCGATCCTTGATTATCAGAAACGTGAACGTCGTTTTGGTATGACCAGCGAGCAGGTCAACTAAATTTTTACTTTTAACACTTTTTAACAACTGTATAAATTATTTTTAGCCCACTAAAATATTCGAATGTATAAATTACTTTTTGCTATTCTTTTCTCTGTAATAAGTGCGGCCGCTGTGGCCCAGGTTAGCAACCAGCCGAGAAGCTCCCTTATAAAATCGACCCTCCCTGCTGACAGTTTGAGTTATCTTGAGCCTAAAGATTATATTATTGGCGGAATTACCATAAAAGGCACAAAAAACCTGGATAAGGACGTATTGCTTACTATATCGAAGTTAAATAAGGGGGATAAAATTAATTTACCCGGCGAAGCGAACGCCAATGTGATAAAAAACATGTATGCCCAGGGCCTGTTTGATGATGTACAATTGAATATCACTAAAATCAACCTGGATACGATCTATCTTGAAATTGCCGTGGTAGAGCGTCCGCGTTTATCCCGTATGCATATAACGGGCATCCGTAAAGGGGAAATAGACGATGTGCAGAAGAAATTGTCGGATAAGACCGGGAAAATCGTAAATGAGAACCTGTTAAGCACAACCACCGCGATAATTAAAAAGCACTTTAATGAAAAAGGTTTCTTAAATGCTGCAGTTACCATTAAGCAGCGAAAGGATCCGGGTGATGCAAACAGTGTAATATTGGACGTTGTAGTTGATAAAAAGCAAAAAGTGATGATCACTTCGGTTACGTTTGAAGGAAATAAAGATTTCTCGCAAAAGAAGCTAAAGGGTTATTTATCAAAAACACGGACGAAGAAGTTTTATAACGTATTCGGGTCGAAGAAGTTCAAGCAGGATAAATATGATGATGACAAGCAAAACCTCGTTACTAAAATGCAGGCAAAGGGCTACCGTGATGCCGAGTTGTTAAGCGATACTGTTTTTAAAACCGGCGAAAATACGGTTGGCGTAAAAATCAAATTATTTGAAGGCCGCAAATATTACTTTGGTAATTTGAAATGGTCGGGAAATGCTAAATATTCTACCGACGTTCTTACTAAAATATTAAAAATAAAAAAGGGAGATGTTTTTAGCGAGGAAGAATTAAGTAAACGGTTAGCCGGGCCTACGCCAAACAACGATGATGTTTCGTCGTTTTATTTAAATGATGGTTATCTGACCTATAATGCCGATCCGGTTCAAACAAAAATATATAATGACACGGTTGATGTAGATATCAGGGTATACGAAGGGCCGCAGTACACAATTAACCGTGTTATACTTAAAGGTAATGATGTAACCAACGATAAAGTGGTTATGCGTGAAATAAAGACAAAGCCGGGCCAGAAATTCAATAAAGAGCTATTGATACGCAGTACCCGTGAAATAGGCCAGCTGGGCAATTTTGACGAACAGAAAACCGAACCCAAGCCAACCAATATTAACCCGCAGGATGGCACAGTTGATATTGTATATAATGTAGTGGAAAAGCCCTCAGATCAAATAGAGCTATCGGGCGGTTTTGGCGGCGGTCAGCTGGTGGGTACATTGGGATTAACATTCAACAATTTTGCATTAAGAAACATTTTCAATCTTAAAGCTTATAAACCTTTGCCAAAAGGCGACGGTCAAAAGTTAAGCTTGAGAGGGCAATCGAGCGGGCGAACCTATCAGAATTTTTCATTTACGTTTTCGGACCCCTGGCTGGGAGGTAAAAAACCTATCTATTTCGCATTGTCCGCTTATACACAGTTAAGCTCGACGGGCCAGTATTATCCAACTTCAAGTTCGTTGTATAATAAGTTGCGTATTAACGGCGTAGGGGTTACTTTGGGTAAAAGGTTAAACTGGCCGGATAACTTTTTCCAGCTAAATTATTCATTGAACGTTGACCATTACAATCTGGATAATTACACAGGTTATTTATTTCAAAATGGCACATCATACAATATCAAGTTAACGCAGGAATTAAGCCGTAACTCTATTGATATGCCAATTTACCCTACATCGGGATCGAATATTAAGTTTACCGTACAAGGTACTCCGCCGTATTCAATGTTCAATAATATAAACTATAAAATCGCCACACCTGAAGAACGATATCATTTTGTTGAATACTATAAGTTTAAATATGACGCGCAATGGTTTCAACGGATAACCGGTAAGCTGGTGCTGATGTCGCAGGTGCGTTTTGGATTTTTAGGCCAGTATAATTCTGAAGTTGGCCCTTCACCTTTCGAGCGGTTCAAGTTGGGCGGCGACGGCATGCAAAGTTACCAGTTTTTACAGGGAAGTGATATCATCGGGCTAAGAGGATACCAGAATTTTTCTATTATCCCCGCCGGGACAAATTATACGGTTGATACCAATCCCGGCAGCACTATTTACAATAAATATACGTTCGAGCTTCGTCACCCTGTTATCCAAAGCCAGTCGGCAACCATATTTTTGTTAACATTTGCCGAGGGCGGTAATGTTTGGAATAGTTTTGATAAATTTGATCCGTTTAACGTTAAACGTTCGGTAGGTGTGGGCGCCAGGATATTTTTACCTATTTTTGGCCTGCTCGGGCTTGACTATGGATATGGATTTGATAAAATTCCGGGAATACCAAACGCTAACAAAGGCCAGTTCCATTTTTCAATCTCGCAAAGCTTAAGCGGCGGGTTTAATTAATTGGTAAACAAAATTTGTGATGAAGAGGATAATTTTAATACTTGGACTTACGTTTATATCGCTTACGGCAGTATTTGCCCAGCGATTTGCCTACGTTGACTCGGACTATATATTAAAACACATGCCCGAATATCTTTCAGCCCAAAAGCAGCTGACTGTTTTATCCGCTCAATGGCAAAAAGAAGTAGATCAGCGGTACCAGGAAATTGACCGGTTATATAAAGCGTTCCAGGCCGACCAGGTTTTGATGACCGCGGATATGAAAAAGCGCCGCGAGGCTGAAATTGCCGACAAGGAGAAAACGGCCAAAGATTTTCAGCGGCAAAAGTTTGGCCCCGAGGGAGAACTGGCGCAGCGCAGCACTTCGGCAATCAAACCGATACAGGATAAACTGGCAAAGGCGATACAAGCTGTTGCAGAAAATGAAAGCCTGGATATGATTTTTGACAAGAACAGCGAAGTGATTATGCTATATGCTAACCCCCGCTATGATAAAAGTGCCGACGTGATAACCCGGCTTGGGTTAAAACCAGGTACATTTGCAAAATAAATTTTTTAAATTATATAAATCCCACTATTTTTAAACACAGAACAACAGAAATGAAAAAAGTATTTAAAGTTGCTTTAGTTGCAGTAAGCATGTTATTTGTAGGCAACTTTGCCAAGGCACAAACTAAAATTGGCTACATTAATTTCCAGGCGCTGCTTAGCCAAATGCCCGAAGCTAAAACAGTTAAATCGCAATTGGATATTTATTCAAAGCAATTTACTGACCAAATGGCGCTGATGCAGAACGAATATCAAACAAAGGGCCAGGCTTTTCAATCACAAAGCGCTACCATGACTGATGCCGTGCGCACCGCGAAACAAACCGAATTACAGGACTTGCAAAAGCGTATACAAGATTACAACACATCTGCCCAGCAAAAATTTGATGAGAAAAGTAACGAGCTTATCAAACCTTTAACCGACAAAGCCCGTGGAGCACTTGACGCGATAGCCAAG
>JAQBOH010000014.1 GCA_028288125.1 Mucilaginibacter sp.
ACCGCGCGGCTTGACCTCGACGATTACAATAATGACACCGAGGACGGCTGCCATATTACCTCGATGGCCGGTACCTGGATGGCGGTGGTTGAAGGTTTTGGCGGCATGCGTGTGCGCGAAGGCAAGCTTTCGTTCCAGCCCTTCCTGCCAGGCAAATGGCAGTCCTTCTCGTTTCATATTGGCTTCCGGGGCGCCCTGCTGAATATTAAGGTAGGCCGGGATGGCGTGCAGATAAAAAATCAATCGGGAAATGAAACAACCGTGTTGATATATGGCAAAGAACAACTGGTAAAACCCAACGATGAACTATTGGTTGAAGTTTAACAAACTAAAAATAATAAAACCGTCATTGCGACTAGTAAGTTTGAAAGAGAAATGACATATAAATCGCTCTGTCATTGCGAGCGTAGCGCGGCAATCTCGTCGTCGTGCATGACCGTCATGCATAGTTCGCGATTGCCGCGCTACGCTCGCAATGACAAGTTGGATCAAAACTGTTATGAGAAGATTTAAATTTATTGCCGGTGCGTTCTTATTATCGATAATCGCATTTACTTCATTTTCACAATCAATAAAAAAAACCGTAAGCAAACGAATGGAACAACCACAATCGGACAACAAGCTAATTATATACCAGTTATTGCCCCGGTTGTTCGGTAACACCAAAACGCTCAATAAAACCTACGGCTCCGTCGAAGAGAATGGGGTTGGCAAGTTCAACGATATTAGTGATAAAGCGCTGCAGGAAATAAAAAAAATGGGCTTTACCCATGTATGGTTTACCGGCGTGCTTGAGCATGCCACTATGACGGATTACACACCGTACGGCATCAACTCGGATGACCCGGATGTGGTAAAGGGCCGGGCCGGTTCGCCATATGCGATCAAAGATTATTATGATGTTGACCCCGATCTTGCAGTAAATGTTAAAAATCGCATGGCCGAATACCAGGCATTGATAAACCGCACTCACGCCAGCGGGCTTAAGGTAATTATGGACCTGGTGCCCAACCACGTAGCACGTACCTATGCCTCGGATGCTAAACCCGCCGGCGTACGTGATTTTGGGCAGGATGATGATAAAACGAAAGCGTTCGATCCGCAAAACGATTTTTACTATATACCGGGTCAGTCCTTCGTCGTTCCGGCAGGATATAATGCCGGTGGCGACAACTTTAAAAGTCCGCTTAAAAACCATGGCTTTGATGAAAATCCCGCAAAGGCAACCGGGAATGATGTATTCAGCGCCACACCCGCGATAAACGACTGGTTTGAAACCATAAAACTAAACTATGGGGTCGATTACCTGCATGCACGAAAAACCTATTTTGACCCGGTTCCCCCGCTATGGAACAAAATGTATGACATTTTACATTTCTGGAGTGAAAAAGGCATTGACGCTTTTAGGTGCGATATGGTTGAGATGGTGCCGATGGAGTTTTGGGGCTGGGTAATTCCCAGGTTAAAAGCCGAAAACCCGCAATTAATTTTTATAGGCGAAGCCTATAATACAGCGTTATATAATAATTATATCCTCAACGGAAAATTCGACTACCTGTACGATAAGGTGGGCCTTTATGACGGCATCAAACGCCTTACCCGCGATGAACCCAATGCCACAACCTGGGACATTAACCGGGTATGGAACCATGACTGCAGTGGAATAGACCAGCATATGCTTCGCTTTATGGAAAACCACGACGAGCAGCGCATAGCCTCCCCTTATTTTGCCGGCAATCCATGGCTGGCTGTACCGGGAATGATCGTAACCGCCACGTTAAGCACCGGGCCGGTAATGGTATACTTTGGACAGGAAGTTGGCGAGCCCGCCCAGGGTGCCGAAGGGTTCAGCGGCGACGATGGCCGTACATCCATTTTTGATTACTGGGGTGTACCCGAACATCAGAAATGGCTCAATAACGGAAAATTCGACGGCACTCAATTGTCTGACGATCAAAAACGCCTGCGTGATTTCTATAGTATATTATTAAATGCTGTTTACAATAATGAAGCGCTGCGGTCGGGTAAATTTTATGAGCTGATGATGGCCAACGAACGTCAGCCCGGCTTTAACCAGCGTTTGTACCTCTATCTTCGTTATACCGGTAAACAACGTATATTAGTCGTAACCAATTTCAACCGAAGCCAGCAAGCCATACAGGTTAAACTGCCGGATGATTTGTTGAAACAATTAAACTTAAGCGGAAAACAGCAATTGACTGACCTGTTAACCGGCAATACATACAATACAGATGATATAAGCAGTGGCGTAAATATCTCGCTTCATGCTTCAAGCGGTGTACTGTTACAATTTTAGTACACGCCAAATGACTAATGACCAATGACTAAAAACATCCTACAAAAACCTGAAATGAGTTTTTGGCAAATCTGGAACATGAGCTTCGGCTTTTTGGGTATCCAGTTTGGTTTTGCGTTACAAACCGGTTATGCAAGCAGCATACTGTTAACCTTTGGCGCTAAAGTCGACAACTTATCATGGTTTTGGCTGGCGGCGCCGCTCACCGGGATGATCATCCAGCCGATTATCGGTTACTATAGCGACCGTACCTGGAACAGACTTGGCCGCAGGAGACCCTATTTTTTAACGGGTGCCATTTTATCGGGGTTAGCGCTGTGCTTTTTACCCAATTCATCCGGCCTCGCATTCCTTATACCGCCAATAATTGTAGGTGCCGGTATGCTGATGCTGATGGACGCGTCGTTCAACGTGGCGATGGAGCCGTTCAGGGCATTGGTTGCTGATAATCTACCGGATAGCCAGCACAACACCGGGTTTTCCCTGCAAACGTGCCTGATCGGTGTGGGGGCCATCATGGGTTCGTTTTTGCCGTCGGTTTTGTCCGACTGGTTTCATGTATCCAATACGGCGCCAAAGGGGCTCGTACCGAATAATCTTTTATATTCATTTTATGCCGGCGGCGCCGTATTGATAGGCTGCATTTTATGGACAGTAATAAAAACAAAAGAGTATCCGCCCGAGGAATACGCCAAATTTCATGAGCCGGAAAAAGAAACGCCAGAAAGAAGCGGCATGTCCGAGTTTTTTCACGACCTGGTAAATATGCCCAAAACGATGAGGCAATTGGGTATTGTACAGTTTTTTTCGTGGTTCGCGCTTTTTTCCATGTGGGTTTTCACCACATCGGCAATAGCCGACCATGTTTACCACGTTCCGGCAAATGATACGTCGTCTCACCAATTTTCAGCTGCCCGCGATTGGGTTGGTATCATGTTTGGCGTTTACAACATTGTTTCGGCAGCCTATGCTTTAACGCTCCCGTGGATCGTTAAAAAGATTAACCGCAAACGAACGCACGCTTTTTCGTTAACCATGGGCGGCATTGGCTTAATATCCGTATTCTTTATTCATAACCATTACCTGCTGCTATTGTCAATGGTTGGCGTAGGCCTGGCATGGGGAAGTATTTTAGCTATGCCTTATGCGATCTTGTCCAGCTCGATACCGGCCAAAAAGATCGGTGTTTATATGGGCCTGTTCAACTTTTTTATCACGTTCCCGCAAATTGTTAACAGCCTTACCGGCAGTTTGATCGTGAAGTACCTTTTTCATAGCCAGGCCATTTACGGGCTGGTGGTAGCCGGCGTTTTTATGTTTATAGCCGCCGTATCCGTGTTATTTGTGCAGGATGGCAAAAAAATCCAGATAATCGACAACCCTTAGAAGCTGTTCGAAGATGTTAATTTGTTTAACAGCAGGTTATTTTGCGGACGAATCCGGTGCAGAGACGCAATATTTTGCGTCTCCCACATGCAAATCCAAATCGCAAACTTGCTCTGTACAGACAGAGACGTAAAATATTGCGTCTTTACAACCATAAAAATTGTTTTAAACAGCTCCTTAGCGTCGTTTAATGTTTTAAGTCGCCTATTTTTTAAAACTTAAAACTATTTCCCCGAAAAAATGTCAATTCACTAAGCTAAACCATATTATACCGGTGGGCTTATGCGTTTACATATATATATCGGAATATTGTATATTGCGTAAAAGGCGCACAATGCACATATTTGCAGCACCGAATAATTTTTAATGGAAGAGAATATACTGAACCAGGAGCTTTTAGCCAACAAATTAATTGAAGAAGAGGAAGAATTTCATCACCTCAATAATCCGGCTGAAGGAATAAAACCGATCATAAAAAAATATCTCGGTGTGCCTAACCATGCCGATCAAACAGGTAATAAATTCTTTTTTACAGACGGCGACGCAAAAGTTGAGGTAGTAGTTATTACCGACGAAGTGATACGCGTACGATTGGCTCCGCACAGTGTTTTTTTAGAGGAATTTTCGTACGCCGTACCAAAACTGGAGCAAAAAGCCGCGGTTTTTGCTTTGCACGAGGATGAAACCGAATTCAGGGTATCTACAAGTGTGGTAAACTGCCATATCCGCAAAAAAGATTTCTTTATATCCTTCTCCGACGCGCAGGGCCATGTTACCAGTACCGACGCCGTGCCAATGCATTGGGAAGAAAATGTAAAATTTGGCGGTTATTATGTTTATTGTACAAAAACATGCCAGCCTGAAGAGAGCTTTTTTGGCCTCGGCGATAAACCCACGGAATTTAACCTTCGCGGGAAAAGGCTGAAGAACTGGAATACCGATGCTTATTCATTTGCATGGAACCAGGACCCGCTTTACCGCAGTATCCCGTTCTATATCAGCGTAAATGATGGTATCGCGCATGGCATTTTTTTTGACAATACCTTTAAGGCAAATTTTGATTTTGCCGCCGAGGATCCGCAGAAAACCAGTTTTTGGGCTGACGGCGGCGAACTGCAATATTATTACATCCACGGCCCGCACATGATGGACGTGGTAAAAAGCTATCATATTTTAACCGGCACCCACCCCATGCCGCCCCTTTGGGCGCTGGGTTATCACCAATGCCGCTGGAGCTACTACCCCGAAGCCAAGGTAAAAAAGATCACCAAAGGCTTCCGGGAGAATAAAATTCCATGCGACGGCATCTATCTGGATATTGACTATATGGATGGGTATCGCTGCTTTACCTGGAACCGCAAGTACTTCCCCGATCCTAAAAAGATGATCAAAGAGCTGGCGGCAGATGGTTTTAAAACGGTGGTGATCATCGACCCCGGGATAAGGGTTGACGATAACTATGCTGTGTTTAAAGAGGGTAAAGAGAACAGGTATTTCTGCCGCCGTTGCGATGATTACTTTATGGAGGGCCATGTTTGGCCGGGCCGCTGCCAGTTTCCCGACTTTACCAATCCCGATGTACGCACCTGGTGGGGTGGTTTATTTGATGAGCTGGTGCAGATGGGCGTTGCCGGGGTTTGGAATGATATGAATGAGCCTGCCGTATTTGGCGCGGGCACTTTCCCTGATGATGTAAGGCATCAGTATGATGGCTTCCGCGGTTCGCATCGCAAGGCGCACAATATTTATGGCATGCAAATGGTACGCGCCACTTACGAAGGGCTGCGTAAAATAATGAAGAACAAGCGGCCGTTCACCATCACCAGGGCAGGTTACTCCGGCGTACAGCGCTTCTCGTCCGTTTGGACGGGAGATAACGTGGCATCATGGGAGCATTTGAAAATGGGCAATATACAGTGCCAGCGTTTATCAGTATCCGGGATATCCTTTTGCGGAACGGATATAGGCGGTTTCAGCGGAGAGCCTGATGGCGAATTATTCACCCGCTGGATACAAATGGGCACGTTTTCGCCTTTTATGCGCGCGCATTCCGCGGGAGATACCAAAGAACGCGAGCCATGGAGCTTCGGCGAACCGTTTACATCGATCAACCGCAAGTTTATTGAATTACGTTATCGTTTATTACCCTATTTATACTCAGCCTTCTGGGAACATCACCGTTATGGCTTCCCTATATTAAGGCCCATGGTGATGCAGGAACAGGATGAAATTGGTAACCATTTCCGCCAGGACGAGTTTACCTATGGCGATAAAATACTGATATGCCCTATTTTGGAACCCGGCCAAACCAGCAGGATCGTTTATCTGCCTAAAGGCCGCTGGTATAATTACTGGACATTGGGAATGGTTGACGGCGGCCAGGAAATAGTTGTGCCGGCCCCCCTGGAAACGATCCCCATGTTTATTAGAGCCGGATCGGTTATTCCCGAATACCCTGTAATGCAATATGTTGGTGAAAAGGAAATAGAAGAAGTTATACTGAATATTTATTACAGCGATTACGAGGTTAACTCATTCTATTTTGAGGATTATGGCGAAACCTTCGCTTATGAACAGGATATTTACCTCGAGAAAAAATTTGTGGTAAATGGCAAATCATCTGTACTGACCGTAGAGCAAACCATGGAAGGCCTGTACACACCGCGCTATGAAAGTTATCATTTTAACATCGTAGGTTTACCATTTGTGCCATCTAAAATTATTGCCGACGGCAGGGATGTACCCTATTTCAGCATAGATGAAAATAATTGCCTGGAATTTAAGTTCAGCAAAAACTTTAAGCACCTTGAAATAATGAAGTAGGTTTGTGAGATGAGAGTTAGTCTGGAAAGTCGGAAAAGTCAGTAAAGTCCGAAAGAAACTGCAACTGATGTGTCGGTTAAAACAACCTGAGTTACATAGGAGAGATTGGTTATTTTTTTTTTCGACTTTCTATTCTTTTCGGACTTTCCCGGCTTTTCGGACTTTCCCGACTAATTGGTACATTTGATTACGAACCAATTTTGTTGCGGCAAAACCAATTAACCCAACAGCCTCACGGCTATCGCTATTATGGCAAAAAAAAACGAACTAACTAATACCGGATTGCCTAAGGCCAAACCATCCGCGGCAAAAAAAGCTGTAACACCCAAACCGGCAAAAAAAGAAACCGCTTTGCCGAAAGCCAAAGCTGTTAAACCTAAAAAGACGGAACCGGTTACAGCCGGTTTAAAGCCTGTTGAGCCTTACAGCCGGTTTACCGAATTTGATATTGGGCTGTTTCAATCGGGCAAGCATTATAAGCTTTATGAAAAATTTGGTTCACATGTCGTTGAATATAACGGCATTGTAGGGACTTACTTTGCCGTTTGGGCGCCAAACGCGCAATATATTTCGGTTATCGCCAACTTCAATGGCTGGAACCGCGGCTCGCACCCGCTGTATGTGCGTTGGGATGGTTCAGGTATTTGGGAAGGCTTTATACCAAACGTGGGCAATGGCGAAACCTATAAATATTACATCAAATCGTCAACCGGCGAAGACCTTGAAAAAAGTGATCCGTTTGCCCTCCGCTGGGAGGTAGCGCCACAGACGGCTTCTATAGTTGCTGACACCTTCTACGAATGGAAGGACGGAGATTGGATGTCAAAGCGTCATCAACATAATGCTTTAGATAAGCCTTATTCAGTTTATGAAATGCACGTGGGCTCATGGGCGCGGGGCCTCGAAAGCCCGGATCAGTTTTTAACCTACGACCAACTGGCCGATAAACTGGTACCATACATTCAGGAAATGGGGTTTACACATGTGGAGCTCATGCCCATTATGGAGCACCCTTTTTATCCGAGCTGGGGATACCAGATAACCGGTTTCTTTGCTGCCGCGTCGCGATACGGCACACCGCAACAGTTAATGTACCTGGTCGAAAAGCTTCACCAGGCCGGTATCGGTGTTATCCTGGACTGGGTTCCCTCCCACTTCCCCGGCGATAGCCACGCGTTGTACAAATTTGACGGCACACATTTATATGAACATGCCGATGTGCGCAAAGGGTTTCATCCCGACTGGAAATCATATATTTTTAACTATGGACGTAACGAGGTCCGCGCGTTTTTGATCAGTAACGCCTTGTTTTGGCTCGACCGTTATCATGCCGATGGCTTACGTGTTGACGCGGTAGCATCTATGCTTTACCTGGATTATTCCCGCAATCATGGTGAATGGGAAACAAATATTTATGGCGGCAACGAAAATCTCGAAGCCATATCATTCTTAAAAGAATTTAACGAGGCGGTTTATAGCTACTTTCCCGATACACAAACCATTGCGGAAGAATCAACGGCATTTACCGGCGTTAGCCGTCCGGTATATACCGGCGGGCTGGGTTTTGGGATGAAATGGATGATGGGGTGGATGCACGATACCATAAAGTATTTCTCAACCGATCCGTTATACCGAAAATATCACCATAACGAAATAACTTTTAGCCTGATATATGCCTTTACCGAAAACTTTATGCTGCCTTTTTCGCATGACGAGGTGGTATATGGAAAAGGCTCGATGCTGCGCAAAATGCCCGGAGATGAGTGGCAGCAATTCGCCAATTTGCGGTTATTATACAGTTATATGTTTACACACCCGGGCACAAAGCTGCTTTTTATGGGCGATGAGTTCGCCCAGGGCGATGAATGGAATTTTCAGCATTCGTTAGATTGGCATTTGCTTGAATACCCCAACCACCAGGGTATAAAGGAAACAATAAAAGCATTAAACCATTTATACCGTGAGCAGCCGGCCTTATACGAGAAAGCTTTCGAAGGCAGCGGTTTTGAATGGGTTGACGGCGGCAATGCCAATGATTCCATATTGGTATATGTTCGCAAAGGATACGAACCTGCAAACGACCTGTTGATTGTTTTAAACCTTACACCTATTACCCACCATGGATACCGTGTTGGCGCTCCCTCAAGAGGGAAATGGGCCGAAATATTTAATTCTGATGCCAAAAACTTCTGGGGGAGCGGCGTTGAAAATACCGGTGCTGTAAATTCCGAAAACGTAGGCTGGCACGGCAGGGATAACTCTATTAGTATAAGCATACCACCACTTGGTGCGGCAGTATTCAGAAAAATGATGGACATTCCTCCTAAGTATGAGTTAAAGTAATAATGCATATTAAGGCACAATAAGCTGGGCATAACCTTTTTGTATTCAATCCGTATAAATAATTTTAAATTAAATTTAAACTATTATTTAAACCTTATGAACACGAAAATTCGATTGGTATACCTGTTTATAGGCCTTGTTGGATTAGTATTCGCAACCAATTACATTATCACCACGTCCAATCCATCTGGCATATTGTTCGTTACCGCGCCGGTTATGATCTTATTCTTTTTAACCCGTAAACCTTACCCGGCTGAAAATGAAGAAAAAAAGATACGTGCATTTGACCGCGCTTATACTGAGGAATAATCTGCTGGTTTTTGAAATAACAAACTAAAGAGCGTAAACTTGCAGGTATAGATCTGATCATTCCTTTAAAATCTGCAATTATGAACCGCAAATATCTTACGCTTTATTTGATCGCCGGCACCCTGGCCTTAGCACTGGCCGTGTACAAGTTCATAACCACTTATCCTGATTTGAGTACCGGGCGGATAGCATTGGATGTTATTGCTTCGTTATTTTTTTATTACCTCGCTTACACAACCTATCACGAGAAAAAAGATAAGGAGCTGATGTGATTTATAGCGTTGAGGTATTAGCCAATAAAAAAGCCCTCCATTGCTGAAAGGCTTTAATTTTTTAATGGAATTAGATTATTTCACCTTTCCCAACTCCTGTACCAGGTCGATCAATTTGTTGGAATAGCCCCACTCATTATCGTACCATGATACCACCTTTACAAAGTTATCGTTTAACGCGATACCTGCTTTAGCATCGAATATAGATGTACGCGAATCACCTTTAAAGTCTTCAGATACCACGTCATCTTCAGTATATCCTAAAATACCTTTTAACTCGCCTTCGGATGCATCCTTCATGGCTTTTTTAATAACCTCGTAAGACGCGCCTTTTTTCAAACGAACCGTTAAGTCAACAACCGAAACATCAGCCACCGGCACCCGGAACGACATACCTGTTAATTTGCCTTTAAGCTCAGGTATAACCAGGGTAACCGCTTTTGCCGCGCCTGTTGATGACGGGATAATATTCTGGTAAGCGCCGCGGCCCCCCCTCCAATCTTTAGCCGACGGGCTGTCAACTGTTTTTTGGGTTGCCGTAACGGCATGTACCGTGCTCATTAAACCCTCTTCGATACCGAAATTATCGTTTAACACTTTTGCAATTGGTGCAAGGCAGTTTGTGGTGCATGAAGCGTTTGAGACGATAGTATGCTGAGCAGTCAATTTTTTGTTATTTACGCCCATTACGAAAGTCGGGGTATCATCCTTAGCCGGAGCGCTCATAACTACTTTTTTGGCGCCCGCGTCAATATGTTTTTGAGCAGTTTCCATGGTCAGGAATAAGCCTGTTGATTCGATAATGATCTCAGCGCCTATTTCGCCCCATTTTAAGTTAGCCGGGTCTTTTTCGGCAGTTACGCGGATGGTTTTTCCGTTAACCACTAAATGACCGCCTTCAACGGCAATTGTGCCTTTGAAAGGACCGTGGGTCGAGTCGTACTTTAACATGTATGCCATATAATCAGGCTCAACAAGGTCGTTTATACCAACAACTTCAATATCCGGTCTTTCAATTGCTGCCCTGAATGCCAGGCGGCCAATACGGCCGAAACCGTTAATTCCTATTTTCATGATTTCTAATTTTTACTTGAATAATATGTTAATAAATTATTGATAGGTTCTTTTATAACATTCGTGATTTTAAGATTTGCATCGGCTGCAGCCTCATGCAAATGGTTTTGAAACCCCGCCGCAACCGAGCCCGCAAAATACAACAAAGCTTCGGGATGTTGTTCATGCAAGGGTAATAAATACATATTTATCAGCTTGCCGAAGCCGTTTCGGATGATGCCCTGCAGGTAATTATCATCTTTGTTATCGATAAAAAATTCGGTAAACGAGCTTAAAAAAATAGCCGGCTGCTTTTGCCGGTACACTTTTTCTAATAAAGTCTTACGGTCAAAATCATAACGCTGGACAAACTTTTTATGGATGTTTGCCGGGAGTGTTTCGTTCATAAACGCTTTCAGTAGCTGCCTGCCAAGCCAGTTACCCGACCCTTCGTCGGCTAAAATATAACCCAGGCCGTAGTTATTGGGCGTTACCTTTTTGCCATCGTACCAGGCCGCGTTTGAGCCGCTGCCGCATATGCTAACAATACCCGGCGAGTTTTTGCAACAGGCAATAGCTGCAGCCGTAATATCATGGTCGACAGTTATTTTCGCAAATTTAAAAAACGCCGAAAGGGCTTTGTATACGACGGCTTTAAGCTCGGGAGATGATGAACCGGCGCCAAAAAAATAAATTCGTTTTATCTCCTCGGCATGATGAATAAGGTTGATATTTTTATTGAGCAGCTGCAGGATATACTTTTCGTCATTAAAATAAGGGTTTATCGCGCTGGTTTTAAAAGTGGCAACAATTCTGTCCTTGTCGGCAAGCCGCCAGTCGGCATTATTTGATCCGCTGTAAACAACTGCAATCATTTAAATAGATAGTATTTCGGCCATCTGCAACAAATCTTCTTCCAGTTTAAAGTCATGTTGATTAAGCGCTTCTTCCAGGCTGGTAATTTTAATATGATTAGCCTCAAGGCCAACCATCATTTGTGATTTGCCGGCTATCAAAGCATTAACCGCGGCGTAACCCAAACGGCTGCCCAATATCCTGTCAAACGCCGACGGGCTTCCGCCGCGTTGCAGGTGCCCCAGTATGGTAACTTTTACATCGTAAAATTTCACTTCCTTCTGTACTATTTTGGCGATATCGTAAGCGCCGCCATGTTTATCGCCCTCGGCGACGATCACAATACTCGATGATTTTTTATTATACTGACCGCCTTTCAGGTTCTCGATAAGGTTCTCGATAGCCGTTTCCTTTTCGGGCAATAAAATCGCTTCGGCCCCGCACGATATGCCGGCCCTCAAGGCAATGGCGCCCGAGTCGCGGCCCATTACCTCGATGAAAAACAAACGGTCGTGCGCATCGGCCGTATCGCGTATCTTATCAATCGCTTCAATAACGGTATTGGTAGCTGTATCAAACCCCAAAGTATACGTCGAACCGTACAGGTCATTATCGATAGTGCCGGGTACCCCTAAAACGGCAATATCCGGGTATTTTTGAGAAAAACGCAGCGCGCCGGTAAAGGTGCCGTCTCCTCCAATTACTACAATGGCATCAATTTCGTGCTTTTTTAAATTCTGGTAGGCTGTTTCCATGCCTTCATCGGTACGAAAAGGCAAACAACGCGCCGTTTTTAAAATAGTCCCGCCAAGGTCCAGGATGTTGCTTACCGAGCGGGTGTTCATGTCATACATGTCATCTTCAATAAGCCCCTGATAACCGCGTCTTATGCCAACTACCTGTAACCCATTATATATAGCTGTCCTGACTACCGACCGGATACACGGGTTCATGCCCGGAGCATCACCGCCCGAGGTAAGGACGCCAAGTTTTGAAATTTTACGCATTTACACCGCTGATTTGACTGCACGAAGATAGTGTGTGAAAATTACACCATTAAATTTAATTTAATTTTTTTTATATTAGCGGTTAGGAATCAGTAGTTAGTAGCAAGTATCAAGTAGTTTGCAGCGAACGCGCTGTCAACTTTAGTTCGGCCATAATCGCTATGGCGCGGATATAAGAATCCTGATACTTGATACCAACTGCTTGATACTCATTCCCAGTAACCAATTATCAACTAAATAATACCAAAGTTTGGAAGTAAAGCTGCCTACATTTGAATCAGTATTTTCAATTGACTGCGTAATATTTGGTTTTGAAGCCGGAGAGCTTAAAATATTACTGATTGAACGGAACGAGGAACCATTTAAAGACTGGCTTGCCCTTCCGGGTTATATTGTTGAACAGGACGAAAGCATCGACGACGCAGCAGAGCGTATTTTGTATGAGCTAACCGGCTTACGCGATATGCATATGCAGCAGTTTCATACCTTCGGCGAAGTAAACCGCCACCCTCAGGGACGGGTAATAACTGTAGCCTACTATGCATTGATACGCATCAACGGCCAAAAAGAAGTAAGGCCCATTACCCAGTATGCGCGCAAAGCCTTTTGGCACCCGGTTAACGAATTGCCCAAACTGGCATTTGACCATAGCGAGATATTTCAAACCGGCTTCAACAAAATTCGCCGCCGCTTAAATTATCAGCCCATCGCATTTGAGCTGCTTCCCGAAAAATTCACGCTTACACAACTGCAATCGCTTTATGAAGCAGTTTTAAGTATGAAACTGGACAAACGAAACTTCCGGAAAAAGATGCTGAGCTACGGGTTTTTAAAAGAGCTCGACGAAAAACAAAAAGGCGTATCCTACCGGGCCGCCAAACTCTATAAGTTCGACCGCCGTAAATACGCGAAGATATTTCATAACGATTTGAATTTGGATAAGTAGGGATTAGAGTCAAGAATCAAGATTAAAATTCTTTGAACCACATAAAGAAAGTCGGAAATAATTAAACATTCCCGGCTTTTCTTATATCTTGGCCCTTGATTCTTGGCTCTTGACTCTCCTCTTAAGCTTGTGAATGCGCCAACTCCAAATGGAATTTAACTAAATTATCTATCGGCGAGCGGATAATGTTGCCCACGACCATCCCATTCTCGATTACCACTTCTTCCAGCACGTTCCTGAAATTATAGCCAACAGAGCCTATGCAGTTGAAGGTATATTTTTGATAATCGGGATAATGCGTTACCAGGTTACGGAAAAAATCCTCGAAGGAAGTCCGCACGATATTTCTAGAATATTCAATATTTACAGGACTATCATATACAAATTTGCTGAAACTTGCGCAGAAACGGTTTGCGCGCGGTTGGGTGTAAACCTGTTCGTTTACATCGTCGGGCGTAAGTTTATAGGTCTCCCAAAAGTTTTTACGTACGGCCTCGGGCATATACCCCCTTAAATAATCAGTCAGCAATTTTTTGCCTATATAGCATCCGCTGCCTTCGTCACCTAATATATAAGCGCCCGAATCTATGTTCTGGGTAACTTCTTTACCATCGTAAAGGCAGGTGTTGGTGCCGGTGCCCAATATGGCCGCAAAGCCCTCGCCTTTACCCAGCAGGGCCCTGGCGGCGGCAAGCAGGTCATGACCGATATTAACTTGCGCTTTGGTGAAAACCACTTTCATCGCGTCTTCAACGATCTTCCGCATTTCCGGTGTCGAACAGCCCGCGCCGTAATAATTTACCTCTGTTATCTCGTCCAGTTCAAGATCGGTCGGCAGGGTATCCTTAAGGGATTGGATAATGTAAGCCGTGCTTGAAAAATAAGGGTTATATCCTTCAGTATTAAAGTACACTTTTTTACCTTCTCCGGTAACCAGACACCAGTTTGTTTTAGTTGAGCCACCGTCAGCAATTATGATCATAAATAAGTTTTTAAAAAAAATCGGATAAAAGTATGATTAACTTATTGTAAATAAAACACTTTAAATTTTAAAAAAGTGAAAACCCGTTTTTAAGTTCAATTCCGTTAACTTTTTACAGCTTTCCGGTATTGTAACGTTGAAAATAGATGTACCAGCCATCATAATCTCCGTGTATCATAACTGTATAATTAAGAATAAATTTGCTTGATTTATACGAAACAGGTTATAATGTTATGCAATTATAGATATTATTTAGCAAATAATTGGTTGCCAAATTATTTGTTACAGTATAGCTTATTTAGCTGAACCATGCATCGCCGGTAAGCCAGGAAATTTAATTATTTAAGAGCAATTGATATAAACAATTGCCAATTAACTTTTAAACTGTGGGATCGCTTAACGGGTCTGTTGTTAAACCGGTAGTTTCCAGATTAGAGTTCAGATGGTTTTCTTTTTTATTTAACAGGAAGGGGTACCATATGTCGCATCCATTATACTCAAATATGATGGTATTGCATACGAAGCAGGAAATATGGCCGGTGTCAATGTCCTGTATGCTTTGAGAAGTAAACTCATAAACCGACCCGCAAACCGGGCATTCAACCCTCGTCTTACTCATAAGCTTAAAAAGTAATTATCAGCTTAATATTTCTCCAAGCTTACTAACAAGCAGTTAAAAGTTTTGTTTTGGTTAAAAGTATATTTTTTGACTTTATTTTTTATCGCATATTTACTTAATGTTTTGATTAATATAGCAGCGATTTGCTGAAGATAAGTTCTGCCGGACAGCGTATGCTTTGAACATCAATTATATTCTATGGCAATATTTTTGTGCCATTGCCATGCAATAGATATATTTATCGCTTAATATTGTAACCACGGGAATTATGAACGCCTTAACTGAACAAATATTTGAATCGTTATTTAATCAAATCACGACTCCTATCTCAGTTATTAAAGCCAACCCGCCCGAATTCACGATTGCCGCCCTTAACGATCAATATCGAAAAAATTCAGGCACACCGCCCGGCGAAATAATTGGCAAACCGGCATTTGATGTTTATAAACCATGGGATGAGGCAAGCAGTAAACAGTTTGAACTATTAAAGAGCGGCTTACAGCAGGCCATAACAGAAAAGAACGTTGTTAATTTACCTGTACTCATGTTCGAGTCGCCGGCGGAGGACGGAAAAACTGTTAATCAAACCTGGTGGCAAATTGAAATTAACCCGATTCTGTCGGCCGGTAACAAGGTCGAATATTTAATGTGCAATACGCTTAATGTTACAGATCAGGAATTAACCCGCCGTTCAGTCGGGCGCGCTAAGCAAAAAGAAGATCAATTGCACAAAGAATTAAGAGAGGTCAACGGCGAATTGATGGCGATCAATGAAAAATTAACTGCTACAGTGGAAGAACTCAGGCTCTCACAAGCCAGCCTGGAGCAGCTTAACGGCGAGCTTGAAACACGCGTTGCATCACGCACACAGATACTCGCAGAAAATGAAAAGCGTTCCAGATCCATTTTAGACGCGCTCCCGCAAATAGCCTGGACAAGTACTTTGAATGGCGAGGTTGATTTTTATAACCGCAGGTGGTATGACTATACCGGGCTTGATTTGGATACGACCAGCTGGCAGCAGGTTATTCATCCGGATGACTTGCAATACAATTTAGACAAATATTCCGCCATCCTGCAAAGTGACAAACCGGGTGAATTTGAAATAAGAGAAAAAGGAAAAGACGGGATATACAGATGGCATCTTGTCCGGATACAGCCATTATTCGGCGAGTCGGGAGAAATAGAACACTGGATTGGCACAGCGACAGACATTGACGCGCTGAAAAAGCTGCAACAGCAAAAGGATGACTTTATCAGTATTGCCAGTCATGAGTTAAAAACGCCTATAACAGCGCTTAAGGCATCGCTGCAGTTGCTCGACAAGATGAAAGATAATCTTTCGGCGGAGATGTTGCCTAAGCTGATCATGCAATCCCGTAAAAGCATGCAAAAAATAAGCACATTGGTTGATGATTTGCTTAACCTTGGCCGCCTGCAGCAAAGAAACCTGCAATTAAATAAAACCACCTTTACCATATCCGAAATGCTGAATGCAAGCTGCAACCCCATCAGTGTTGCGGGCAAGCATATTTTTTATATTTCGGGCGACAAGGAATTGCAGGTACATGCTGATGAGCATCGTATTGAGCAGGTGATCGTAAACCTGGTAAATAATGCGGTTAAATATGCGCCAGATTCAAACGAGATCGTATTTTTTATCCAGCAAATAAATGACATGGCTAAAATCTCTGTTAAAGACAACGGGCCGGGCATCCCTAATGATAAGCTGCCGCACCTGTTCGACCGGTATTATAAAGTGGATCATGCCGAACACCCGGGCTCCGGGCTGGGGCTTGGGTTATATATCAGCTCTGAAATTGTTAAGCGGCACAGCGGCGAAATGGGTGTGGAAAGCGAATTAGGAAAGGGAAGCACTTTTTGGTTTACGTTGCCTGTAAATGGGTAAACGGGAGGGGTATCTTGCACAGGTGGCGCACTGCACCGGTGCGACACCTGCGACAAAAACTACGACACAACTAAAAAAAACCATGTTCATTGCGGGGAAGAGCACGCAGAAGATTCTTCGCTCCCGCTACAGAATGACAAAAAGAATCTTACCTAACCGACAAGTACGCCGCGTTTTTCCGACCCGGAAAGATCTTTTGCAGACCGATCCTGCTTATAGCTCACTGCGGGCAGCATGATATCAAAAGTGGTTCCAACGCCCGGGCTGCTGTTAATACCGATTTTACCATTCATGGCATCCACATGGCTTTTAACCAAAAACAAACCGAGCCCTTTGCCGTCCGTACTAAAATTAAATCGCCTGTATGGTTTAAAAATATCCCCGGCATGCTTATCAAGATCGATACCCAGCCCATTGTCAGATACGACAATATAGACTGCGTCGTCACTTATATTGACCAGTATTTTTATTATTGGCGGTTGGCCCGATCTATATTTTATAGCGTTGCTCACCAGGTTATATAATATACTATACATATAGGCCTTATATGAAACGACAACGGGTAATTCAAAATGTGTTTCGATATGAGTCCCTGAATGGCCGATCATATCTTTTAATGAAGTTTGTATGTTACTGATCATTTCATTCAGATCAATGCTTTCAACGCTAAGCTCAGTAGAACCATCGGTTGCCGACAATATCTGGCTCAGATCCTTTATAACTTCATCCAGGCTTTCGATCGAAGTTTTAAGGTTGCGGGTACAAACTTCAACGGTTTGCGGATCATCCTTCTCCGATTCCAACAAATTAGTTATACCCATTATATTGGCAACAGGCTTACGTAAATTATGCGAAACCACGTAACTAAACTGGTAAAGTTCCCTGTTCCGTTTATGCAAGTCATCGGCGAGTGATTTCAAATCGGTTTCGGCAGCTTTTCTTGTCGTGATATCGGTATGAATACTTATCCGTCTTTCAAGCTTGTTGTTTTTATCTAATACGGGGGTAACTTCAACAAGTATCCAATAACGGGCGCCATCTTTTTTCTGGCACAAAACTTCTTTTGTAAAAGATTGCCCGTTATTTAGCTGCTTCCTCATTTCCTTCCTTAGCTCCTCCGAAATACCGGATTTAAGCAGCTTACTGATATCCCGCCCCCTGGCTTCATGCAAATCATATCCACTCATCTGTGTAAACCCATTGTTCACCCATTCAATATTTCCTTCTTTATCCAAAATCACTACGCCGTTGGTCGTTTTATCGGCTACGATTGATAATTTGCGCAGGTTTTCCTGCAAATCTACCCGGTCCGAAATATCTTTTACCACTAAATAAAGTTCAGTCGTTTCATTCTGATGGGTTACCGGTATAATGGTTAGGTTCACGTACAGGGAGGTGTTGGCCAGGGTATAAACCTGCACATCGAATGTTTCAGAAACACCCCGCTTCCGCGCCTTATGAAAGGCATGAAATATTTTTCGCCTGTATTTTGGTAAAAAAAAGTCAGTCAGCGGCCGGCTTGCGATATGTAATAAATGATAACCCAGATCCTCTGTCAGCTTTGGATTGATCATATCAACAGTGCCGTCCATAGTAACATGGATCACGCCGAAAGGGTGTTTGGCAAAAAAATTCGAATAGGAACTGTTAATTATTTTACTCCGGTTTATTCCTTCTATCAGGTCGGTAATGTCCTTCGAACTAACAAGATAGCCATTTACATGCTTGTTATTAACCATGTTGGTAACCGAGGATTCCACCCATCTGTAACTGCCGTCGCTAACACGGAAACGAAATGGCAGCAATATATCGGTTTTGCCAAAAGCAAGGTTACTTAATTGGTTAAAAACAGTTGGCACGTCTTCCGTATGGATGTAATCCTTAACATTCGCGCCTTGCAGGTCATCCAGGTTGTATCCCGACAAATTCCGTATAGCATGGCCAAAAAATTTGTATCTCCCGTGTTTATCAATTATCGTATGATAACTTAATATCGTTTCCCCTACTGCCTGTATTAATTCTTTTTGGTATACCATTAACTAAGTACTAAAGTATTATTAAACGACTTACAATTGCTAATAGTTGCTTCAGTGCAAATTTTCCATAAAAGTAATATTTTACAATGGAGTATTCCAAAGGTTAATTATTGCCCGGCTGCAAACGCTTAAATAAAAAATCATCACAAGTAAATTACAATTAACTTCAAACAATTTACTCCGATTATACTTGTAATTAATTGTTTGAAGGAATTTTAAATAATCTTTTTTAGCTTAGGGATTATTTAAAATACTCCCCCCGGTTCAAACTGATATGTGGAAAACCAGGTAATTTTTAAAGCTCGTACTATTAATAAAATGGACAACATCCGGGAATTAAACGAAAGGATCTCTCAATACGAAAACAGAGAAAAGGAA
Organism: Mucilaginibacter sp.; assembly: GCA_028288125.1. Lineage (GTDB taxonomy): Bacteria > Bacteroidota > Bacteroidia > Sphingobacteriales > Sphingobacteriaceae > Mucilaginibacter. The sequence goes on from JAQBOH010000014.1 coordinate 19,236, forward strand.
CTAGAACAAATGGAAACCCGGCTGCGGATGGCCATTGATGCCACTCAATTAGGTACCTGGGAATATTACCCGTTAACCGGCGAACTCAACTGGTCGGAGGAATGCAAAAAAATATATGGGCTTCCTGTAAATGCCGGGGTGACTTTCGAAGCATTTGCTGAACATATTTATCCCGATGACCGGGATTTTGTTCAAAAGGAGATACAAAAAGCGATGAGCCCTAAAGGAAATAATCGTTATGATATTACCTATCGCATTACCCGCTTTGACGATGGAAGCGTACGATGGATAAAGGCCAATGGAAAAGTTTATTTGAACGATAATAAACAGCCCGAATCGTTTATGGGAACAGTTTTGGACATAACCGACACCAAGCTGACCCTTGAAAAACTTACCCGGAACGAAAAGCTTTTTAAATCCATCGCGTTGAGTATTCCAAATTCTTTGATTATCGTGATCGACAAAAACCACCGTTATATAACCATTGAGGGCGACCTGATGGAAAAGATGGGATATAATAAAAAGGATTACGAAGGAAAACATCCCCTGGATATTTCGTCTCCTGAACAATACGAGGCAGCAAAGCATTTATACGACCGGGTACTGGCAGGCGAAAAATATTCCGTCGAAAGAAAATCAGCATCCGGCGAAGATTATATGGTACATTTTGTACCATTAAAAGATGATAAAGATGAGGTTGAGGCCGGCGTGATCATCGCGATGGATATTACTGATCTTAAACTGGCCCAGGAAAAAAGCGCGAAGCTGGCAGCGATAGTAGAGTCATCTGACGACGCGATCATCAGTAAAACATTCGACAGTATTGTTACCAGCTGGAACGAGTCGGCGCAAAGAACTTTTGGCTATACAGCCGACGAAATGATCGGTGACACGATACTTAAACTGATACCCGCCGACCGCGTGGAGGAAGAGCCCCAAATTATTGCACGCCTGAAGAAGGGCGAGCGGGTTGAGCATTTTGAAACCAAGCGGGTTACCAAAGATGGCAAACTGCTGGACGTATCATTAACCATTTCGCCCGTAAAAGATGTCCATGGTAATGTTATTGGCGTGTCAAAAATCGCGAGAGACATCACTGAAAAAAAACAGGAAGAAACGAGGAAGAATGATTTTATAGCCATGGTTAGCCATGAACTTAAAACGCCCCTGACTTCGATGAAATCATATATCCAGGTATTGCTGCAAAAAGCAAAGCAGGATGGTGATTTATTTAGAATAAACGCGCTTACCAGGGCCGATATTCAGGCAAAAAAGATGACGCTAATGATCCACGACTTTCTTACCATGGCAAAGCTTGAAGACGGCAAGGTACCCTTGCATAAAGATATATTTGAATTGCATCCGTTGGTTCAAGAAATAGTGAGCGATGCACAAGTATTAACCTCGCTGCACACTATCCAACTAAAGGATTGTCCGGATGTAAAGCTGACAGCAGACAGGGAGAAAATAGGCCAGGTGTTAACCAACCTGCTAAGCAATGCCATAAAATATTCGCCAAAAGGCGGCAACATTACAGTGGGATGCAACCTGCTTCCCGGCAAAAAAGCGAAGATATACGTCCGTGATGAAGGAGTAGGTATAAACGCTGAAGATCAAAAAAGGCTATTCGAACGGTTTTACCGGGTGAAAAATGATAAATTAAAAACCATATCCGGCTTCGGAATAGGCTTGTACCTGGTTTCGGAAATACTGAGTTATCACAACAGTAAAATTGAGGTAGAAAGCGAAGTAGGCGTGGGCTCTACATTCTATTTTATTTTAGACATTGCCTGACTATCTTGCTCCATATCTAAAAAAACGCATACTGTACCGGTTACGAATTACATTGAATTTTATATTTAAATTCAACCCGGTTTTTTGCATCTTTGCACCGCGAAAGCAATGGTCCCATAGCTCAGCTGGATAGAGCAACAGATTTCTAATCTGTAGGTCATAGGTTCGAATCCTATTGGGATCACTTGAAAAGCAAGTCTAGTCTAGCTTGCTTTTTTTATTTGTGACTTGGAAGAATTCATCCGAAGTTACCTGCGGACATCGGGTTTAATAGATGCTGATATATTATGGCAACGCCTACCAAGATACACATACTTACCGATAGTGAATGGAAAGAGTGCATCCGGATGGGTTACCAAGATTATTCGATCGGCGGTTCGGGGTCTATCGTTAATTTTATCAATACCAATTTTCAGGGCCTTGACTTGTTGACTTGGCTTACAGCGATTGACAACCTGCTTAAAGGAATGACCAATAAGAAACTTTACAAAATAATTGGTTTCGATGACCGGGCTCCTTTTAAGCTGATTATCGAGTATTATTCAGAAGATAGTGGCGACAAGGTGAATGGGCTAGCCTTTGGGCGGACCATTACAAAAAATAAAGATTTAAAGACCGCGGTGCATGACTTTTTTCGAATACCTCTATTCCACCGGATGAAGGGTCATGGCAAAACCATGTTGGCTTATGGCTTGAAACAATATTTAAATATTGGCGTTGATGTGATTAAGGTGCATGCATCATTGGCTGATGGTGGTTTTGTGTGGGCAAGGGCTCATTTTCAGGCAGTAAATAAATCCGAAATGCAGTTGATCCTGGCAGATGCTAAGTTAAACCTTTCTAATAAGCAATTCAAACCAGTAAAAAGCGTATTTGACAATTACTATAGCAAAACCCCTAATGGAAAGGCATTTCCCATTAATAAGTGGAGCAACTTGGACGGCATGGAGAAAATTTTGCGCGGTTCTGACTGGCATGGGGAAATCGATTTGAATAAGAAAGAACTTTTGACTAAATTTAAAAATTATGTTATTAGACGGCAGTAAATATTCAGAGGAAGGCTATATCGGCGAGGAATTGCTTGGTGGGGTAGAAGAGGAGCGTCTGCAGAAATGCATGGCCGTACAGGAGAGTATTGCGGATAGCGACTTCGAAAGCTACGAGGAAACTTTGGCCGCATATGGCGTTAGCGATACAGAATATAAAAAATTCCAGGCTGGAAATACACTTCATAATATTTTTGCCAGTTTTTCAATTAAAGATAATCACCAAATGGTCAAAGTCTACCTGGAAGTTTTTGAGAATATGATATTTGCGTTTACCCCGCACCATGGCCATGGCGACCACGCCAAGAAAATCGTGAGGGAACTTAAAAATTGGTCTCATGAGTTGGAGCATTAGCAAACAGCTTTAAATGACAGCTCAGCTGGATAGAGCAACAGATTTCTATCTGTAGGTCATAGGTTCGAATCCTATTGGGATCACCAGGACAAGTCAAAAGCCTCAAGTCGAAAGTCTTGAGGCTTTTCTGCAATCCTGTCAATAAATTTTCGCCGGTAACAATAGTTTAACATAGTCAAAGTATATCAAGCAACTGATAATTGTACCGAAAACGGGTCAAATGCTTCGGCGTATTAACCTGCATTATAACAGTGGTGTCCTGTAACTATCCAGCACTAAGCTAGTTATTATTTCCTGCCCCCGGGGTTTGCGACTGATCGCCTTTCTTGTTCAACAGCGGGATTTTTTTCCAAAAGGGTTGCTGGCTATCCGGCACCATTATTCCTTCGCGCCAGTTGGCTACGCTTTTAAGGTCACCTTTGGGATTCCAGGTTTTCCATTCACCATCTTTAAGCCCGCTCTTAAAATCGCCTTCTTCTTTCAAATTTTTATCAGGGTAAAATGCAGTATAATGCCCGTTCAGCAGTTGTCCGTTGTAGCCGCCCTGCGTTGAATGTATCACGTTATTGAGGTACCAGTAATAATATCGGTCGTTCTTAATTTTGGGGCTGGATTTTAATGGCAGGACATCTGCACGAACTTCCTGGGTGGAATCAATTATGCGTACCTGGCTAAAACCGTCATCGTTCAGCGCTATATTGCTGTTATTATTAACGCGGGGCTTGCCGGAACGACTATCGCGGTTGCCGCTGTAAGTATTGACGCGGTTGTTATTTGAACGATTATTATTATAATCGCCAGTTTGCTGCGCGTAAGCCTTACCCACAGAAAGCAATAAAATAAGCAGAGCTATTTTTTTCATGCTGATGAATTATGTATATAGACAGCGGTCAGCATTAAAGGTTTAGCAAAAATAAATACCTTAAGAATGATAACCCTGGCGGATCAAAAAAGAGGCCGAGAGCCTTGATCTTTAAGTTTTTTCAATTTATTGTTTTTTTAATTACTTTGATCATTCTTTCCTTTACATTTATGACCACTTTAAAAAGATCACTCCGATTGATGCTGCTGATAGTTAGTTCGGTGTGTATCGGCTTTTTTTCGACCGCTCAAAAGCTTATTCCACCTCCGCTCTTACAACCAGACTGGTCACGCGATTATCAGCCTTTTCGTATCTGCGGCAACCTGTATTACGTGGGGACTTACGACCTGGCCTGTTATCTCATCACTACGCCACAAGGGCATATACTAATCAACACGGGCCTTGCCGGATCGGCCCGGATGATCCGCTCGCATATAGAAGCATTGGGTTTCAGGTTTTCGGATATTAAAATTTTATTGGCCACGCACGCGCATTTTGACCATGTAGGCGCAATGGCGGAGATTAAAAAGATAACCGGCGCAAAAATGATGATCAACGAAAACGATGCGCCTGTACTGGCTGACGGCGGCAACTCTGATTATGTGTTTGGCGGCAAGGGCGGTACCTTCCCGCCTGTTAAGGCAGACCGACTGCTGCATGGAAATGATACGATAAAACTGGGCGGTATGCAAATCACCGCGTTGCATCACCCGGGCCATACAAAAGGCGCCTGCAGTTTTTTATTTAATGTGAAAGACGATCACCATTCATACCGCGTACTGATCGCAAATATGCCCAGCATCCTTGATGGGGTAAAACCGGGAATGGCCGCTTATCCGGATGTTGCCAAAGATTATGCCTATACGCTGGATGCTATGAAAAACCTGCAGTTTGATATCTGGCTTGCCTCCCATGCCAGCCAGTTTAGGCTGCATCAAAAACGCAAGTCAGGTGACGGGTATCATCCCGAAGTATTTATTGACCGGCAGGGGTATGATGCGGCACTCGGCGATTTACAAAAAGGATACCAGGAAAAACTTACTAACAAGTAATTTATCTTATCGTAACAAAGATTTTTTTAATTACTTTCGTATAACCAAGAAAATCTTCAACCGGGGCAAAAAAGGATATTTGCCAATACGAACTAATTAACGCTAAAAAATAAACCATTATGAGTACATTAGGCTGGGTGGGAATAGCCATACAGGCGGTCCCTGTTTTTTTTATCATTAAAACAAGCGTGACAATGATAAAAGAACGGAGATCCAGGTAGTAATCTTAAGAAATATTTTATTGTGATTTTTTGAATTCAAAATATTCCGCGGGCAAAATAGCGGGTAAAATCATTTATAAATAAAAAACCGCCCGGAATGTCCGGGCGATTTTTTATTCAGGTGATCGGCCCGTATATTAATCAATTATTTTTTAAACCCAGCTGGTGATTTCCAAAATCCAGCATATACTCATTGTTTAAAAAGAACTCGAGGCTTATGATCGAAACATTCGAGCCTGAAGTTTTAGAATTCTCCACGTAAGTTAAATTCTCGGTCGGGCTGGTGGTAAACGCGTAATTAAATCCATAAGTGGCCGATACAGTTACCGGTGTACTTGCCGGCAGCAGCGTTAACGAAGCGGGGCCGGTAGGGTCCTGTAAATAACTGTAAGGCTCTGTGCCTGTATCATATACCACCTGCGTTGAGAAGCTTTTACCACTGTAAGTCACAGATGCCGGAACTAGAGGGGCATAACCGTCACCTGCGAAGAACGATAAAGATTTAAAAGCAAAACCTGACGATGCCGACAGATCGGACGCTGTTAACCCCAAGGTAAGCACGCCGGGAACGTAATTGCCATAAAGTGAAAAATTTGAAGTGCCTATCGCCGCCATTTTAAAGCCCCTGGTTAAACCCGTTCCCGGATCAAAATAACTGAAAGGGCTGGTTATAAATGCGCCGTTGTTAAATGTAATATCGTACTCTTCTGATACGCCGAATGTATCAAACTCGTGCGCCGGATAGGTGACGCCTTTTGAATCAACAGCTTTATAATAGATGAAAAATGGCAATCGTTTAACCACGATATTCCCGTTTTGGTCGCCAATGGTTACAGGTGCATACGCCAGGTTGCCGTATACTTTGTCAATCGTATTGGCGTCGGCGCCGTACTGAACGATCGAGGTTTGGTTGGTAATGGTGATCCCGTTTACAATGGTTGAGTCGCCCGTAAAGGTGATGCCTGCAGTGGTGATCATGGAAGCAGGCAGCACGC
>JAQBOH010000020.1 GCA_028288125.1 Mucilaginibacter sp.
ATTGGCGTCGAATCCGTATATCGTATTTGAGATGGATTCTTGACCCGCAATTTCATTTTGCGTAATGGGCTGTTCAGTTAAATGCATTACCGTAGCCCCTAAGTTCAGGTTGTCGCTCACATGGTAATCGAACCTTGAACCGTACAGCGATTTTTGCTGTACGCCGAACAATTCATTGTTCTCCAGCTTTACGTTGATGGGCTGCCCGGATGAAAGCAGGGCCTGGTTTAAAACCCGGATACGGCCGGCGTTATAGTCGATGGTATAGTCGGTACCTTCGGTTAGCTTTAATGAACCGGCATTTACAGTTACCGACCCTTGCGGGATATTAACGGCATTCAGCTGGTACTCCGAGCCGCCCGAGGCTGTATAGGTACCTTTTATCAAATACCGGTTTAGCTGCGGAAAAAGCTGCTGCGCGATGGTTTTGGTCGAATCATATAAGGGCTGATAAACATACCGCTTGTTAAGGTCTGTTTCGACAGGAGTAAATTGCCGGGCCAGGTCGGTACCGAAAGGTTCCAGTACCGGGAACATGATGCGGCCGTTATTTGAATCAACCGTTATCCCCTCCAAATAATCAAAATAGCCATCGGGCTGCTTGTTTTGCTGCTGATCGAGGTTATCCAGGTCCGTAAGCTGCAGCCACAACTTGCTTTTGGTGTTTTGCCCCTCTTCCATTATCGTTTTCTCGATACCTGTTTTGTCGTCAAGCCTGGTTATGGTTAACCTGAAATTAGTGGAGCTTAGCTGTAATGCATTGAGTGAATAAATATTCTTCATCATCAATTTCCACGTAGGCAGGTTGGTTTTTAACAATTGATTCTTGAGCAGCTTTACATACAATACCTTTGGCGTAGCAGGGTTGACAGGTACATCACTCGAAAATTCACCCACCTGGTACTGCACACCGTTATAGGTGTATTGATAAGCTACCGCCAGCACCTCATCATTGTTTAACGGAAAATTTAACGAGATATAGCCAAGCTGCGGCTGTAGGGTAAACTCCTTATTGGTCAACTTACGCGCATAGGTCAATTTAGCGTAGTTATCCGAACCACCCGTGCCATTAAAATAGGTGGCTATTGAATTTACCGGGTCATTGGTCAGGCGCGCGTTGGCAGGCAAATTTTGCAATAACGAGTTCGATTGCTGAGCGAACCCCGGCCCCTGGAAGCCGGCAGGCAATGCCGAGAACCCGGCGCCGCTACGTATAAGTGTCGCATTGTAAGGTTTGCTTTCGCCAAGATCCATTAAGCCCAATACATCCCTTGAGTCGGTCGTAACATTCGTCCTGTTGGTGGTCCAAACTTCAATTTTGGTGATATGGATATTCGAGCTGATGATAGGAATGTTAGCCAGCGCCCTGTCGTAATTGTCGCGGAAATATTGCGATAAAAAGTAATGTTTGTTGGCCTCATAGTCGGCCGATGTAAGCCTGAACTGCCCCTGCTGCCCGTTATTTGAAATGGTAATTGTTTTTGATTGCGAACGCTGCTGCGATAAAATGGAAGTAATATCCAGCCTGCCGAACTTCAATTTGGTTTTTACACCGAATAACGCCTGGCTGCCCGTTATCAGTGTCGTGTTCAGCGGCATGCTCACGGTACCGGCTTCAATTTTTTGAATGATCTCATCCGGGTGGCCCGTATAATCCAATTTGATCTGGTTCTCAAACTGGAACTGGGCATCGGTGTTGTAATTGGTCGAAATTTTCAGCTTATCGCCGATACTGCCGGTTACGTTTAATTGTATCTTTTGGTCGAAATTAAAATTAAACTGGCTGCGCTGTCGGGTATTAAAAAGCGGATTTTGATTGTTATTCACTTGTCCCGATAGTATCGCCTCGGCAGAACCTTGCGGCTTAATATCGATATTTGAGCCGCCGAATATCTGGTTAAAGGTTTGGCTGCGTACTTGGGTTTGCAGCATAAATCCAGGCTGCTGCGACTGGTAGTTATAATTGTCAGACAGCTGCTTAAAATAATTTCGCTGGTTTTCCTTTTCCCTGATCTTTAAATATTCGTCGAAAGTTAAATATTGGGGCGGCCTGTACAACAGGTTTCCAACGCGCTCATACATAATGTACCGGTTGGTTATCGGGTCATACTCGATGGTACGCACCAGGTTGGGCGGATCGAGATCAAATATTCCTTCGCGAAGCCGGAAGTTTTTTGATTCAGACGTATTAACAGGTATTTTAACGGTAACCGAATCCTTTTTTGTACCGGAAGGCTGCTGTTGCGCGAATACGCTTCCCAATCCGCAAAACGCAGAAAAAAACAACACACTTACAATGTCCCTCCAGGTAAAAATCCGAATCAAGCGTAGCGTCTAAAATTGTACGTAATTATAAACTTTTTAGGGCAGATTTTATCAGCTGTTCAACATTTAAGTCTTCACCATTCTTATTAATTTCCTGGTCGAGCACTTTCTCGGCGGCGTTTCTTGCGAAACCCAGCATAACCAGCGCTGAAAGCGCCTCATCTTTAGCAGTCTTATTTAACGGCGCGGGGCTTAATGTATCGGTTCCTTCCTTGCGAAGCTTATCCTGCAACTCCAGGATAACCCGTTGCGCAGATTTTGGACCTATGCCTTTTATACGCTGTATCAATGAAACATTTCCCGAAATGATGGCATTTTGTATTTCAGCCGGGGTAATCGACGAAAGCATCATACGCCCCGTGTTCGGCCCGATTCCCGGCACGGATATCAGGTGTAAAAACAAGCGGCGTTCACCTTCGTCAGCAAAGCCATATAATGTATGCCCGTCTTCCTTCACATGCAGCCACGTATGCAGCTTACAGCGTTCGGCATTCCCCAGCCGCGAATAGGTATTCAGCGAAATATTGATGTGATATCCCACCCCTCCGGCATCGATCACAACGAAGGCAGCGCTCTTAAAAACTAATTTACCATCAATATATGCGTACATGTTTACTTTTTAATTAGGTTAAAGCTGAAAGGTAAAAGGCGAAAGGTTAACGCGCACAAATTAAAAATTATTTCTCTGTTATATATTCAGGAGATCAGTTCGAGACGAAGAACAAAAACCTTTTACCTTTCGCCTTTTACCTTTCACCTAACTTTAAGTCTTTAACCTTTCACCTAACCTTGCTTTTCTCCTGCGCGTCAACTACTGCAATGGTTATCATATTTACAATTTCCCTTACCGAGCTGCCCAGTTGCAAAACGTGTACCGGCTTTTTTAATCCCAATAAAATTGGCCCTACAGCTTCGGCGCCGCCCATTTCCTGTAGTAATTTATACGCAATATTACCCGATTCGAGGTTCGGGAATATCAACGTATTGGCAGGCTGGCCTATTAAAGTTGAAAACGGGAAATTATCGGCCAGCAAATCGGCATTTAAAGCAAAGTTCGCCTGCATATCACCATCAATGATCATATCCGGGTACTTTTCGTGCAGAATACGCACCGCCTCACGTGTTTTTTCTGGGATAGCCCCCTCATTCGATCCAAAATTTGAATAGGATAAAATAGCTATTCGCGGGTTAATATTGAACTGCCGTACCGAACGCTCGATCAGCACTGTGATATCCACCAGTTCCTGCAAGGTAGGATTAACATTAACAGTAGTATCACCAAAAAATACGGGCCCTTTTTTAGTGATCATCATGTACATACCGGCTACCCGGCTTACTCCGTCGGCCGTGCCTATAATTTGCAGCGCCGGTTTAATGGTGGTCACGTAATCTTTTGTCAAGCCGGAGATGAGCGCGTCGGCCTCGCCAAATTGCACCATGCACGCGCCGTAATAATTACGGTCGCTCAATAACTTGCGCGACTCAAATAAGGTTATTCCCCTGCGCTGGCGCTTATTATACAGGTACTCGGCATATTCTTGCATATGATCGCAATTTTCCCGCGGGTCGATGATCTGTACATCACCCAGGTCAATATCGCTCTCTTTCATGATTTGCTGTATTTTGCGGACATTTCCCAGCAAAATTGGCGTAGCAATACCTTCTTCTTTTACGATTTGAGCAGCCCTTAAAATTTTATAAGTATCAGCCTCGGCAAAAACTATTCGTTTTGGGTTTTGTTTAGCCTTGTTGGTCAAATTACGTAGTAGCTTATCATTTGTCCCCACACGCAGCCTTAATTCTTCACGATATGCTTCCCAGTCCGTAATGACCTTGCGCGCCACACCCGATTCCATAGCCGCCTTTGCCACGGCCGATGAAACTTCGGTAATCAGGCGCGGGTCCATTGGTTTTGGGATAATATATTCCCGCCCGAATTTAAGGTTCTTGGTGTTATAAGCCAGGTTGACCGCCTCCGGGATAGGTTTTTTTGCCATTTCGGCGATTGCTTTTACCGCGGCAATCTTCATCGCCTCGTTGATGGCCGTAGCCCGCACGTCCAGCGCGCCCCTGAATATGTAAGGAAATCCAAGCACATTATTCACCTGGTTCGGGAAATCCGACCGCCCGGTGGCCATAAGAATATCTTTCCTTGTGGCTACTGCAAGCTCGTATGTAATTTCCGGCTCAGGATTAGCCATTGCGAAAACAATTGGATTTTTTGCCATGGCTTTCAGCATTTCGGGCGTAACCACGTTGCCTGCCGAGAGGCCGATGAACGCGTCGGCATTTTTCATGGCCGCTAAAAGCGTTTGCGCATCTTTCCTGGTGGTGGCAAACTCCAGCCTGATATCATCCAGGTCGGTTCGCTCGGGCGTGATGAGGCCGTTGATGTCAAACATCACCAGGTTTTCCTTTTTAACACCCAGGGCCAGGTACATTTTTGAGCAGGATACGGCCGCGGCACCCGCCCCGTTAACAACCATTTTTATTTTGTCCAGCTTTTTACCCTGTATCTCGCACGCGTTGATCAGCGCCGCTCCCGATATAATGGCCGTCCCGTGCTGATCGTCGTGCATTACCGGGATCTTCATCTCTGCCTTTAACCGGCGTTCAATTTCAAAACAGGTAGGCGCCGATATATCCTCCAGGTTGATACCCCCGAATGTCGGCTCAAGCGCGCGTACAATATTTACAAACTCGTCAACCGTTTTGGCGTTCACCTCCAGGTCGAAAACATCTATATCGGCATAAATTTTAAATAACAGCCCCTTGCCTTCCATCACCGGCTTGCTGGCTTCGGGACCAATATTCCCCAGCCCAAGTACCGCTGTTCCGTTGGTGATCACCCCAACCAGGTTTCCCTTGGCGGTATATTTATATACATCGTCAATATTATCGGCAATCCGCAGGCAGGGCTCAGCCACACCGGGCGAATAAGCCATACTCAGGTCGCGCTGCGAATTGGTAGGTTTTGTAGGTACAACCTGGATCTTACCGGGGCGCCCTTTTGAATGGTAATTTAAAGCGTCCTGGTTACGGGTGGGTTTGTTCATCTTGTAAAGTTCAAGTACGCAAAATTACAATTCTTTTTAGCCGGGGAAAGAAAAAGCGGGAACGTTGAAGAGATTGCAAAGAAAAGATGCACAAATCCGAAATCGTAAATCGTAAATCCGAAATTGATTTACCCTTTATTGATCCTGGTAGCGCTGCCGGCGGCAGAAAGTTTTTCCTTCGAATCGCTCCCCGGCTCTTTTATCCTTAATTTTTGACCGGCTACTGCTTTATTTGTATGTAAATGGTTCCAGCTTTTCAAGTCGGTAACTTCAATGCCAAACATATCCGCTATGTCGGCGAGTGTTTCACCGCGCTTTACGGTGTGATACGATGGTATTTTCTCAGCCTTTGGTTCCTGGTAAGCGGCATAAGTAACCTGCGGCACTACAGTAACTGCACCCGAGCTATTTAAAGCAGCATACAATGCGCCGTATCGTCCCTTATCAATTTGCGGGATAACCAGCCGGCGCGGGGCCTTTGCGGTACCGTTTATAATTTGCCTTTTATACGCCGGATTTAATTGTGCCAATTCGTTTATATTTAAACCCAGCGCGTTGGAAACAGTGCCTAACGAAACATATTTATTTACAAGCACCGTATCCGTTTTTAACGAAATGTTGCAGGCCTGTGGTATTATGCCATGTCTTTTATAGTAATTCATCACGTAACTAACCGCGATGAACGCCGGAACATAATTCCTGGTTTCAACCGGCAAATACTGGCGTATCGACCAGTAATCGGTCGCGTTTGCCCGTTCGATGGCATGCTCAACGTTACTTTTACCGCTGTTGTATGCAGCAATGGCGAGCAGCCAGTCGCCAAATTCCTGGTAAGCATCCTTTAAATATGCAGCGGCGGCATAGCTGGCCTGTATCGGGTCGCGGCGATCATCTACGTAATCGTCCATACTCAAACCGTACATCTTAGCTGTGGCCGACATAAATTGCCATGGGCCTGCCGCGCCAACCCGTGAGGTAGCACCGGGGTCGAGCTTTGATTCAACTATTGATAAGTATTTTATCTCATCGGGGATACCCGCGTCACGAAAAGCCTTTTCGTATATTGGGAAATAATATTTTGACAAACCCAAAACATGACCCATCTCTTCGCGGTTGCGCGAGTAAATGTCGATATAGCTTTGTACATATTCGTTATAATCCATCGGCACATCCTTCTTTATTGAATCCAGCCTGCGCTTGAATATTCCGCTCTGGTAAGTAAACGGAGCAGGCCGATTGATAACCGGAACAATGGTGGTATCGTTGTGACCGGGAAGAAAAGCCGGAGAGAGAAAAGAAGAGCCGGCCTTAACGATTTGCAGTATGAACAAACAGAAAATTAAAGTAAATGATCCCTTCATTTCTTGGGTTTTAAAAAAATGAACGACGTTTAAACGCTCATTGTTTTTACTAATTTATTAATTTTTTATAGCCCGAGGAAATATTTTGAAAAGTTTAACAATTCCTGCTCTTCAAAATGCCTCGTAATTAATTGTAAACCTAACGGCAAACCTTTGCTATTATTGCCTGCCGGCAACGATATGGCGGGTGCACCCGTTAATGAGGCTTGTACGGTAAAAATGTCAGAAAGATACGTTACCACAGGGTCTTTTTCATCTTTGCCGATCGGGAACGCAGGCTCGGGCGCTGTAGGGATCAAAATAAAATCATATTCCCTTAATATCTCATCGGTTTTCTCCTTAATTAGCCGGCGTACTTTTTGCGCTTTGGCATAGTAAGCATCATAATAACCGGCGCTCAGCACAAATGTGCCCAGCATAATGCGGCGTTTTACTTCTTTGCCAAAACCTTCCGACCGTGAACGTTTGTAGGTCGATTCCAAATCACTTGCCACAGGGCTGCGGTAACCATAATGCACGCCGTCGTACCTTGAAAGATTTGATGAGGCTTCGGCCATAGCCAAAATATAATAGGAGGGCACCACATACTCCAGGAAATCAAACGAGATCGATTTTACGACATGACCCTCGGTACGCAATTTTTCGATTGATTCAATAAGTGTGCTTTTTATTTCATCATCCACGCCTGGGCTTGATAGGGCCTCCTGCAAATAGGCAATCTTTTTTACTCCAGGTTTTTTAAGCTCATTATAAAACGAAGGCACAACGGCATTAGCTAGTGTGCTGTCATATTCGTCTGGCCCGCACATCACCTCGAGCAGCAGCGCGGCATCTTCTACCGACCGGGTGATGGGTCCTACCTGGTCGAACGACGAGGCGTAGGCAATTATCCCGTGCCTGGAGATGCGGCCATAAGTTGGTTTCATGCCGATCAATCCGCAAAATGATGCCGGCTGCCGTACCGAACCGCCTGTATCAGTACCGATTGACGCATGGCACATTCCCGCCTGCACAGCCACCGCCGAGCCACCTGATGAGCCCCCGGAAACCCTTGTTTCATCCGCAAAGTTTTTTACGGGACCGAAATAGGAGTTTTCGTTACCGGCGCCCATGCCAAACTCGTCGCAGTTACAACGCCCGATAATCACCGCGTCTTCAGCGAGCAAGCGCTCAACAATGGTAGAGGAATGTATTGAAGTAAAGCCCGATAAAATTTTGGAGCTGGCGCTTACCTTATGGCCTTTATAACAGATGTTGTCCTTTATCGCGATAACCATTCCGGCCAGCTTGCCGGCAACACCCTGCTGAATGCGCGTATCAATTTCTTTGGCACGTACAAGCGCTTCCTGGTCGAATACTTCGTTAAAAGCATTTAACCGGGCATTTACAGCTATCGTATTCAGATAGCTTTTTACTAGCTTTTCAACCGTTGTTTGCCCGCTTGCAATCTCACTCTTTATCTCGCTCAAAGAGGTATAAGATTTAACCATGGGCCTAAAATAAAAAACTTATCTGTTGAATGGTAGATTATCAGCAGATAAGTTTATTTAATGCTTCTCGGCGGCGGTATAGGAGTAAAGAAGAGTGTAAATACTATTTGCGCTTAATTAGCAAGTAGCCACACATCTGTTATGAATGCATATTAAATTCTACTTTATCTTCTCCTTGCATTAAAACTTCAACAATCTTGTCCAGATCTGAGCAATTTTTAGCTGTTTCAATTCCAACCTCAATGAGCGCGTCTATGTTTTCATCTGATGCGTCGTCCATTTGAGGATTTGCCAGTCCCAAACTAGCAGGCTGAATTCTCACATATTGGTCGAGGTTATTCCCTGCAGAAAACATTTTGATCATATGATAATTTGTGACTTCCGCAGCACCTGACATCATAATATTAATAACCGGTTTAACCCATCCGATAGCTCCCCAATTTTTTGCTATGTCAAATTTGTAAGATTCATCTTTACTGCCTGTTCCAATAGATACGACAAACATATCTTTTGCTGTAGGATTGTCTTTAGCATTTCTAACTTCAGAATAAGCGCACAAAGCGGGGTTGTTGGCAAATACCCCACCGTCGACACATGCATAAGAAACACCATTTAAAGATTCGATCAACTCCGGTTCAAAATATGTTGGAGCCGCCGAAGTTGCCCTGCATACCTCTCTGATCAGAAAATCAGCGGCTAAACCTTGAGACGCACAGTCTTGCTGAGCAAAAAACTTCGTTTCCCTTCTTTCTATATCATAAGCCGTTATAATACACGGCTTCAAAAGTTGACTTAACCGTATGTCTTTAAAATAGTTGGAAAGACACTTCTCCATGCCTTTAGCCTCATACTTTTCCTCAGCTATTCCATTTAGCGACATTAATTTATGCAGCATGCTTGACTCAAATATTTTATTCCCATTATCACGATAGAGCCCAACGGCATCTTCAGCTGAAAATCTTGCTTTTTTAGCGTCGGTTTCAGAAGGGCATAATAATATGCATATTAAGATTCCGCCAGTACTTGTTCCTGCGAAGAAATCAAAAAAATCGGCAATTTTCGCTTCTGGATTCTGCGTTCTCTGTTTTAGCTTATTTTCTAATGCAATTAATATTTGACCCGGTATTATACCCCTTATCCCCCCTCCGTCAATTGATAATATTTTTTTCATTCTATTAGTTAATTGATTGACTTATAAACCTTGTCAATGAAATTATACATCCTTTTTTCAATTTTTCCATATTGGCCGGAATAGGTTCTTTCATTAATATTATTTGTAGTGTCTTTGTATTCACAAAACCTGCCTAACCGAACCAATGGATTGTGTATTGAATCAATGTAGAAGTTTCTATCCTTGTCGCCGAAAAACTTTCCTATCTGAATTTGATACCCGGTATTTAAAGAATTAAATTTTTCTTTAATAATTGTATATTGTTTAAATGTTGAATCTATCCCTTTTTCATCATGCGAATTATTTGCTCTATGGAATTGATTAGTTATTATAAGCCTTAGCCCTAAATCTTTTGAAAGCTGTTCAACAACCGTATATTTTTTTGCTCTTAAATCCTTTTTATCTTCATAGATAGTGTTGAAATATGTTGTTGAAATCGATGAAATAAATGATATCAAAGCACCAGCAATTAGAAGTTTAACTTCCCTTGATATTGGTGGTAAAGGCTCCGCCAGTGACTTGCCTGTTTGATCATTAACAGAGTTATCCATTTATTTTGAGATTAGATAGACTTAATAAATAATTTCAATAAAGTTGCACTTTTAGTGCGACCAACTATACCGTAAAAACACCCTATTTAAAGGTGATATTATGGTAAACATGGCGCAATAAGCCTTGAGTATCTGGATCGACTTGGCTGGTGGGAAGCAGGAATGTATAGCCGCATCCGTGAAATTTTTTCCATCCATAAAATTTCATAAAAAACTTACCTGTTGAAAGGTAGATTATCAGCAGATAAGTTTATTTAAGCAAGTTACCATATTGGCCGGGGCCACGTCCCTGCAAGCTATCTCAATTATTTAAAAGCGGCCGCGGGCTGACCTTTTTTAGCCATCCGGCTGCACGAAATTAAACCGCGGGTGGAGTTTTCTTTTGCAAGCAGCAAAGCGATGGCTGCTGCGAAAAGAAGTGTAAATACTATCTTTGTTTTCATCACTTTTCTATTGTCCGTTGAAATTATCCCTGCGGATATCCCCGATCGCTTTATGGGAGCGTGGCTGTTTAAACCTATCTAATGAAATAGTCATAAAATTTAAGGCTGAAGCGGGTTTTCCCGATTGCCTGAATGCCGCAGTTTTAAGGACTTCTTTAAGCGGCTTTCGCGTTTCATGCTTTTTTCCGGTAACAGTTGACGCGCTTTTTTCAAAGTAATACACTTCTGTAACTGTCCAGATCATTATATAGCAGCAGGGAATCAGCAAAAAACAAAGCGGGAGCGCTAATGCGGAGATATTTTTTATTGTCTTTACCACGTGATCAGATTAACCTTATCAATAATTTCGATAAAGTTGCACTTTTAATAAGACCGATCATACCGTGAAAACACCCAATTTACAGGGTGATGTTACGGTAAATATAAGCTGGCGGGAGCCAGCCGTAAAAAAAATCCATAAAAAAAACCTATCTGCCGAAATAATTTTCAACAGATAAGTTTATCTATCGGAGAGAAACAAGAAAATAAGAGCCAGGAAACAAGACAACTTTTATCCTGGTTCTTGATTCTTATAATCTTGTCTCTTTTATCACTAAACCCGTGGTTTCTCTTCCGTTCCGGGTGCAGTGGTATTTGTGGTAGTGTTGGTGGGCGCAGCGGTTTCGCCATTTTGCGCGTCTTTAAATTCTTTCATACCCTTGCCTAAACCTCTCATTAGTTCAGGTATTTTTTTACCGCCAAAAAACAACAATAGCGCTATGACGATTAAAAGAATGTGCTGTGGCTCTAAAAGTCCCATGATATATAATTTTTAATGTATGTTTATATTAATCCTGCTATGATGAATGCTTAATTGATTCCTTCTTTGCAGCTTCTTCATTTGTATACGAAGCGGTATTGTTATCGGTTTTATGATCTAAATGACTCTCCGTACCGGCGTGCTTATCTTCAATAAATATATTATCGCTAACCGGTATTGTATTTTCGGGGATCCTGCTTTCAACCAGCGGGTCTAAGTTCTCTGCGGGATTAGTTGGCGCGTCGTGCTGGTTAATTGCTATTTCTTCGTTCCTTGTTTCCTCTTCCCGTTTTATCTCAAAATTATTGATCTGGCTGTTTATTTCACGTTTTACGCCTTCCGACGCGTCCTTAAAGTCGCGTATTCCCTTTCCAAGTCCGCGCGCGATCTCGGGAAGCTTCTCGCCGCCAAAAAGCAACAGGGCAACAAATACGATGATGATCATATCTGAAGAAAAAAGATTGCTCAAAAATAAAAGCACTGACAGATGCATAACAATTTATGAATTGAGGATACAAATATAGACAATTTAACAATTACATAGTTTAAAACTAATTTGGCGTAAGCCAAATTTTAGGATTAACCGGCGTTTTTGCCTTATATAACGAAAATGTTAGAATGGCCTCGCCTGTTGATGAATCTGTAGCAACGGTACCTAATGTTTGCTTGGTCCCTATTTTTTGCCCCGGGCTTACGCTAACCGACTTAAGGTTTGAGTAAGCTGTGTAATACTCGCCATGCTCTATGACGATCAAATAAGTGCCGCTTATATTTGACACATTTCTTACCGTCCCCTGGAACACAGATCTTACCGAAGCGCCTGGATTGGTTTTAATATCCCAGCCAAAGCTTTCGTTTTTTATTTTTTCACTATCGTAATACAGCCCGAAACCTTGCTTAACCGCCCCATTTGTAACCGGCCACGGCAGTTGTCCCCTGTTTTCCAAAAAATCATTCGATAATTTGGCTGCTTCCGGGGTGGCATTCAACACCTCGCTATCTGACGAGTTTTTGGTGATGTTTTTTGGTTTGGATACTGTTGATTCTCCGTTAACTGCGTTCGCCTTCGCTGCCGCTGCAGCCTTCGCTTCGGCCTTGCGCCTTGCTTCCTCAATATCCCGGCGTATTGCCGCGTTAATTTCCCTATTGGTTTTAATTATTTTTCTTTGAACGTCTTCTTGCTGCTTTTTAAGTTGCTTTTCGTGTTTTGAAAGATTGGCAACCACCTCAACCTCGTTGTTCCGTTCATTTCCAAGTGTGGCCTTTTCTTTTTGCTGATCTTTAAGTAAATTATTTTTCTCCTTTTTACTATTACCCAACTCAACTATCTTAACATGCAATTGGGTCTGCGTTTCCTGTATGTACCCGGCCTGGCGCTCACGATACGTACCAATCTGCTGCAAATATTTTAAACGTTTATAAGCCTGGTTAAAGTCTTTCGCGGCAAAAATAAACATCAGCTTATTATAAGCGCTTTGGTTGCGGTAACTAAACAATACCATCGCGGCATATTCTTTTTTTAACTGGTCAAGCTGGCTTTGCAGGTTACGTACGGAATGGTTGCTCTCGGATATCTGGTTATCAAGGTTCCTTACCTGCGAATTGATATTATTGATCTTTTCTTCACGAAGGTTAATTTGCTGTTTTAAAAGCTTTAGCTGTTTTAAAGTAGTTTTTTTGCTGGTTGCCGTTTCCTGGTACTCGCGGTTCAGCTGCTCCAGTTGCTGCGTCAAAACATCGCGCTGATGTTTCAGGTCGCTGCTGCTTTGTGCCTGTGCATTAATTACAGCAAAAAGAAAAAGCAGGAGGAATAACGTTTTTAACTTCATCTATAATAGTTCAAAATTAATCTGCCGGTGTATACCTTGCCGGGATACTAAACGGAAAATCCAGCGGCTTATCAAATTCAATTTTAGTGTAGTGCAAATTAACCTGAATTTTTTTATCTTTTACTATAGACGACATATCAATTTGTGACGGAACGATATAGTTACCCACCGGGGTGAAAGCACTGTTGACAACCTGCAGCGACTGCCCCGCATTCGGATTGTTCAAATTGGTTTGGCTGGCCTTCATATCCGGGCCGGTTATAATTTTGTACATTAAGCCCCGTAAATCGCCGCTTAATGTAAATGTACCGTTGGCCGGCTGTATATCGGTGTTTTCATTCAACAGCCCGGGTATAATGTTGCCTGCCAGCAATGCTTCAAGTGTTTTATAATTCACCTGTTCGCCGGCAAACCTGGTAATATAAGCGAAAGGCTGCCTGATATAAACACTTTGCAGCCGGTTTATAACCAGTATGCTATCAGGCGTGATTTGGGCACGGGCAACTTCAATGCCTGCAATAGCCGTTACCGAAACCCATATTTTTTGGTCACGCTTTATCCGGATATTTAGCGTAACATCATTACTGCTTCCGCCGATATCGAGTTTGGTTTTGGCCTTGCCCGAAAAAGTGTTAAAATTAACCTGACTTGCCCTTATGGCGTTTAGCCGGGCAAGTTTGTCATTCGGCGGCTTAGGCGCATTAACAGGCGCCGCGCGGTTAACAATAATTTGCTTTTTTGCCTTGCAGCTAACCATCGCCAGCAGGCAGCAACATGTTAAAATTTTTACATACCGGCTTATTTGACGCCGGTGAATATATACAAGCTTATTCAACGTATTTTCTTTCATTTATTTTCCGGTCTAATAGCGGCGACTGGTCGCCGTTCGCTTTCGCTTTTTTCCAATTTTCAACCGCGGCGTTGACGTCGCCCAGATAAAACATGATATCGCCGAAATGCTCCGATTTTACCGCGCTTTTATCCTTATCATCCGCCAATGCCTTCCCGATCCAAAGCTTTGCGCCCTGGTAATCCTTTTGCTTAAATAATATCCAGGCGTACGTATCCTCAAAGGAAGCGGTACCCGGCAGCAACTCATTTGAGTGCTTCGACATTTTTGCAGCCTTTTCCAGTTGGTCCCCTCTTAACGATAAATAATAGGCATAATTGTTTAATGTATAGGCATTATCCGGGTTATAGCCCAAAGATCTGTCATAGGCATCGTCAGAGTTTTTGTTGTCCCTGAGGTCATGATAACAATCACCCAGCGATGAATAGCTCTGCGACAGCAATTCCTTATCCTGGCTTTCCAGCGACGCGGCATTTTTGATATAGCCGATCGCTTTATGATAATCCTTTTTTTGCAGCCACGCTATGCCAACTAAATAATTCATCCATGCCTGGTTAGGGAAAAGCGATAAGGCGCTTTCTCCATCCGCTATCGCCCCGGCCAGGTCGCCGTCGCCCAGCTCAATTCTTACCAATTGCTCCTGTACGGCATATTCCTGGTTGTCAATCGCGACTGACTTTTTGTACATGGCCTTAGCTTCTTTAAGCTTATTATTTTGCAGCAGCATGTCTCCGTAAATGGCATAAGCCCTCGCATCCGCGGGATGGGTAACTGTTAGTATCCTGCTTAGCTCAAGCGCGCTGGCTTTTACATTCGGATCAGGAAAACGCGGCATATAGCCTAAAATAATTTTTATCTTCTGCCCAATATCCAGGTCGGGAATTGCAAATGCGATAGTCAGCTCGTTATAGCTGGCTTCATAGTCTTTTTTATCTCTGTAAAGGTCGGCAAGCGCAAGGTGGATCAGCCCGTTTGAAGGATTGATCTTTTCGGCCGCCTGCAACACTTTAAGCGCTTTATCGATAAAGTTATTGGAGCTATAAAGTTCGGCCAGGAACAAGTAATATTTTATTTGAGATGGGTT
>JAQBOH010000053.1 GCA_028288125.1 Mucilaginibacter sp.
AATATGGCACCTGGGTTAACGCCGTTGCCTTGACAGATGACAACAAAGTTCTAATGGTACGCCAATACCGGCATGCTGCAGGGATCGTTTCGCTTGAGATACCCGGCGGGGTGGTTGATGAGGGCGAGTCGCCGGAGCAGGCCATCCGCCGCGAATTGCTCGAAGAGACCGGCTATCTTTTTGACGATATCGAATTTTTGTGCTCAGTTTATCCGAACCCTTCCACCGGCAATAACCAGGCTTTTACTTACCTGGCCCGCGGCGGCAAAAAAGTGCAGGAACAATCGCTGGATGACCAGGAAGAAATTATAGTTGAACAATACACCATTGCCGAAATAAAACAATTGCTGGCTGATAATAAAATTGCCCAGGCTATGCACTGCACAGGATTATTTTATGGTTTAATGAGGCTCGAAAACGACGGGCTCAAAAATGGCTCATAAACTAACAATTTGGGTACAAGCGTGTTATACATTTAATCTTTAAACCCAAAACAGTATGTTCAGGCAAACGAAAGCATTTAGCGGATTTTCAGTAAATGACATCCAAAAAGCAAAGGAGTTTTACGGCCAGACGCTTGGCCTTGAAGTTACCGAAGAAGCCATGGGTATTTTAACCCTTCACATGAGCGGCGGGAGTAAAATAATCATTTATCCCAAGCCTAATCATACACCCGCTACGTTCACTATTTTAAACTTCCCGGTAGCCCATGTTGAGAAAACGGTTGATGAACTGACTAGTCGTGGTGTTCAATTTGAGCAGTATGACTTCGGACAAATGAAGACCGATAGCAAAGGGATTGTCCGCGGACAGGGGCCAACCATTGCCTGGTTTAAAGATCCGGCCGGCAACATTTTATCGGTTTTAGAAGAAAGATGATCTCCGGACAGCCTGTTATCAATTTATTCCCTGCCCTACAAACATCAGCGTTTTGGTATGCGGGATGATGATGTGAAATTCGCGCATGCCATATTCGCGGTCAAAAGGTTCCCGTGTTTTGATACCGGCAAGTTTGCCCTTAATATTATTCCAAAGATCATCAATGCCTTGTACCTCAAGGTAAAATTCCATTTCGCCGATATCGCCGGCATTTAAGATATGTATCATGCAATTATCCTTTTGCATGATCACATAACTGCCTTCGTCCCGCACATCGGTAAAATCAAAAAGATCCTTAAAAAAAAGCCTGTTGCCCTTACATCATACGATGGTATCATCGGGCTTAAATGAAATGCTTTATACATAACAGCAGTATTATAATGCAATTTAAAAAACTTTAATTGAATATATCTTTCATTATTCCACTTCATTGCTTCCCAAACAAAATCGCCTCAGCGGGTATTA
This sequence comes from Mucilaginibacter sp., assembly GCA_028288125.1. GTDB lineage: Bacteria > Bacteroidota > Bacteroidia > Sphingobacteriales > Sphingobacteriaceae > Mucilaginibacter. The sequence goes on from JAQBOH010000053.1 coordinate 1,345, forward strand.
ATTAAAGCGGCACATGAATTTATATGAACAGCACCCATATTGGTTAATGAAGGACGGCATTGTTGCCTCGTACCCTTCCCTAGATAAAAACCTGGTTATTGATGTGGCTATTATGGGCGCAGGCATTAGCGCTGCTTTAACCGCCTGGCATTTGCGAAATTCGGGCCTGTCAGTCGCGGTTTTCGACAGGCGGCATGCGGGCATGGGCAGCACGGCGGCAAGCACGGCCTTTTTGCAATATGAAATTGACACCCCTTTAACAGACTTGTGCAAACACGTGGGCGAGAAAAACGCGGTTAAAAGTTATGAGCTCTGCCGCGAGGCTATTTATGCTATTGGTAACATCTGTAAAAAATTAAAACCGGAATTCGATTTTCATTTACGTCCCAGTACGCAATATGCGAGCTTTAAAATACATTATGATAAACTTTTGGAGGAGTATAAACTGCGGCGGAAGCACGGCTTTAATGTAACATGGATGGAAAATGCCGACCTGGTTAAAACCTTCGGCATGGAAGCGCCCGGCGCTATTTTTTCTGAAGATGGAGGCGAAGTGGACGCCTACCTGTTGACGCATGCTTTATTAAAGGATGTTGAAAAAAGCGGCCATATAGTGTATAACAACACGCCTGTTCTGGATATCGATTATTCAAAGCAAAGAGTCATTCTGCATAGTCATAACGATCTGAAAGTTAAAGCAAAGAAACTGGTCATTGCCTGTGGTTACGAGAGCTTGCAATATATCCCAAAAAAGATAGCGGATATTTATTCAACTTACGCGCTGGTCTCTGAGCCTGTCCCTGATAAATATTTCTGGCACCGGAACAGCCTCATATGGGAAACAGCCACGCCGTATTTATACTTTAGGGCAGCAGGCGATAACCGGATATTGGTCGGTGGCCGTGATGATCCGTACCATCCGCCGCATATTTTCCCCTCCCATATCAAAAAAAAGGCTGAACAATTGATACAGGCGTTTCATAAAAAAATGCCGCATATCCCGCTGCGGCCCGACTTTAGCTGGGCGGGCGCATTCGCCGTTACGAAAGACGGCTTACCCTATATCGGTATGATACCCGAAAGGCCGCATACATATTTTGCACTGGGCTTTGGCGGAAACGGCATCACATTCAGCATAGTGGCTGCAGAAATTATCCGCGATGTGGTTATGGGCAAAAAAAACGGAAACGCCAATATTTTCGCGTTCAACAGGTGAACAGTGATTTCCGCTATATTTTTAAAACAATTGTTAAATACCGTTGTATTTATACTAAAGCGAACATTATGAAAAGCATGTATTCAGATGATCCCGGGTTGATGAAGCTTTCGCCGGAATCAGGCATTCCAACATCCCGGCGGTCTTCAAATCAAAGCTATAACGTTAAATCAAAAGGTGAAAGAACCTGGCAATCGTTTTCGATCTCACAGATCGCTAACGGTACGGCTTCTGCAAAGTAAAAAGCTTATTTATAGTAAGGCGGCTTTAGATACAGCACATAGCTTTCATTCTCAATGGCTTCTTTCCACTGATGAATGAGTGTTTTATATGCTTCGCCTACCGGCCGTATTTTGCGGTCGAGATCGTACAGGCCCAGCGCATTCACATTTCCGGCATCATTTCGCAAAGCCGAATCCCAGTCTACCTGGTCGGTCAGGCTATACCATGTAAAACCATAAATAGGTATCCCATCCCTTTTTAACCTGCGTACGTTGGCCCATTGCGTTTGCAGCCAGCGGATGGAGTTAGGCTCGGCAATGTTGGTTTCAGTATGCATTACCGGCAGTTTATAGCGGTTATAATACTGGTGTGTAATTACGTAGTAGCCAAAAATTTCTCCCGCTGCGGATGTTGTACCATCTTCATGCACCATATGTTCGTTGGTTACATAGTAGTCGTTACCCATCACGCAACTCCCTTTGATAAGGGTATTCTCAAACCAGCGGTATTCGGCTTTGGTCATTCCATTTTCAAGCAAATATTCATACATCACCACGCTTATCGGGTATCCATAGCTTAAATCAAGCGAAAGAAAGCGCTTTTGATTCAGGAACGAAGCCAGCGGGTCGCAATCAGGCGTTTCCGGATGAAAATATTCAGAGGTCTCGCTTTGGATAAATACCGCTGTGGGTTGAATCTCTAAAATCGCCTGCATGGCCAGAACATTGGCTTTACATAGATTTTTCAGCGCCGATACAAACGAACGGTCGTCCGATTTACATTCGTTCCACCAGCCATATTGTGCCGAAAAGGCGGCGGCTATAAAAATTTCATTTACCGGGGTATAAAAACGGATATATTGATAGCGCCGGGCAAACTCCCGCGCATATTCGGCAAAGTACTCAGGAAAATCAGGGTTTTGAAAGTCTCCCAGCCAATCAGGTACACCGAAATGGCAGAGATCAACGATAGGCGTAATTTCTTTTTGCTTCAGATAAGCAAACGCCTCGTCCGGGAAGCTCCAGTCATATTTTCCGGGTGCTTCGTGTACCTTATAGTATGCCGGGCCGTACCTAAGCGTATCAATTCCCATTTCCCTAACCAGGTCAAAATCTTGTTTCCATAATTTATAATGCCCGCATTTTTCCATTTCATCAACTCTTTTGCGGGTTCCGTCGGGCAAGGTTATTATTGGATAACTATTCTCGATCCCGGTGGCAAACATGAATTTATTCTTATTCATAATGGCTCAGCTTAAAATAGCTATAACCGAAATTTTATCCCACGGTTTTAACTAAAAAATAAAAAAATAATTAAAACGAATGTCGTTTTTTGGCTTAATTATTGATTTTATTGTCGAAATAACTGAAATATTATCTTTTTAATTAAAATTATGTCTTATAAATATTACAAAAACAAATTTCTACTATTTTACATTTAACAATAAAACGATAAGGAATGAAATTACTCAATCGAACCCCAGCTTCAACGCAGGTTAAAAGTTTGTATAAAAATTTGCCTGCAAACATTGTATGCTTTTCGCATTTGCGATGGGATTTTGTATTTCAGCGTCCGCAGCATTTATTAACCAGATTCGCGCAGTCATTCCGCATATTTTTTATAGAAGAGCCCATTTTTGACGCTGTAGCGCAGGATTACTATACTCATCTTAACCGTGATGGCAATGTGCAGGTATTAATTCCCCGCCTGGTGCCCGGCGGCACGCCGGCAGAGGTGACGGCCCGGTTAAAATCAATGTTTGACTATTTTATGGAAAACAAAGATTTGGCCGATTATGCATTTTGGTATTATACGCCTATGGCGCTTGAATTTACAAGGAAGCACTTGCCCGATTTGGTCGTTTATGATTGTATGGACGAGTTATCAGCATTTAAGTTTGCTCCCGAAGAATTAAAAACGCTGGAAAAAGAATTGCTCAAAAAGGCAGACATTGTATTTACCGGCGGCCAGTCGTTGTACGAGGCCAAGAAGAACCAGCATGCCAATATGCATGCTTTTCCAAGTAGCATTGATAAAGCCCATTTTGAAAGCGCCCGTGCACTAAAGAAATCACCGGCCGGCAAGGTAAATGCCTGCCAGCCCAAACTGGGGTTTTATGGCGTAATTGACGAGCGTTTCGATATTGAGCTTATACAGGGAATAGCCGATAGTAAGCCGGATTGGGAAATTATTTTAATTGGCCCGGTAGTGAAGATTGATCCGGCAATGCTGCCAAAAAATACCAACATTAAATATCTCGGGTCAAAAACCTATCAGGAACTGCCTGCATTAATTGCCGGGTGGGATATAGCGCTGATACCGTTTTTGTTAAATGAATCTACCCGCTTTATCAGTCCTACAAAAACACCCGAATATTTAGCCGCGGGCATTCCGGTGATCTCAACGCCGATTAAAGATGTGGTTAATCCGTATGGAAAAAATAAATTGGTTTCTATAGGCGCCACGCCAGGTGATTTCATTGAGGCGGCCGAACATATTTTGGCCGACCGGGGCCGTGATAAATGGCTGAGTAAAGTTGATGCTTTTTTAGCCCAAAACTCGTGGGATAAAACATGCAGCAATATGCTCCGTCTGATTACTGAAACAATCGAAAATCGTTCTTTAACCTCAATAGCACAGTAATATGTTTGATTATTTAATAGTAGGCGCCGGCTTTGCCGGAAGTGTGCTGGCCGAACGATTGGCAAGCACCGAAAATAAAAAGATATTGATCATTGACAAACGCAGCCATATAGGCGGCAACGCGTATGATTATTATAACGAGGACGGGATATTAATTCATAAATACGGCCCTCATATTTTTCATACCAACAGCAAAGAGGTATTTAATTATTTATCAAAATTCACCGACTGGCGTAACTACCAGCATAAGGTGTTAGCATGCGTAGATGGGCAGCAGGTGCCTATTCCCATCAACCTGACCACTATTAACAGTTTGTACGGCTTAAACCTCAGCAGCCAGGAGGTTGAAGGTTTTTTAGCTTCCAAAGCTGAAGATATACAGCAGGTGCGTACCTCTGAAGATGTAGTGCTAAAAGCCGTTGGCCGCGAGTTGTATGAGAAATTTTTTAAGGGTTATACCAAAAAGCAATGGGACCTGGACCCAGCGCAGCTTGATGCTTCGGTGACAGCGAGAGTGCCGACGCGGACCAATAAGGATGACAGGTATTTTACTGACACTTACCAGGCTATGCCGCTTCACGGTTATACGAAGATGTTTGAGAAAATGCTGGATCATCCTAACATTAAGATCATGACGAATACAGATTATCATGAGATCATCGACGCCATCCCGTATAAAAAAATGATTTTTACAGGGCCGGTGGATGAGTACTTTGACTATTGTTATGGCAAACTTCCATACAGGTCGTTAAAGTTTAAATTTGAAACGCTCGACCAGGAACAGTATCAGCAAACGGGTACGGTAAATTATCCGAACGACTACGCATTTACCCGTATAACCGAATTTAAATATCTAACCGGGCAAAAGCATGCAAAGACAAGCCTGGTATACGAATATCCGAAGGCCGAAGGTGATCCATACTATCCGATACCAAGACCCGAAAATGCCGTGTTATATAAAAAGTACCAGGAACTTGCCGCACAATCCGGCACGTATTTCGTGGGGCGGCTGGCCACTTATAAATATTATAATATGGACCAGGTAGTAGCTCAGGCACTATCCACCTTCAAAAAAATACAGACAGAAATTTCAGATGAAACCTTGTATAATGAAACAAGTGTCAGCAACGAATATTGAAATTTGGGGTGGAATTGAATGTACCATAAACCGGGTAGGTGATGAATACTTTGATCAGCTTGAGTACGCGGGGCACTACCTGCGTGATGAGGATATTGGCCTTTTTGCCAGCCTTGGGGTCAAAAAAATACGGTACCCGGTTTTATGGGAACGGCACCAGCCCAACCAGCATACGCCAATAAACTGGTCAGCTACGGCGAAACGGCTGCGACTTCTCCGCTCAAAAAACATTGATGTAATTGCAGGGTTGGTGCATCATGGCAGTGGCCCCGCATTTGTAAATATGGCCGACGAGACGTTTGTGCAGGGGTTGGCAAATTATGCTGCTGAAGTGGCAGAACGCTTTCCCTGGATAGATTATTACACGCCTGTTAACGAGCCGCTTACAACTGCCAGGTTTTGTGGCTTATATGGCATTTGGCACCCTCACCATAATAATGACCGGAGTTTTTGCCGGATTTTATTGAACGAATGCAGGGCAACCATTTTAGCGATGCAGGCAATACGAAAGATAAACCCAAACGCAAAACTGGTACAAACCGAAGACCTGGGTAAGATACATAGTACTCCATTGCTGCAATACCAGGCCGACTTTGAAAATTACAGACGGTGGCTGGCTTTTGACCTGTTGTGCGGTAAGGTAAATTCTTTACATGCGCTATGGCAATACCTGCTGGACTCGGGTGTTGAGCCTGCCGAACTGGATTTTTTTATCGAAAACAAATGCGAACCGGATATAATGGGGCTCAATCATTACCTAACCAGCGAACGCTACCTCGATGAAAACATTGACAACTATCCCGAACATACCCACGGCGGTAACCTGCGGCACCGGTATGCCGATGTAGAGGCGGTTAGGGTTGGCCATATAAATCCTGACGGACCGTATAGCCTGCTTACAGAAGTTTGGGAGCGGTATTCTCTTCCCATCGCCGTTACCGAGGTTCATTTGCATTGCACACGTGAAGAACAAATGCGCTGGCTGAGTACCTTATGGCAGACTGCCGAAGACCTTAAAAACAGCGGAGTTGCTATTAAAGCTATTACGCCATGGGCTTTTCTCGGGGCATTTGGCTGGAACCGGCTGCTTACCGTTCCAAACGGCAATTATGAGCCGGGAGTGTTTGACTTGAGCACAGGGCAGCCGCGGGCTACGGCGCTTGCTAAAATGATCAGTTCATATAGCAGCAACCATAGTTATGCACATCCGCTGATAAGCAGCCGGGGATGGTGGAATCGTGATACAAGGGTAATATATGGCACGGATGAATTTAGAAATCCGGATATTATCGACCGGAATAATCAACCTCTGCTGATAATCGGCAAAAGCGGAACCCTTGGTAGCGCGTTTGCGAAAATATGCGGCGCCCGTGGTATTCATTACGAAATACTGGGCCGGCCCGAATTAGATATTACCAGCCTGCCGCAGATCGAAAAAATAATTTTGGAAAAAAATCCGTGGGCCATAGTGAATACCGCCGGCTACGTACGGGTGGATGATGCCGAAATGGAATCGGGAAGCTGTTTTGCACTTAATACCGATGGCGCGGCCAACCTGGCGGCGCTTTGCGATAAATATGGTATAAAGCTGCTTACGTTTTCGACCGACCTGGTTTTCAACGGCCACAAATCACAGCCGTATATGGAGAAGGATGGTAAAAACCCATTAAATGTATACGGCCAAAGCAAGGCATTTGCCGAAGAAAAAGTAATGCAATGTAACAGCCGCGCGTTGATTATCAGAACCTCGGCATTTTTTGGGCCATGGGACAGCTATAACTTTATTGCTGTCGCGTTAAACAGCTTAAAACAGGGCAATTCATTCACAGCGGTGAATGATGTGGTCGTTTCGCCTACTTATGTTCCTGACCTCGTAAACACCAGTTTAGATCTGATGATCGATGATGAAACCGGTATATGGCATTTGAGCAATAAAGGACAAATTTCGTGGTCTGATCTTGCTTTCGCTATTGCGGAGCGCGGGGGCCACAGTACAAACCTTGTTCAGCCACAGCCCCTTAGCCAATTCAAGTTCAGGGCTAAACGGCCGCTTTACAGCGTTTTATCAAGCCAGCGCGGAAATATTTTACCAACACTTGATGATGCCTTAAACCGGTACTTTTCGGAAGCCGGCTAACATCGAAATAACAATATATTCTAACAATCATGAAAAAGCAGGATATCCATTTTTTTGATATACATCGTATTCTTTTCGGACAAACACCGCCTCTGTTTTTGGTTGAGGTATTTTTTCGCACACTGATACTCTATGTTTTCCTTTTGTTCATACTCCGGTGGCTGGGCAAGCGCATGAGCGGCGGGCTATCAATTATGGAGTTGGCCGTAATGCTCACTTTGGGCGCGATCGTTTGCGTACCCATGCAAATTCCCGACAGGGGTATTTTGCAAGGGTTTGTTTTGCTGTTATGTGGTTTGATTTTTCAAAGAAGTTTGAGCCTGGGCGGCGTATTGAGCAAAAATATTGAAGATATGGCCCATGGCAAGGTTGCCTTGCTGGTAAAAGATGGCCTGTTACAGTTGCCGGTAATGGAAAAGGAGCGGATTTCGAAACAGCAGCTTTTTACCCAGTTACGAAGGGTGAAAGTTTTTAACCTCGGTTCGGTTGAAAGAATGTACCTGGAGGCGAGCGGTATTTACAGCATTTTCATGACGGAGAAGCCAAAACCTGGTTTATCTGTTCTGCCGCCCGATGATGATGAGATCAATGGCCAGTTGAAGCGCGCAGCCGATAAAAATAGCGAGCTGAGGGTGTGTACGCATTGCGGGTATGTTAAACCTGCTGATAAGGCAGCCGAGTGTATAGAATGCGGCAATTCTGAATGGACTAAAGCAATAATTTGATTGAAGATGAAACAAGGACAATGGAATTTAACGGAGTGGCAAAGAATTTTTATCGGCGAGGTGCCCGGCAGCTTTTATATTGAGTTGCTGATAAGGTCCGCCATCATTTATATCCTCCTGATGGTTTCGATGCGGCTAATGGGCAAACGAATGAGCGGACTGATGGGGCGCAATGAACTGGTAGCCATGGTAGCGCTGGCCGCCGCGGTAGGCATTCCGTTAACCGCGCCGGACCGTGGTGTACTGCCCGCATTTATTATTGCCTTTTTAGTCGTTTATATTGAACGGTCGATATCGGCGATAGCCTATAAAAACCCGAAATTCGATAAATACGTGTATGGCAGTTTGGATACGCTGGTAAAGGATTCGGTAATGGATTTTAATGCAATGAAAAAAGTGCGCGTGTCGCGCGAGCGGCTGGTCGCGCAGTTGCGTTCATTGGGATTTAAACAGCTTGGCAGTATTAAACGGGTTTACCTTGAGGCTAACGGAGTTTTTACCATAGTTGAGAACGAAAAGCCCGGGGCTGGTCTTTCAATACTTCCAACCTGGGATGTTGAATTCAACGCCCGCCTGCGGCAATCGGATGATATAATGGTTTGTCAAAGCTGCGGCACCACAAAAAAGAAGCCGTTTCCCGAAAAAACGAAATGCCCGAATTGCAAAGATGTAAACTGGACCGCGGCCGTCGAATAGATTTAAAATACAAAACCCTGCAGGCTTATGGCAGGGTTTGTATTTGGAAATGATTTCTTAATAAAAAACACCGTTTGTTATAACACCAATGCCTAATTGGTCTGTACTGCTGGTTGAGGCAACCAATCCATGCAGCCAAATGGTATACACAAAGCCGCCGTTAAGCGTAACGGTCGGCAGCGTTGCCAAAACCGTGGTCGTTCCTGCCCGGCGAACTTCGAGGTTATAACTTGCATTCCCGCCAATATTTGCGAACGAAGAATGTCCTTTAAACCCCTTATTTGGAACCAGCACCGTACCGCCGGTTATTGCCAGGTCAACGGCGGGAGCGTCGGGACTTACGTTAATAAACCGTATGCCGGCACTTCCGGCAGGGGGCCTGCTAACTGTATCTGTCAGCAACAGAATTTGCGGATTTGCAGTTGTATTCACCAGGAAAAGGGAATAAGAGACATTTTGATACAAATGAATGGTGTCCGACAAAATTGCACTTCCGCTGCTATGATTATAAAAACTAACGTTTCTTCTGCCTGTATAGGCCTGGAAGTAATTGGTATTGTCGCCATAGGAAAGCGGCGAATAATTTATCTTGTTGTTATCGAGCAAAAAATCCAGTGTCGGTTGGTCGGGCGATGCTTGTATAAAGGTTAACAACGCGGCAGGCGGATTAGTATATTGTGTGGTGTCGACTTTGGAACACGAATACAACGACAGCAAGCCGGCAATACCGATAATTGTTAACAGGGTTTTTGAAATATTCTTATAATTTTTCATAATGGGGGGTAATTATTTACGCATATACTTAGCATTACGGATGTGATAGGAAAATCGTTACAATAGGTATCAAAAAAATTGGTATAAAAAGAAGACCGGGATGCTCCCGGTAGTGTTTTTTATGCTTTGACGAAAATATGATAGATTTATTGTAAAGCAGGGTCGTAAATTTAATTATTTTACAACTGGCTTACTTTCATAGCTTACACCTTATGTATTCTATATTAAACCCCATATTATTTTTATCCGCCAGTTTACCGTCCCGGGTCACCGGGTAAGACAAATAACCTCATCCCGAGATCCATTTCCCGAAAGGGATTTTAGTGATTAGCCATACCAGCAGCAGTGATAATATAAAACAGATCAATGCAGTGAGAGGTATGCTCACTATCGGCGTACATAGTTTATAATTGATACCGAAAGGATCTTCGAGAAAGTACAACACCAGCGCGTGACTCAGGTAAACGCCGTAATTGTATTTGCCTGCAAAATCACGTATCCTGGTAGCGACAGGGGGCATTTTAAATACGGGCAGTTTGGCGATCATAAATGCGCTTGCCGATAGCATCAGCACGGCGGGGTTTACCGGTTCATAAAACAATGTCCCCGGCCATTTGGTGTAGGGGATGATAAACCAGGTGCCAATAGCAATTAACGCGACGCTAAAAATAAATAGCAACACCATCCATACACGCAGGTTTTTTACGTTGAATTGCTTAAAGGCCAGGTAATGCCCCAGCACCAGGTAGCCTGCATAGCCTGCAAAATAATGCAGATCGACCACCGGGTTAAACCTGGATAAATAAGGCTGGCTCAGCATCATCACAGCAAACCAGACGATCAAAAAATATAGTATTTCTTTTTCGGCGGCATTGCGCACAAACTTGCCTATAACAGGTATAAAGAAATACAGCCCGATGAGCATATACACATACCATAAATGGTACGAACTGCCATACTTCAGCGCATGAAGTACCAGCTTTATATTGGCCCAGGCATCGCCTGTAAAAGTGAGCTCATCGTTATACCACGAATACCAAATATAAACCAGGCTCCAGAACAGGAACGGCGTCACCACCCTAACCAGCCGTTTTTTAAGAAAATCGCCTAATTCATATTCCCTGTTAAGCAGCAGGGCACCGGTTACCATCACAAAAACGGGCACCGCGAAACGCACTACCGCGTTTAAAAGATCCGCTATCCACCAGTCCGGCAATGGAACTTTGCCGTATTGCATCAGTAAGGGGGCCGTACAATGCAATATAATAACGGCATACAGGGCAATCAACCTTAAATTGTTTATCCAGTTGATGGTTTCGGTTTTGGCAGGAGGCATAGTACCGTGAAAGATTTTTTAAAAATAGCGTTTTTGTACGCATTTAGTCTTTCAGCTACATGCCGCTTATTGCAATTATTGAACTTTTTTTGCGGAAATATTGTAACTGCATGAGCAGTAACTGCTTACATTGCCGGTATTTAGATTGTACATGCCCGAAATGGTACCTGATAAAGATTGACCATCGGAGCTAATTTGAATAGTCCCATTTATGGGGCCGCTGGCATTATTACTATTGGGGCCACCCGCCCCGTTAAACACATGCAATCCGGTGGTGTCATTGTTGTTTATAATTTGTGTTAAATTATTAAGGTTATTTGATAAAATTTGCGCGTTTAAAAATCCAGCCAAATGCGAATAAGTGTCCACATAAATAGCATTCGCCGCTGCATTAGTGCTTCCAACATAGGCTGGATTAATGATGAAATTTATAGTTTTGCTGTGACAGGCACAATTACCTCCTCCGCTAGTTCCATTGCCGACTGGTACCGCTTTGCCAATAAAAACCAATAATGGTGTATTTGACACAGTTTCCTTTTCTATAAATACCTTTACATAAGGATCATTAGGCACCTGCATTTTAGTTACAGGGTTAGAACCGTCAGCATCGATAGAAATTAAAGTAACCTGAATGCCTGAACTGCCTTTGAATACAGCATTAGAGATGCTGGTTCCTGGTTGCCAATTATTCAGCGAACTGGTGATAAGGGAGTCTTTGATTATATAAACCGGAGTTTTACTGCTGTCAGCATAGGTTACTAAAATGTAACTTTGGTTACTGCCCCCCAGATTACTTCCTTTTAAATGCAAGTTTAAATATCCGGTAGAGCCAACCAGCGCCCCCTATACGACAGTGCTGTTGAATTAGAATTATTAGAACCAGCATTATTAGAACCAGCGTTATCTTTATTTTTTGAACAACCGGACATCATACCTGTTACTACCAGCCATAATATCCATTTTGATCTCCCTTTCATATATTTAATAATTATATTGAGGATTTAATTTTCAATACATTTTGTTTCAATTTAATATTGTTTTAAACTTAAACAGCCGTATCAGCCAACCTACCGGTATGGTTGACGCGGAAGCGATATTTTGCCCGATAAAAGCGCCCGGTCGTTCATGATGGACACAACCGGTCATCCCGGTATAAACGGAACTGCTTTTAAAAAAGGTAGGTTTAACCAGGACGCTTACCAGGCATATCGTAGGTGCTGAATAGTAAAACAAACATTTTATGATGCTAAAGATATTGCCTGTATATACGCGCAACAAGTCCCCAAAAGGGTACCGTCCATCTCCCGGGTTGCCAAATCATCTGTAAAAAACCTGTTTCAATAAAAATCAATGTTAATTTCACATTTAATTGTTTAATTTTAACTTCAATTATAAACCAGGTAAACCCTCTTTACTAAGTTAATTTATGCGGCGGAAGTTATATTTTCTTTGGCTTGTGTGCTCGGGATGTATTTTGTATTCACTTCATTCCTGCAATCGTGCAGGCCAAAGTATTGAAGATCAGGTCCCGGACACTGTAAGCTACAATTTTAACATCAGGCCGATACTTTCCGATAAATGCTACAAGTGTCACGGACCCGACGCCGGCAAACGCCAGGCCGGTTTAAGGCTGGATAAGCCCGAAGGCGCTTTTAAGGCGCTGAAGGACAATCCGAACGCGCATGTTTTGGTACCGGGAAGCCCCGAAATGTCGGAACTGTTCCGGAAGGTCTCTACCAATGATACATCGGAGATGATGCCGCCCTCCAATTCAGGCTTGAAAAGATTGACCTCTCATGAGGTTACCCTGATTGAAAAGTGGATAAAACAAGGCGCTAAATATGAAAAGCACTGGGCCTTTGTTCCGCCAAAATTATGGCCGGTGCCCGATGTTAAAGACAAGCAATGGCCAAAAAATCAAATCGATAATTTCATTTTACATAAACAGGAACAATACGGCCTGATCCCCAACCTGGAGGCTGACAAAGAACGCCTGTTAAAACGTGTTTGCCTTGATTTGACAGGCTTGCCGCCGACCATCGAAATGATGGACAGATTTTTGACTGATAAAAGCCCAAACGCTTATGAGAAGACCGTTGACGAGTTGCTGAAGAATCCGGCCTACGGCGAGAAGATGACACTCCATTGGCTGGACGTTGCCCGCTATGCCGATTCGCATGGTTACCAGGATGACAACTACCGTACGCAATGGCCGTGGCGCGACTGGGTAATACATGCCTTTAATGAAAACCTACCCTACGACAAATTTATAACCTGGCAATTGGCAGGCGACCTGATGCCTAATTCAACCAAAGAACAGTTACTGGCAACAGGCTTTAACCGCAACCATAAAATAACCGAGGAAGGCGGGGTGATACAGGAGGAATACCGTGTGGCTTATGTAACCGACCGCACCAATACATTCGGCAAAGCATTGCTCGGGGTAACCATTGAATGCGCCCATTGTCACGATCACAAGTTCGATCCGTTTTCGCAAAAGGAATATTACCAGCTTTTTTCGTTTTTCAACAGCGTTAAAGAGCCCGGCATACAATCAACCGTCGGCGGCCCCGAAACTTACGCGAAGCGGCCTATGATGGAGGTGACTAATGACGATGTAAAAAGCATTTTGAAATTCGTTAACAAGCAGGATACCGGCAAACTCATCGTATCCGTAATGGGCGACAGCGAGGTTTACCGTAAAACATATATTCTGAAACGCGGTAACTATGATACCCATGGCGATGAAGTGCAGCCCGGCACGCCGAAAGCTATTTTGCCTTTTGATGATTCGTACCCTAAAAACAGGCTGGGGCTGGCCGAATGGCTGTTTAACCGCAAAAATCCGCTTACCGCCCGGACATTTGTAAACCAAACCTGGCAGGAATTTTTTGGTAGGGGTATCGTAAAAAGCTCCGGCGATTTTGGCAGCCAGGGCGATCTGCCTTCGCACTTTGAACTGCTGGATTGGCTTTCGGTTGATTTTATGAACCATGGCTGGGATATTAAACGCCTGGTAAAACAACTGGTGATGTCGGCAACATACCGGCAATCGGCGGTATTCACTCCCGAAAAATTACAAAAGGACCCGGATAATGCTTTACTAACACGCGGCCCGCGCTCGCGGCTGCCGGCCGAACTTGTTCGTGATATGGTGCTGGCAAGCAGCGGCTTGTTAACCCGTACTATCGGTGGCCCGAGTGTCAATCCGTACCAGCCGCCGGGCCTTTGGGAAAACGCGACTTCCGGCCGTGGCCTGCTGGCTAATTATAAGCAGGTACACGGCCCAAGCCTGTATCGCCGGGGTATGTATACATTGATTAAACGGACAGTGCCGCCTGTTGAAATGGCCATTTTTGATGCCAGCAACCGCGATCAGTGCGAAGTAAAAAGGTTAAGGACCAATACTCCCCTGCAGGCGTTACTGATGCTGAATGACCCAACCGTCCTGGAAGCTGCACGGGTTTTGGCTGCCAGGCTATTGCAGGACAACAGCAGCGCAAAAGATAAAATTTATAAGGCATTCAGACTGATCGTTTGCCGCAGGCCTAATGAGCGGGAGCTGGCAATTCTAACCGGCTATTACAACGACCAATTAAAATCAATGGATAAACGAACATCTCAAAAAGTTTTGAACGTTGGCGAATATCCGGTACCTGACAATTTAAATAAAGTTACACTCGCGGCTATGATGAAGGTAGTTGATACCATTTACAATATGGAAGAAGCGATCACAAAAACCTGACGGATATGGAGAAGGACATTTTAGAGCACAGGTTAAATATAAACAGGCGAAAGTTTTTATCGAGGTTAAGCCTCGGATTGGGCAGCGTGGCGCTAGGTTCATTACTTATTCCCGACCTTTTTAGCGGCATCGGCTCGGATAGCGAGGCTGATTTTATTCCGGGGATACCCAATTTTGCGCCGAAGGCTAAACGGGTGATCTATCTTTTCCAGGATGGGGCGCCGTCACAGCTTGAGTCGTTCGATTACAAACCTAAGCTCCGGGAAATGATGGGGCAGGAGTTGCCGCCCTCTGTTCGGGGAAGCCAAATATTAACCGGGATGACGGCCAATCAAAAGTCTTTCCCGTTGATCGGCTCGTTTTATGATTTTAAACAATACGGCGAGTCAAAAGCATGGGTGAGCGACCTGTTTCCGCACATCGGAAAAATAGCCGATGATATTTGCATTATCCGCTCCATGTACACCGAGGCGATCAATCATGATCCCGCTTTAACGTTTTTCCAAACAGGAGCGCAGCAAGGCAACCGCCCGAGCATGGGTTCGTGGGTGAGCTATGGGCTTGGCAGCGAGAACAAAAACCTGCCGGCCTTTACCGTGTTGCTTTCAAAGGGCAAAGGAAACGGTCAGGGCGTATATTCAAAACTGTGGAGTAATGGTTTTT
>JAQBOH010000064.1 GCA_028288125.1 Mucilaginibacter sp.
TAAATATTCTACAATCACTAATTCACTAAATCAGTCATTCACTAATTAAAATGATACTTTCGGTGCTTTATCTGCTCCGGCTTCAGCCGCAAAACTCCCTTTTGAATGAAAGCCAAAAAGCCCGGCGGTTATATTGGCAGGGAATGAACGGATCGTCGTGTTATATTGCTGCACGGCATCATTAAAATCAAGCCTGGCTACGTTGATGCGGTTTTCGGTGCCTTCCAGCTGTGCCTGCAAAGCGGTAAAGTTATCATTGGCCCGCAGGGTCGGATAATTTTCGGAAGCTACCAGCAAACGGCCCAAAGCAGTGCTCAGCTGGCCTTGTGCAGCCTGGTATTTTTGTATGCTTTCGGGTGTAAGTTTGGTAGGGTCAACCTGTATTGAAGTGGCGCGTGCACGTGCATTGGTTACGTCAACAAGGGTGCTTTTTTCAAAATTTGCTGCTCCTTTTACAGTAGCAACCAGGTTAGGTATCAGGTCGGACCGGCGCTGGTATTGCGATTGTACCGCACCCCATTTAGCTTTAACCGTTTCATCCTTTGATACCATGCCGTTATAGCTGCATGAGCCCATTAAGAAGATGACGATTACTATACCTACTATTATTAAAAGATTTTTCATGATTTGTATTCTTTAGATTTAAGTGTGTGAATTTACAAACTTAGATGACAAACGGCATACCGTTGTTACAAATGAATGCCGGACATGCCATTTTGGCAACTGGCTGGTTTGTAAATGTAGATAAATCCAATGAATCTGTAGCGATTAAAGGCTAAGCAGGAGTTATCCCGCCAAACAATGCGCTTCTCTCGCGGTAAGCTGGCCGATCATTGCCTTCAAAATATTGCGTGCCCGGTGCAGGGTAGTGCGCGATAACAGTTCGCTCATCCCTAAGGTTTGGCCGATCTCCTGGTGCGAATAGCCTTCCACAGCATACAGGTTAAATACCGAGCGGTAGGTTTCGGGCAGCTGTTGTATCATTTTTAGCAGGTCTTTTACTTCAAGGCTGTGGTCGTTATAGCTATTGTTGAACGAAGTATTGTCTTCAGGAAAATCTTCAACCAATACCATCGGCTTTAGCTTGCGGTACCTGGATATGGCGCAATGAACCATGATACGGCGTACCCATCCTTCCAGGTTGCCCTCGCCGCGGTATTTGTACACGTTATTAAACACCTTAATAAAGCCTTCCTGTAAAATATCCTGGGCCTCGTCTTTATCATGTGTATAACGCATGCACACAGCCAGCATTTTGGGTGCTAATTTTCTGTATAAAAGCTCTTGCTGCTTGCGGTCGTTTCTCAGGCACCCGTCCCACATTTGAGCCAGATCATTATCGGCGGTCATCATCTTGTTGTGTTTGATGAAGGCATGCCAATGCAATGCCAACATGCAATATATTGGTTTGTAGCGTTTTATAAATTTATTGTTCTACGAAACTGTTCGTTTTCGAACGGTTAATGTATGAAGGCGGACGATTTGGGTACTTTAGTTACTACATTTTTACAATCAACGATCTATTATAATCGCTATATCGTTAACTTTTCATTTTATATTTGGAGGCCGAATAGTTAGCAATACCCTCCGATACGAATGAAAAGAATACTGATCGCTTTTTTAAGCTGTACTCCCATAATTGCAATTGCACAAACAAGGACATCCGAAAAATTAGTACAATATGTAAAACCGATCATCGGCACCCAGCGTATGGGGCATACCTATCCGGGCGCTACAGTGCCTTTTGGGATGGTTCAATTGAGCCCCGAAACAGATACTGCCGGTTACGAACTGAATGGCAAATACAATCCTGATGTATATAAATACTGCGCCGGTTACCAGTATGATGACAAAACGATTGTTGGCTTTAGTCATACCCATTTTAGCGGGACGGGCCACTCGGACCTCGGCGATTTTTTAATTATGCCAATTGTTGGTGCGTTGAAATTAAATCCAGGCACTGCTGATAAGCCCGGCAGTGGTTATCGTTCTGCATTTTCACATCAAAATGAGGTAAGCGGGGCAAACTACTATAAAGTAAAACTGGATGAAAGTAATATTACTGCCGAATTGACCACAAGCGCAAGGGTCGGTTTTCATCAGTATACTTTCCCGAAATCAAACCAGGCACATATCGTTCTCGACCTGATGGCGGGGATTTATAATTATCCTGATAAAAATGTGTGGACCTACCTTAGGGTGATTAATGACAGCACCGTAGTTGGCTACCGGCAAACCAATGGCTGGGCACGCACCCGCACGCTTTATTTCGCTATGGCTTTTTCCAAGCCGTTTATTGGGCATGGTTATCGTAATTATTCAAAAAGAGAGGTTTACGGAGGATTTTGGGGTCAGTTTAACCGGGTTAAAAATTTCCCGGAAATGGCCGGAAGACAGTTGCGGGCTTATTTCGACTTTAAAACGGAGGAAGGAGAAAAGATAAAAATAAAAATGGCACTGTCGCCGGTTAGCATAGATGGTGCATTGAACAATATGCAGGCAGAAGTACCAGGCTGGGACTTTGATAAAGTAAAAAATGACGGCCAGCAATTGTGGGAGAACGAACTCCACAAAATTGTGATCGAGGGCAGCAAAGATGACAAGGAGAATTTTTATACATCCATGTACCACGCCATGATAAACCCTACCCTTTACATGGATGTTGACGGGCAATATAAAGGGCTTGATCAGAACATACATAAAGCAGAGGGCTTTACTAATTATACCACCTTCAGCTTGTGGGATACCCACCGGGCGCTTCACCCGCTGTTTAACATTATCGAAACCAAAAGAAATGCCGATATGGTGCAGAGCATGCTGGCCCATTACGACCAAAGCCCCGAGCATATGCTGCCCATATGGAGCAACTCGGCCAACGAAAACTGGTGCATGAGCGGCTTCCATAGCGTTTCGGTCGTTGCCGACGCCATTGTTAAGGGCAATGCCCCATTTGACGCCAATAAAGCTTTGGACGCGGCAGTTATGACGGCTAATCACCGGGATTATGAAGGCATCGGCTATTTTAACGATCTGGGTTATATACCGGATGAAAAAGACGGCAATTCGGTTTCCTCAACTTTGGAGTATGCTTATGACGACTGGTGCATAGCCCAGATGGCCAAAAAGCTTAACCAGATGGACATTTACGATGTGTTTATTAAACGTTCGCAAAACTATAGAAACGTTTTCGACCCTAAATCGGGTTTTATGCACCCTAAGGAGATGGACGGCAGTTTCCGCAAAACTAAATTTGACCCGTTTACCACTATCGGCATGGGCTTTATAGAAGGTAACGCCTGGAATTATACGCTGTACGTTCCGCATGACCCTGCCGGGCTAATCAGCCTGATGGGCGGAAATAAGCGCTTTGTAACTTATGTCGATAGCCTATTTAGCTATAACCTGCCGGATAAATATTTTGCAGAGACCGAGGATATCACCAAAGATGGCATCATAGGCAATTATGTGCATGGCAATGAGCCGTCGCACCAGGTAGCTTACCTGTACGACTGGACCGACAAACCCTGGAAAACCCAGGATAAAATACGCATGATCCTGAAGAAGATGTACAAGAACACACCGGACGGATTAGGTGGCAATGACGACACCGGCCAAATGAGCGCCTGGTATATATTCAGTTCTTTAGGCTTTTACCCTGTTGCGCCGGGATCTGATCAGTATGCTATTGGCAGTCCGGCCGTATACCACGCGGTTATCAATTTAGAAAGTGGCAAAACGTTTACAGTAAACGTAAAAAACCAAAGCGACAGGAATGTTTATGTGCAAAAGATATTGTTAAACGGCAAGCCGCTTACCGGCTACTTTATCAATCATGCGGATATCATGAACGGCGGTGAAATTACGTTTATTATGGGGGCGAAGCATAGGTAGGTTGGAGGTTAGTAATTAGGAGGCCCCTTTACTCCGTTTAGACAAAGGTGTTTTGGCTAAAGCCGTTCACTTTCCCTACCTTTGCCCTATCCGGGATAAAAACCCGGCAGCACAATGACCAAAGAAATAGAAATTGTTTGTCCGCCCGGGCAGCAGGAAGATGAAGGCGCTTTGAAAAAAATCGCGGCATCATCACTTAATATATCCCCGCAAAAAATATCAGGAATAAAAATTCTTAAACGGTCGATAGACGCGCGCGGCCGCAAGGCGGTTTACCGCATGCAGGTACAGGTTTTTATTGACGAGGTTCTTGTTCCCGAAACTTTTACCATTAAATACCCGAATGTAAAAATGGGCAAGCCTGTAATTATTGTCGGCGCGGGCCCAGCGGGTTTATTCGCGGCATTGCAGTGTATTGAGCGGGGACTGAAACCCATTATTTTAGAGCGCGGCAAAGACGTTAAACAGCGCCGCCGCGATTTGGCCAATATCAACAAGGAGGGCCTGGTTAACCCCGAATCAAACTATTGCTTTGGCGAAGGCGGCGCAGGAACATATTCCGATGGCAAATTGTACACCCGCTCAACCAAACGCGGCGATGTGAACGCCGTATTGAAAACATTTGTAGCCCATGGGGCGACGAGGGATATTTTGATAGACGCACGTCCGCATATCGGTACCAATAAGCTACCGCAGATCATTACATCCATAGCCGAAACCATATTGAATGCCGGCGGCGAGATCCGTTTTGATGCGAAAGTCACGTCTTTACTGATTGAGTTTGGTAAGATAAAAGGCATTGAACTGGCGACCGGCGAAAAGATAAATGCTGGTGCCGTCATCCTGGCTACAGGGCATTCGGCGCGGGATATTTTTGAAATGCTGCACCGGCAGAATATTTTAATCGAGGCCAAACCTTTTGCCCTTGGTGTAAGGATTGAGCACCCGCAGGAGATCATCGACCAGGCCCAGTATCATTGCGAACATCGCGGCCCTGACTTGCCGCCGTCATATTATAACCTTGTGGAGCAGGTCGACAACCGCGGCGTATTTTCGTTTTGTATGTGCCCCGGCGGCATCATCGCGCCATGCGCTACCGAAACCGAAGAAATTGTGGTGAACGGCTGGAGCCCTTCCAAACGGAATAACCCCTTTGCCAATTCGGGAACTGTGGTCCAGGTTAACCTGGACGATGTAGCCGGAGATAACAGCGACCCGTTGAAAATGCTGCGCTTCCAGCAGGAGATAGAACGGCTGGCATTTAAAGCCGGCAGCGGAAAGCTTGTAGCGCCGGGCCAGCGCATGGTTGATTTTGTTGAGAACCGCATATC
>JAQBOH010000094.1 GCA_028288125.1 Mucilaginibacter sp.
GGGGATGAGGGCGATAAGCTGATATTTAAAATATTAGAATCAGGAGAATATTCTTTAGAGTTTAGCGATGATTTAATTAAGAAAAACAATCGCATTATCATTGAACATGACGTTAGAACTCTCTTTAAAAAGATCGCCAATGAATTTGCATCCCAAGTAGCAAATATCGATAATATTACTCGTCACAAAAACGATTCTGACATTCAAGAATATTTAGTTTGGGCTTTAAAGACAGAAAGCTTTTTATCTGACATTAAAAGCCCTCCCGAGTTTTTCTACCCGTTCAAAAATGCTTTCGTAAAATATCTATTTAAAAAAGGCGATGCATTAAAATTTAAGCAATACAGGAATCGCTTTGAATATTATTTTTCCATTGAAGATGAAAAAGTAAGAACCGAGGAGATTTTCAAAGGATTTAACTATTTGATAAAGACTAATTCGGCTATAAATAGAACCATAAATAATGAAATCGAAATTTTAATCAAAAATCAATTATCTCCATCAAATCTCACTTCACAAATTTCGAAAAAAGCCCTCCGCTATGATTTAACCGTACCCTTCGCCCGGTACGTGGTGATGCACCAAAACGAAATTACTTTTCCTTTCAAGCGCTTCCAGGTGCAGCCCGTTTGGCGCGCCGACAGGCCGCAAAAAGGACGTTACCGCGAATTTTACCAATGCGATGCCGACGTGGTAGGTTCCGATTCGCTCATCAACGAAGCTGAATTTATACTTATTTACGATGAAGCTTTAACCAGGCTGGGGTTAAAGGATTTCACCATAAAGATCAATAATAGAAAAATACTATCAGGCATAGCAGAGCTTATAGATAAAGTCGATAACATAGTTGACATGACTGTAGCCATTGATAAACTGGATAAGATCGGTTTGAATGGCGTGATAAACGAGTTGCTTGGAAAAGGGTTTGCAGAAAATGATATTAAGGTAATTGAGCCCGTAATTTTGCTGCAGGGGTCAAATACCGAAAAGCTCGAAAAGCTGCGCAAAGCCCTGGCCAATTCGCCAATCGGCTTAAAAGGCTGCGACGAGATAGAAGAAGTTTTAAACTACGTAGCCAACTGCAAACTGCCAACTGCAAACTTAGAACTGGACATCACCCTTGCCCGCGGCTTAAACTATTACACCGGCGCGATATTCGAAGTAAAAACCAACGAGGTTGCAATGGGCAGCATCGGCGGCGGCGGGCGGTATGACGATCTTACCGGAATGTTCGGGTTAAAAGGGCTTACAGGCGTTGGCATATCTTTTGGCGCCGACCGTATTTATGATGTAATGGAAGAGCTGAATATCTTTCCGGCTGCAGCCAACCAAACAACTAAGTTGCTTATCTGCTGCATGGATAGGGAAGGCGAACAATTCGCCTTCCCTATTTTACAGGAGCTGCGCCGGCAGGATATCAATGCCGAACTTTACCCGGCAGGCGCCAAGCTCAAAAAACAGCTGGACTATGCCAACAATAACCACATCCCCTATACCATCATCATCGGCAGCCAGGAGATGCAAACCGGCCTGTTAACCATAAAAAACATGGAAACCGGCGTACAGGAAAAACTTACCGTTGAACAGGTCATCGGCAGCTTTATTCGCTAATTATCAGTCCCCTTTTAAAAATTCCTTTTTGTGCGGCGACAGGTCAAACGGTACCACCGCTTTAAAGCTGATATTACGCCCCATATTAAAAATACCAGGCTGAACGCCGGCAGGTACATTCGGATTGTCGAAATATTTAAGCCTGCTCATGTTCGACTGGTAATTTACATTGGCCAGGTTAGTGCCTTCAACAAACAACTTGATTATAACTTTTCCGGCAGCGTTTACCAGGTTGCCGCCGATGCCCGCGCTTAACAAGTTATATCCCGCCGTATAGGTTTCAGTACCGTAGGCTGCGAAAAATTTGTCCTGTGCGCTAAAATGATCGAACCCTATAAATCCATAAACATTCCTGAAACTGCTGAACCCTTTATTAAATGTGGCGCGCAGTTCCGAATGGGTATGCAGTGGCGGTATAAACGGCAAATATTTCAAGCTGTCGGCAACTTTGCCGCCATTGCCCAGGTTGGTGCCATAGGTAAGCGAAGCGGCGTTCTCGAAGTGCAGCCAGGCAAACGGGTGAATATCTATGCCCAGCTCGCCCCCGTTTATACGTGCATGACTTTGTGTATACGAAAATTCGTTATACAGCGGGTAGACGGGGTTATGGGCAGGCGTACCATCGGGGTTCAATAGCTGCTGCTGGTAAATATAATTCTGGATATCATTATTAAATACCTCAACGCTTACCGACACATCTTTTAACGTAAGAAACGCGCCCACATCTTCTTGCACGCTAAATTCGGGGTTAAAATTACTATTGCCTACGTGGTATATCTGCGAACCCGGATCCGGGCCATTGGCCGACAACTCGGCAATGCTCGGCGCCCTGAAACCGCGTGCTATATTTGCCTTAATCAAAAACTCGTTCGAGAAGTTATAGCTGGCGCCGAAACTGCCGGAATATCCCGAGAATGTTTTGTTCAGCGCATTAAATTGAGAATATACATTGGCTGTGCCTGTCGGGTTAGAGCCAGTATAAAGCGACGGAAAATTAACATTTGTTGTATCAACATAAGCTGCCTGGCCACTAAATGAGCGGGTGTCGTACCGTGCGCCTGCCGACAGATCCAATTTACCATACGTTTTTTTGATCACGAAAAAAGGCCCGGCATCAAACTGGTGATAGGCAGGTATCGGGAAAACCGTACCCCCATCTATAGTATTGTTTTGATATTGCCCGTTAATGCCGAAAGTGGTTTCGTAATCATCTCCCCAGTTAAAGTTATACTTAAAATCGTAAGTATAAGTCTGCAGATGCAGGTTTAAGCCGGGTATATCAGGTTCCGACGGATGAGTATATTCCCGCCTGTGGCTAAACTGGTAACCAAGGTTAACGATCAGGTTGCCGCTTCCCAGCGCAAAGTTACTGTTGTCGTAAATACGATAAAGCTGCACATGCTGGTGTAATGTCGGAATAGAATAAGAATTCAGCACAGATGCCGGAACGATCTCGCGGGTTACGTCAGCTTCGGTGATCCGCCTCGTAAACTGCCGGGTAAGCGAATCACGGCTGCCGTCGGGAATAGCCTGTGTATCATCGAATACCGATGCGTTCAGGTAGGAGTACCCCCATTTTTTATTTAAGCCGACCATCACCCGTGCATCTTTCTCCAGGAAGTTGGTGCCATAAACCCTGCCATCATGCAGATTTTGATAATCCTTCGCGGCCTTTTCCGATATGATCGTTCCCCATACCAGCCCGTTTTGATTGCCCTGCAGCCGGAACGATCCGTTTACCTGGCCGTTATTTGTGCCATAACTGCTTGTTACGGAACCTAAAATACTGCCCTCCGGAACAGGCGGCGGCGAAAGCAGGTTCACTACCCCGCCAATAGCATCCGACCCATAAGTTAAGCTCGCCGGGCCTTTAATAATTTCTATGCGGTCGATAGAGTTTTGATCAATCTCGATGCCGTGCTCATCACCCCATTGCTGGCCTTCTTGTCTTATACCATCCTGCAAAGTTACTACCCGGTTATAGCCCAGGCCATGTATAAACGGCTTTGAAACATTTGGCCCTGTAGTTACCGCGCTTATGCCCGGCAAATTGGCTATCACATCGATTACGTTGCCGGCGGCCGATCGCTGGTCGATGTAGGCTTTGCTTACAGCTGCCATAGGCACGGGGTCCCTTTTAATCTCAGTCGCCTTACTTACACCCGTAATAACAACCTCTCCGGCTTCAATTGACGAGGTCGTCAATTGCACATCCAGCACCGTTGTTTTTGTAAAATCAACGCGCTGATTATA
Organism: Mucilaginibacter sp.; assembly: GCA_028288125.1. Taxonomy (GTDB): domain Bacteria; phylum Bacteroidota; class Bacteroidia; order Sphingobacteriales; family Sphingobacteriaceae; genus Mucilaginibacter. Next base: position 3,865 of record JAQBOH010000094.1, read on the forward strand.
CGTACCGTAGCCTAAATAGCTTACCTGTACCAGGTAAATACCCCTTGGTAAATTATTTAAAATATAGTGGCCGTTCACGTCGGTGACTGCCCCGGTTTTTATATCCGGTACATGTACTGTTGCGCCAATAATGGGTTTACCGTCGGCTTTATCGGTCACTGTACCTGTTAAAGTCCCGATAACGCCCTCACCGGGCGGAAATTTCTTTGCTGCCAGAGCAGCCGTTGATATAATGAAAAGAATTATCGTAAGTATAGATAATCGTATCCTGATGCTCATAAAATTAATTGTAATGCAATGTTTGTTTTAAATAAGATGTTGCCCGGAACACCGGTAACAACTACATCATAAAATTCTTTGTAGATCTTTATTCATAAGTAAGACGCACGTAATAAACAATCGTTTCAATAATGATGACGGTTCAACGCCTTAATTATACTCTGTAAATGGATACAGGTGGCGCCCGTCCGCCGGAGAGAATGAGGGATATGCTGGTAAAATTGTATACACAGCTTTTAAATATATATCCTGTAGTTTTAACATCCGCAAAATAAGCCGATGCAGCTTTGACCATCATATTGTGGTGCATGGCGTCGCATAGCGCGCACTTGTCCGTAACGATTGTCTGCGGCAGGTTTTTGGAAATACTATATTTTGAGGGAATATTTGCAGTAATATTATGCTGATGCGCATATATCATATACTGGCCCGCTACAAAGCAGGCTAGCAGTATCCACGAATATGCGATATGATATTTATTCCTTTTCAAATCAGCGCGTATCTTTTTACAAGATGGAACAAAAGTAATTAATATAAAGTTTTTAAAAGCTCCGCAATGTAACATTATTGTTTAAATGCAACAAAGTTTTATTTAGACAAGCGTACCAAAGCAGCTTGCAGCTACTATGAACCATGAACTATCAACTTCCTCACGTATATTTGCAATTATGAAACCCGCTGAAATTAATTTGAAATGGAGCGCGCTGCAGCAGCGGATAGCCGATGAGTTTGACAGTGAAAAGCCCGATTTAAAGGTGATGCTTTTCCTCATCGGTGTGCAGGAGCTTGGTCAGGGGCCAAAAAAGTTCCGCAAACGGCAAATGGAAGAGCTGATGCATATTGCCAACTGCAAATTATTCAGCATGATGGGCTTTTACGAACTGGAAGGGTTGGACCAGGATGGCTGGCCGCACTGGAAACTGGTAAAAACCATCCCAAACTATACCCTGCTTGAGCAGGAAATGGTATTGAAATCATTGATGATAAATTATTTTGAGGAAATGTGAAATATAGTGAGCGGTTGATTGTGTTGATTAAGTGAGTAATTGTCAACTCAATCAACCTATTCAACTTAGTCCAACCCAATCAACCAACATAACAATGAAAAAATTATTTACCGCTGCACTATTACTCCTAACACTGGCAACTGCATTTGCAAAAACGCCCAAAAACCAATACGTGCGTATAAAAACCAGCTATGGCGAGTGTATTATCAGGTTATACAACGAAACACCTAAGCACCGCGACAACTTTATCAAGCTGGCAAAACGGGGCTTTTACAACGGCACCTTATTTCACCGGGTGATACAAAACTTTATGATACAGGGCGGCGACCCGGATTCAAAAGACACGCAGAAAGCAAAGCCCGGCGCTGAGCTGGGTAATGGTGACGTGGGCTACACCGTTCCAGCTGAATTCAGGGATAGTCTCTTTCATAAAAGAGGCGTATTGGCCGCAGCACGTGATGATAACCCGACGAAAGCATCCAGCGGGTGCCAGTTTTATATTGTTGAAGGAAAACGGTTTACCGACGGCAAGCTGGATACCCTTGAGCAAACCCGCCTAAAGGGCCGTAAAATACCGGCCTGGCAGCGCGAATATTATAAATCGGTAGGCGGCGTCCCGCATCTGGACCAAAACTATACCGTTTACGGTGAAGTCGTTTCCGGCATTGATATGGTGGACAGGATAGCAGCCGTCAAAAAAGACAGCAAGGACCGCCCGCTTGAAGATGTGCCGATGACTGTTGAACTGCTTAGTAAAAAGGAGTGTAAGCAATTGGATAAAATACTCTTTGGCCAATCCCGCTAAGGGCCAGGTTATTTCGGATTTATTGTTTTAGTTTAAAATTCCAAATTTGACTTCTATGCAAAATTCTTAAATCCGAAACAGCGATAGCCCTCTTGAGCACCATTGAAAATAAACAATAGCGAAAAATTGAACATCCGAAATCCAAAATGAAAATAATTACCTACAACGTAAACGGCATCCGCTCGGCGATGAGCAAAAACTGGCTGGCGTGGCTCCAGGCTACCGAAGCCGATGTGGTTTGCCTGCAGGAAATAAAAGCTACGCCCGATGTATTAACCGACCTGTTGCTCGTTGAGCAGTTGGGCTACGAGCACTACTGGTTTCCCGCCGAAAAGAAAGGCTATAGCGGCACTGCTATCTTCACCAAAAAAACACCCAAACACGTTGAATATGGCTGCGGCATAACCGAATATGATCGGGAAGGCCGCAACATCCGCGTTGATTTTGACGATGTATCTGTGATGAGCGCCTACTTTCCCTCAGGTTCAAGCGGCGAGGAACGGCAGGGGTTTAAATATCGTTTTTTAGATGAGTTTGGCACATACCTCGATCAGTTAAAAACCGAACATCCCAAACTGGTTGTATCAGGCGATTACAATATTTGCCACCGCCCGATCGATATCCACAACCCGAAATCAAACGCCAATTCATCCGGGTTTTTGCCGGCCGAACGCGAGTGGATGGAAAATTTTATTAATTCGGGCTATGTAGACACCTTCAGGCATGTGAACCAGGAGCCGCATAACTATACCTGGTGGAGCTTCCGCGCCAACTCCCGCGCCAAAAACCTGGGATGGCGTATAGATTACAATATGGCCACCAAACCGCTCGAAGGAAATATTAAACGGTCGGCCATTTTACCGGAAGCCCGCCACTCCGACCATTGCCCGGTTTTGCTGGAACTGGAGTTTTAGACATACGCGAATCATGAGAATAGGTTTATTATTAACATTTATCGCAATCTTCAGTTCGAATAATTTGCTAATGAATACGGTGTGGGTTGCCAAAGTTGGACCAGGCTGTAACGATTCACTAAAGTTTCAAAAAAACGGTGGCGTGAAAATTTATGAGTGTGAAGCAGGTGTTACTATTCATGGGTCATACACGTTTTCAAAAGACACGTTAATAATTACTGAAAAAGATGATTCGCATCCTGAAGATAATAGTAAGATTATGTATTTCAGGGTAAAATACGCAATCCGCAAAAATTATTTATACCCTATTAAAGCAGTCAGCTAACGAAAGGTAAATGGGTAGATTTAAAAGTTAAGTTCGATAAGAATTACATTTACAAAAAGATCCTAAACTAATAATACGTTAGAGTATATTAATCCGGTTCATCCTCGACAATAGAAACCCGGTAGCAGCATCTCTCATCACATGATCGCTGGTTTAACAAACAGCATGTCTCCCAATCAGCATATCTTACATTTTGATAAAACCCTATCATTTTAGTAGGGTAGTGTAACAATTACATTTCGTTACGAAGCCTCGTAGTAAACTAATTATCAATACGTTGTAATTTTGTCCCCGGTTATGGCATCGCATTGGCCTTCCTGTCGCAAATCAGTATGTGATAAAGTCTTCACTTATGAAAAGACAGCATATAAAATACACCGCCAAAGAGATATTAACCATAGTCCTTTTTTGGCTTTTTGCGATCTGTATGGTTTATATCGTCTATCTGAAAATCAAACTATTTTATCATTCATAATCAAACAAAATGGATATCCTGCTCACCGTCGCTTATGTACTATCATTCATAGTCATATTCTGGCTTTTCTTCAAATCAGTTAATTACTTCGAAAAAATTTAATCACCATGCTGGCATTATTTATCGTAGCCATCGCCGTATTTATCTATATGGTTTATGTGCTCCTCAAACCCGAAAAATTTTAATCACAATCAAACTAAAGAATCATGAATACTGAATATATAGGTATAATTTTCATGTACCTGGCAACCGTTGCCTTAGCCATACCATTGGGTAAATACATTGCAAAGGTATTTAACGGCGAAAAAACATGGCTTGATTTTATGGCCCCGCTTGAGCGGCTGATCTATAAGTTCAGCGGCATCGACCCCAACCGGGAGATGAGCTGGAAACAGCATTTAAAGGCGTTATTAACCATTAATTGTTTATGGTTATTTTATGCCTTCTTCTGTTTATTGTTCCAGGGCCGCTTGCCATTAAACCCCGACCACAACCCGAATCAAACGCCAGACCTGGCCTTTAATACGGCATTAAGCTTTTTAACTAACACCAACCTGCAGGATTATTCCGGCGAATCAGGCGCTACGTACTACACACAGTTATTTGTATTTATGTTTCTGCACTTTGTGAGCGCGGCAACAGGTATAGCTGCCATGATGGTTGTGTTTAAAGCCATGCGGGATAAAATAGCCGATAAGCTCGGTAACTTTTGGGATTACCTGGTAAAATCAATTACAAGGTTATTGCTTCCATTAAGTTTTGTAGTAGCCGTTATTTTAGCTTTCAACGGTACACCAACAAGCTTCAAGGGCAAAGATACAGTGATAACCCTCCAGGGCGATACTACCCACGTTTCGCGCGGACCGGCAGCGGCTATGATCGCTATCAAACAAACCGGAACCAACGGCGGCGGCTGGTTTGGCGTCAATTCGGCCCATCCGTTTGAGAATCCAAATTACGTGACCAATATGGTCGAAAACATCAGCATTATTCTTATTTCCATCGCACTGGTATTTGCACTGGGCTATTATCTGAATAAAAAGAAACTGGCCGGGGTAATTTTCGGGGTGATGACGGTGGGATTCCTGATCATGGTGTTCCCGTCCATACACGCCGAAGTAAACGGCAACCCTGCCATCGCCCATTTAGGCATAAGCCAGCCTGGCGGCTCAATGGAGGGTAAGGAAGTCCGCTTTGGCCCGGCAGCATCGGCTTACTGGGGCATAACCACTACAGTAACTTCAAATGGGTCGGTCAATTCGATGCATGACAGCATGATGCCCATATCGGGTATTGCCCAAATGTTTGATATGATGATCAACTCCTTTTACGGCGGTGTGGGTGTAGGTTATCTCAACTTTTACATCTTTATCATTATCGCGGTATTTATTTCAGGCCTCATGGTTGGCAGAACGCCAGAGTTTATGGGCCGCAAAATTGAAGCACGGGAAATGAAAATCGCGTCGCTCATCGCTTTGCTGCACCCATTTTTAATTTTGGTGGGCACAGCACTCGCAACTTATGTGCTGGTTCACTTCCCGAATGCGGCATGGGCCACTAAACCATCGGTATGGTTAAACAACCCTGGTTTCCACGGATTTTCAGAGATGCTGTACCAGGTTACATCCAGCTCTGCCAATAACGGATCAGGCTATGCAGGCCTTACTGCCAATAACATCTTTTGGAACGTGAGCACAGGCTTTGTCATATTTATCGGCCGCTTTCTGCCTATTATCGGGCCGGTTGCGATTGCAGGGATTTTGGCTAACAAAAAGTTCGTTCCGGAATCTGCAGGTACTTTAAAAACCGATACGGCCACGTTTGGCATTATGATATTTGCGGTCATCATTATTGTGGCAGCATTATCATTCTTCCCGGCCTTAACATTAGGTCCTATTGCCGAACACTTTTCAATTAAATAATTATACGTACGATCATGAAATCTGAAAACAATATATTATTCCAGGGCGACCAGGTGAAAGACGCCTTCAGGCAGTCCTTTATCAAACTGGATCCCCGCATACTATTCCGCAACCCGGTGATGTTCACCGTGGAGATCGGTACAGCAGTAATGCTTATAGTAACCATTTTCTCCTTTTCAAACAAAGGGCAGGGAAGCTTTGGCTATAACTTCACCGTATTTATGGTGCTGCTGCTGACAGTGCTGTTTGCCAACTTTGCCGAAGCCATTGCCGAAGCACGTGGCAAAGCACAGGCAGAAAGCCTGCGTAAAACACGCGAAGAAACACCCGCCAGGCTGCTGGTAAACGGTAAGGAAACACAGGTTATGTCATCCCAATTAAAAAAAGGTGATGTGTTTATCTGCGAAACCGGCGATAATATCCCTACCGACGGCGAGATCGTTGAAGGTATAGCAACTATTGACGAATCGGCCATCACCGGCGAATCAGCCCCGGTTATTCGTGAATCCGGCGGTGATAAATCATCGGTAACAGGCGGTACCCGGGTATTATCTGACAGAATTAAAGTAATGGTTACCACCCAGCCGGGCGAAAGCTTCCTGGATAAAATGATAGCATTGGTTGAAGGCGCATCACGCCAGAAAACGCCTAACGAAATAGCGTTAACCATTTTGCTGGCCGGTTTCACACTCATCTTTGTGATCGTTTGTGTTACCCTGAAACCTTTTGCCGACTATGCAAATACCCCTATCACTATTGCCGCATTCATCTCATTGTTTGTTTGTTTGATCCCCACAACTATCGGCGGCCTGTTATCGGCCATAGGTATTGCGGGTATGGACAGGGCATTGCGCGCAAATGTGATCACCAAATCGGGCAAGGCTGTTGAAACTGCCGGAGACCTTGATACGCTACTTTTAGATAAAACAGGAACGATCACTATAGGCAACAGGAAGGCTACCAGCTTTTATCCAACCAATGGGATAAATGAAACTGACTTTATTACCGCATGTGTTTTAAGTTCGATGGCCGATGAAACGCCCGAAGGTAAATCAATTGTCGAACTGGCCGAAACAGGTAAAACCAAAGTATCGGTCAAAGCGCCTGAAGGATCCATATTCATCAAATTTACTGCCGAAACCCGTTCAAGCGGGCTGGATACGCCTAATGGTTTACGTATCCGTAAAGGAGCTTTTGATTCTATCCGGAACATTGCATTAAAAGCCGGCAATCCATTTCCTGCAGATGTGGAGGAAAATGTAAAAATCATATCATCAAATGGGGGTACCCCATTGGTAGTATCACAAAACGAGATGATACTGGGCGTTATTGAGCTGCAGGATATTATTAAGCCGGGTATTGCCGAGCGTTTCGAGCGCCTGCGCAAAATGGGTGTTAAAACCGTAATGGTTACAGGCGACAACCCTTTAACCGCTAAATTCATTGCCAACAAAGCAGGTGTGGACGATTTTATTGCCGAGGCAAAGCCCGAGGATAAAATGAACTACATTAAAAAAGAACAGCAAGGCGGAAAGCTGGTAGCCATGATGGGCGACGGTACAAATGACGCCCCTGCGCTGGCACAGGCTGATGTTAGTGTGGCCATGAACAGCGGAACACAAGCCGCCAAAGAAGCCGGCAACATGGTTGACCTGGACAACGACCCAACAAAGCTGATCGAGATTGTAGAGATCGGCAAACAGCTGCTGATGACCCGCGGAACATTAACCACTTTCTCTATCGCGAACGACGTTGCCAAATACTTCGCTATCGTTCCGGCCTTGTTTATGGTGTCGATCCCCGCGTTAAAAGCGCTGAACATTATGGACCTGCATAGCCCGCAATCGGCCATTTTATCGGCCGTAATATTTAACGCAATAATTATTCCTGTGCTGATTCCTTTAGCCTTACGGGGCGTAGAATACAAACCGATTGGCGCAAGCGCCTTATTGCGCCGCAACCTGCTGATCTACGGCCTGGGCGGCGTACTTATCCCTTTTATTGGCATAAAGTTAATTGACCTTGTAGTTGGAATTCTTATATAAGCATAAAAGAATGTCTCAAATCTCGTATCTAACATCTCAAATCTAATTAATATGAAAACTTACATATCCCCAGCCTTAAAGTTATCGCTCATACTGTTAGTGATACTGTCAGGTTTATACCCGCTCGCGATAGCAGCCATCGGGAAGTTTACACCAGGCCATGGCGACGGCGAAACCGTTACCTACCAAGGACGCGTAGTTGGGTATGCCAACATCGGCCAAAAGTTCACGAAAGACCAATATTTTTGGTCACGGCCTTCAGCCGCCAATTACCAAGCTGATGCAGGCGCGGGCTCAAATAAAGGCCCTTCAAATCCCGACTACCTGAAAGACGTAAAGGCACATATCGATACGTTTTTAAAACATAATCCCGATGTAAAACGCGAAGAAATTCCCGCCGAGCTGGTAACAGCCTCGGGCAGCGGTTTAGACCCTGACCTATCACCTGCCGGGGCAAGGGTGCAGGTGGCCCGGATTGCCAAAGTCCGGAACATCCCGGCAGAACAGGTTGTCAAAATAATTGATGACAATACTGAAAATCCTTTATTCGGCTTATTTGGGCCATCGCGGGTCAATGTTTTAAAATTGAACGTAGCTTTGGATGAAGCAACAACTAAATAAATAATTCAAAATGCCGGTGGAAGAAAACAAAGAGCAGTCGGTTGAACATTTCCTGGAGCTGATAAAACGGTCAAAACGGGGCAAGTTCAAGATCTATATCGGCATGAGTGCCGGGGTGGGCAAAACCTACCGTATGCTGCTTGAAGTGCAGTCTTTACTACGCAGCGGCATAGATGCCAAAATTGGTTACATCGAAACCCATAAGCGAAAGGAAACCGAGGTTTTGCTGGAAGGCTTGCCCGTTATCCCCCGGCGAAAGCTCTTCTACAAAGGCAAGGAACTTGAAGAGATGGACCTGAACACCATTATCAATCTGCGGCCCGAAGTGGTGATTGTCGACGAGCTGGCGCACACCAATATTGAAGGCAGCAAAAACGAAAAACGCTGGCAGGATGTAATGGATATATTGAATGCCGGCATCAACGTGATCAGTGCGGTCAATATTCAGCATATTGAAAGTTTGAATGAAGAGGTGCAGAAAATAACCGGGGCTTCAATCAATGAGCGTATCCCCGATAAGGTTTTGCAAATGGCGGACGAGGTGGTGAATATCGATTTGACTGCCGATGAATTGGTCGACCGTTTAAAGGAAGGGAAAATATACGATGAGCAAAAGATACCGCAGGCATTAAATAATTTCTTCCAGGCCGAAAGGATATTGCAGCTCCGTGAACTGGCCTTGAGAGAAGTGGCCAACCAGGTGGAGCGTAAAATTGACACCGACGTGCCCAAAAACATCAAGCTGCGCCCGGAACTGTTTTTGGCCTGTATCAGCACTAGTGAAGAATCGGCGAAAGTTATCATCCGGAAGACGGCCAGGCTGGCATCGTATTACCGCTCAAAATGGTATGTGCTGTATGTACAAACCGCTACCGAAAGCAGCGATAAAATAAATCTGGCTGCACAAAGGCATCTGATCAATAACATGAAATTGGCCACGCAGTTAGGCGCCGAAGTATTAAAGATAAAAAGCGACAACGTCGCCAAAACCATATGGGAAACAGCCGACAAGTTTGATATTACGACCATCTGCATCGGAAAGCCCCACTTTAAATTTTATCAGCTGGTAATGAAAACGGCTGTTTTTACCCAGCTCCTGAATAAAATGTCAAAAACACATATTGACCTTGTAATACTATCATGACTATTAAAAATAAACTTCGCGCCGGTTTCGGCTTTTTGTTTCTATTGGCTTTAGTGAGCTGCGGATTATCGATCTATTTTTTAAACCGCCTTTCGGCAGATGCCAGGGAGATACTGAAGGACAACTATAAATCTGTTCAGTACACAAAAAACATGGCAGACGCTATCGATGCCAGTCCGGATGTTTTAAACCAGGATCAGGTTAAACAGATAGATGAAAACCTTAGTAACCAGGAGCACAATATTACCGAACGCGGCGAGCGGCAGCTTACCGCTTCGCTGCGCTCGAAATATGAAACGCTTAAATCATCAAAACTAAATTCCGGCGAAACAACTAAACTCCATTCGGAGATCAGAAAGCTGCTGAGCGATATCATGCAGTTGAACATGAGCGCTGTTGAACACAAATACACTACGGCCATAAATACAGCCGGCAGCGCAAAATTGCTGGTCGCATTCACAGGGTCATTCCTTTTTCTGGTGGCCTTCAGTTTCGTGGTAAACTTTCCCGGTTACATTGCCAATCCCATAAAGGAGCTGACGGAGAGAATAAAAGAAGTTTCGAACCGCAATTATCACCAGCAGCTCAATTTCAGGTCGAACGACGAGTTTGGTGAGCTGGGGCAGGCATTTAATACGATGACCCGTAAGCTCGACGAGTATGAAAACAGCAACCTGGCCAGTATATTATTTGAAAAGCGGCGGATCGAAACGATCATCAATTCGATGCACGATGCCATTTTAGGTTTGGACGAAAAGTCGTTCGTCATTTTTGCAAACGAGGTTGCATGTACGCTAATAGGGTTGCCCGCGAAAGACCTTGTCGGAAGGTATGCCCCTGATATTTCCCTTGAAAACGATCTGGTGCGAAACCTGCTGGTGAATGATCAGCATAAAATGAAAATATATGCCGACAACCGCGAAAGCTTTTACTCTAAAGAAGTATTGTCGGTTGTTAACAAGGAGAAAGTAATAGGCAGCGTGATCATCCTGAAAAACATAACAGAGTTTCAGCAACTGGATGAAGCGAAAACCAATTTTATAGCTACCATATCGCATGAATTGAAAACGCCGATCTCATCCATAAAAATGAGCCTTAAGCTATTGGAAGATAACCGGATAGGACAGGTAAATACGGAGCAAAAGCAGTTGTTGGAAAACATTGATGAAGATGCCCGCAGGCTGCTCAAGATAACCAGTGAACTGCTCGATATGGCACAGGTTGAAACCGGCAAGCTACAGCTTAACTTCGGGAATACCCACCCAAAAAATATAGTGGATTACGCCGTTAAAGCATTGAAAACAACAGCCGAACAAAAACAAATAGTACTGAATATCAACTGCGCTGAAGACTTGCCGGATGTGCGGGCCGACCTTGATAAAACCACTTGGGTGCTGATCAACCTGCTTTCGAACGCTATAAAGTATAGCCATGAAAAAGCCGTTGTTGACCTTACCGTAAAAAAACACAATGGCGATGAAATTGAATTCTCTGTGCAGGACCACGGCCAGGGTATTGATCAACGATACTTATCCCGGATTTTTGAAAGATATTTCAAAGTCCCGGGCGCATCAGCCGAACAAACCGGCACAGGATTGGGGCTGGCCATTGCTAAGGATTTCATTGAAGCCCAGTCAGGTAAAATTGGTGTTGAAAGCGAGCAGGGCGAAGGCAGCAGGTTTTATTTTACTTTAAAAAAGATATAGTCCAATCTTAAA
>JAQBOH010000035.1 GCA_028288125.1 Mucilaginibacter sp.
CACGGTAATGATCCACTTTGTGATGTATTTATGGAACATTGGTATTAACACTACAATGGTGCTGTTTTTTGCTAACCGTAATTGTAAACGCATCGACCTGTCAAAAGGTGCGGCATTTAACTGGGAGGGTGTAGGCGGCAATCAATGGATATTATCGCTGCCGCTGATAGTAACGCCCTTTATTATTTACGCGCCGTTGGCCATATTTGGACATGCCGACATTGGGTTAGCTTTATTGGCGGTAACCGGGCTGGTGTTTATTTTAACACGCAGTTTTTGGATAAAACAACTGGAAGCCGATTTCCACGAAAAACGATACAAAATAGCCGAAGGCTTCAGAGACAAATAATATGATAGAAATTAAAGACCTTAAAAAAGTTTACAATGGCATTGTCGTTGTGAATGTACCCCATCTGGAGATCAGAAAGGGCGAAAGTGTTGGCCTGGTTGGTAATAACGGTGCAGGTAAAACTACTCTTTTCCGTATGATGCTCGACCTCATCAGGGCCGAAAAGGGAGAAGTGTTATCAAACGGTGAGTTAGTTGCCGGGCACGAGAGCTGGAAAAACTATACCGCATCGTACCTGGACGAAGGGTTTTTGATCGACTACCTTACGCCCGAAGAATATTTTTACTTCATCGGCGGTTTGCATCAGCAGAGCCGGGCCCATGTCGACGATTTTTTGGCCGGTTTAACAGATTTTTTTAATGGCGAAATATTAAAGAAGGGCAAATATATCCGCGACCTGTCGAAAGGCAACCAGTGTAAAGTAGGTGTAGCTTCGTGCCTGTTGCAAAACCCTGAGTTGCTGATGCTCGACGAACCGTTCGCTAATATCGACCCGAGCACACAATTCCGGTTGAAAAGCCTGCTCAAGGATATGAACAAAAGTCGCGGCGTTACCACGCTGATTTCAAGTCACGACCTTAACCACATCACCGATGTGTGCGACCGTATATTGCTGATGGAAAAAGGCGTGATCATTAAAGATATCGCCACCAGTTCATCAACCTTAAGCGAACTGGAAGAATACTTTGGGGTAGGACAAATAGGACAAATAACCTTATAAACCCATGGCAGAGACGCCCCGATGGTTCGGGGGCGTCTCTGCGTATACCATATTTACCATGTATTTTATCAGAACAGCTACGCCCGATGATGTAGAAGTTATCCGCGGCATAGCCGAAAAAACCTGGTGGGCGGCGTATTCGCCGATACTCGAAAGAGAACAGATCGCATTTATGCTGGGCGAGATATACTCGGTGCAAAATATCACGTCGCAGCTAAGACATAATACTCAAACATATTTATTGCTTTTTGAAAACAACAAGCCGGTAGCCTTTGCGGGTTACTCACCCCGTGAAGAGGACCCGGAGATTTATAAGCTGCATAAACTCTATTGCCTGCCTGAAGCACAGGGCGAGGGCTATGGTAAAATACTGATCAATGAGGTGATCACCAAAACGCTGGAAGCCGGCAAGCATATCCTGGATCTCAATGTAAACCGCTATAATAAAGCAAAAAGCTTTTACGAAAAAATGGGGTTTGCTGTGGCTTATGAGGAGGATATACCTATTGGTAAATACTGGATGAACGATTATGTGATGCGGAAAAAGTTATAAAAGCCGCCCGGTGCTACCACCATTTTCCATTATTTTCATTAGGATCGGCTTTAGGTTTTTCGGGTTGGCTATTAATTTTTGGAACTTCAGCATGTTCCGGCTCTTTTTGAACCTGGACAGGCGCTTCGCGCTTTAAATCTATTTCTCCCGGATCATTTTGAACCTGAACAGGCTCATGGGTTTCAAATATGGGCTCCTCTTTTGCAGGCTCCTCCTTTTCCGGTTTCTGCTGATTTAGTTTAGCTATTTTTAACTTAATGTCCGCATAAATCGGCCTTCCGTCTTTAACAATGGTAACATTCCCATTTAAAACGGCTTCCGGGTTTACATCCAGCTTTCTGGCGATAATATTTCCATTTAAAATTGCGCCTGCCCTGATTTCAAGCGTGTCGGATACAGATATATTCCCCTGTATTTTCCCCTCAAGTACACATTTCCTGCAATTGACATCGCCGGTTATTTCAACATCCTTACAAACAGTGATATCTTTTCCACCGTAAATATTACCCGTTACGCTTTTGGTGATCCAAACGTCATCTAAGGCAATTATATCTTTATCTTTTTGTATAAGTATTCCGTTAACCATGAGTTCATCCTGATTAACGGGTTCTTTATTTTCTTTTAAAAATAGGTTTTTTATATAATTTATCAGGCTCATTCATTAAAATTCACAACAACTGTTGTGGCATTGCCTATGTCAATCCCCACCGAGGATTGCTTTAACCCGCCTGTTTTGCGCAGTGAATTTAAGGCATACCCTTTGCCCGCTAAGCTGGCCGGGTCGTCCACAAAATTGAGTTGCGCAATATCGCCAAATTCTTTGTTAAAGCATTCAACTAAATCGTTATAATATAAGCCGCCGCCGCACAAATAGATCTTATTTGTTTTCATTAAGTTGGCATCGGTAATTACATTTCTAAGGTTTGGCGAAATAACTTCGTTGTAATAGGACTTTATCGCGTTTTTGCGCATTTCTCTAAGGTCGATATTCTTCCTGTTCAGGATGATGTACCCTTTTTGAAAGGCGTCATCCAGTAAATGAGCATTCCGGAACTCAAGGTAATTGGATTTTTCCAATTCCTTCAACATAATGTTAATGGCATATTTTAATCCGTGTGTACTGATCATTGTTTGCTCAATGATACCTTCATCAGTACTCAATACCGATTCAAATGTTCCGAACCCGCAACTTAATACAAAAAAGCTTCCTTCGGCTTTTTGTTCTCCTTTGCGCAGTGCGATGGTACAGCCAACTATTTCGGGCACAACATCCACGTCGCCGATCTCAACAACGGCAGTTTTTTTAGCACCGCTGCTGAACACCGATGAATCATATTCCACCCGGTGAGAACGCTTTAAATAGGTTACGGCCTTATCTTTATATATATGATAAGTACCATAAGGGAAACCAACGGTGACAGTAATGGGCTGGTCTACTTTATCACTGGCCAACAAAAGCGCCGCGTTCATTAATAATTGATAATCCAGATCGTCGGGCGAAGAATTAATGGCTTTGTGCGGAAATTCGCCTTCGCTTAATGAGAGGTTGCCGCATGTATACCACTGATTCTCATGCAGTATCTTCAGGCCGTTTATTAATTCACTGGAGGTGTTAGCCAAATTGGCATTATTAGCCTCGATCAAGCTGGAAAAGGATTGAGATTTGAACATAAGTTTTCGGGTTAAATTACCAGGGGATATAACTGTTTTTTTAATGATTGATTAATTTCTTAATTCCGACCATGTGTACGAAACCGCCGCTATAAAGTTGTTTTAAATTTACTTAAATCGTTCATCGTAACAATAATACAAATAAAATGTATTGAATTTTCAAACGATAAGAAAAATAACTTTCGCTGAATTTATTGAACTAAAAAGAAATGTTACCGTTTAATTATTCGTTTATAACCGGGAATTACCAGTTGCCTTGTAGATTATTATTGGAGGTTATACTGATTTTGATGAGAAATTATAAGCTCTGGCAACGAATACACGTTTTATTATCGGTTACTACCTATCTCGCTTTACAACTCTTTTTGGCGTATCGACTCCTGAAACTATCCCCCGTGAGCTTAAAGCAATGGCTCTTATCGTAGATGTGATGTTCGCTACATCCAGTGTGCTTAGTTCGTCTTTTACGGTGTGATAATATTTATCGATATCTATCTGGTCGGTTGAAATGGTATGGGCGGGAACGCCAACCGCGGCCAGCGAGGCGTTATCACTGCGGTAAAATAGGTTTTGCTGCGGGTAGGGGTCGGGATAAAATTTAAAGGCAGTGCCTTCAAGGCTTTTTTGAAGGATTGTGCCGAAATCCGACCGTTCAAAGCCGGTAATAAAGGCGGAGTTTTCGCCGAATTTAGAAGCTTTGCCAATCATCTCGATATTAAACATAGCCACCACTTTATCGGGGTCAACCGTTTTTGCGAAATGCTGGGAACCGAACTCTCCAATTTCTTCGGCCGTAAAGGCTACAAAAACCAAGGTGCGGGCATTGTTATTTAGCTTTTTAAAATACCTAGCCAGCTCGATTACCACTGTCGTGCCCGAGGCGTCATCGTCGGCGCCATTGGCAATGCTATCGCCCTGTACGGGTTTTAATATGCCCAAATGGTCATAATGCCCCGAGAAGATCACATACTCACCAGGCTTTGTTTTGCCGGGAATAATGCCGGCCACGTTAAACAACGGCAGTTCCTCGGTCTTGCCGGTATAGCTTACATCGAATGATTTGATATCATCGTGCTTGCCCAGTACAAAAACCAGCGCCTGGCTATCGTTGACCTTATTGGTTACATTTCCTTTGCGGGAACGGTCCTTTAACGTTTTAAAAACAGCTGCAAACTGCGGGTCGACCAGGATGAGCATTTTTTTACCGCTTTGCAGATAACCCATATACTCTGTACGGAAATTTTTATCGGCGCTAAGCTTAACGATCTCCACATCGTTGTTATTGGTCCATTCAAGAGAGGTTGCGCTGGTGCTGGTAAATACGCTGTCGGGCGAAATTACCTTGCCATTAATGCTTGCCAATGTTTTTACCGCGGTGACACGGGTCATGGTAAAGTTTTGCCGGTAGCCTGTGTTGCCTTCCATAGGTCTCAGCCCGATGTTCTTATACTCGCTCTCAATAAATTGCGCGGCCTTTTCAATGCCGGGCGTAAAAGTGGCACGGCCCTGCATATCATCCGCGGAGAGGGTCTTAATAATGCGTTCAACATCATCCTGCTTAATGAGCTTGTTTAGATCCTGACCCAGGCAATAAAAGGATATTGCCACTAAAGCTGTTGCGATTATAATTTTTTTCATTTTCATTATTTAATTTTTGATGACAGCCAATTGTTCCGGAAAGTCTCCTGGTCTTTAGATAAGTCTTTTCCTGCTTTTTCATTTGTAACCACCTCCAAATATGGATTCTCTTCCAGGATGATGATTGTTTCATGATCGCCGGTACGGTTGCGATAGCTGACAGCAATTTTATCACCCGGTTTTTTACCATCTACAATATCGTTGAAGGCCTGCGCGTCTTTTATTGCCTTTCCATCAGCTTTTAAAATAACATCGCCGGCATCCAGCCCTGCTTTATAAACGGGCGTACCCATTATGGTGCTCGATTGTATGGGCAAACCCTCAGCTCCGTTTGTGCGTACCTGCCCGGAGCGGCCCCTGCCGGGCATAGTGGATAATGGCCCCGCCCAGGCTTTTCCCGGTTGTACTTTGCGGAGCAACAGGCCCGCCTTTGCCAGTAAAGCTTCATAGTTATTCTTTTCAATCCCGTAAATATACCGGTTGAAAAAGTCGGCCGCGAATTTGGGATTTTTGGTCAATTTAGCCAGGTCGGTTTGCAGGTCGGGGATGGTATAGGGTTTCATCACCTTACCGCGGGCCAGCCATACTTCGCGCATGTAATCGTCCAGGGTCAGGTTAAATTCGCTGCGCAGTCTAAGGTCGAGCGCCAGGGCAGTAGCCCCGCCGTAGAAATAGTAACTTGTGAAAATATTGTTGTCATTATTTGGGTCAATGGAAACGCCCGCGTCCGCGAATACCGCATGGTTGCTGGCTTGTGCAGGTGTGTAATTTGCCGCCCCGGGCGTGTTCAGTACGGCATTTATCAACCCCGAAATGGTGCGCGTGTATTCGTCAACAGTATGAAAGCCTGAACGCTCCAGCAGCAGCTCGCCATAATATTGTGTAAAGCCTTCAGCAAACCAAAGCTCGCTGCTCATATTGGCGTGTTCAAAATTAAAGGGCTCCAATGATTTTGGGCGGATGCGCTTAACATTCCAGCTATGAAAATACTCGTGCGAAAAGGTGCTTAGCAGCCCTACCTCGTTGCCTTCCACCTTATTAACAGGCTGTACAATACAAGTTGAGTTGCGATGTTCCATGCCATCCCCTGATGTGGTTGGATAAACGTCGTCAAGGAAGGTATATTCACCATAATCGTACGCCGGCAGTTCGCCAAATACCGCTTTTTCTTCCAGCACCATTTTTTGTACCATCTTTCCAAAATTATCTATTACCGGCTGGCTGTCATCAGAGTGAATGGTTAAATTAATTTTCTCTTTTTTGCCATCGGGATTTGTCACATCCCAGCTTGTTTCCTTAAAGTTTGAAAGCTCGGTAGGACTGTCCATCATATATTGCAAATCTGGCGCGCTGTAAATATTGGCGCCGTCGTGTTTAAGCTGGCTGGCTACCTTCCAGCCGTATTTATCAAGGTCGTTAAGTTCAAATTTAAGTGGGCGTTTTTCCTGCCCCGGTATCCACATAAACGCGGCGGGCATGTTCAGGTGCGCGTGGCTGCCGTCAATACTTGCATATGTGCCATCGGTCCAGTTACCAAATAAGGTATAGGTAATCACAACAACTTCCGGGTGCTCGCCAACTTCGTAAACATCGCCTTCAATTTGTTTAAATGGAAGCGGCTTCCCGTTTACGTCGGTAGCGTTTACGTTGTAAATATTTTTGCCAAACTCGTGGGTGGCATAGCGCCCGGCAGATGACCGGCTCATCCGCACACGGAATTCCCTGGCCGGGGCCTGCGGGATAGTCATCTTAATTTCCGCTTCGTGGTGAGCGGCGTTAGGGAACGATACCGAATAAAAAATGGCCTTTTGTACCTCCTGGGCAATAGCGGCGGTAATAAAAAAGAATGTAAATGCGAATAGGGGTAATTTTTTCATGGAGTAAGTTGTAATTAACAGCGGTCAAATTACTATTAATTCAGGAAAGTTGGGAGGAAAAAGTCTGAAGTCGAAAGGTTATAGGAACTGTATCATTTTGTGAGAGATACATTAGATACAGCAGATACAAGAGATACATCAGATACAACAGATACACCCGGTACAGTGTGCCGTCCTGGAAAAAAGACCTTGTGTTGGAATTCGGCCATTATTTACAATTAAATTGGATAATATTGCACTCAGGTAGTATAGCGAATGATTATGAAAACAGCTCTCATAACAGGGGTTACCGGCCAGGACGGCGCGTATTTAGCGGAATTTTTATTGAAAAAAGGCTACGATGTACATGGCGTAAAGCGGAGATCATCTTCGTTTAATACCGATCGTATCGACCACCTTTACCGCGACCCGCATGCCCCGAATGTTAAGTTCAGGCTGCACTATGGCGATCTCACCGATTCAACCAATTTGATCAGGCTGGTGCAGGAAATACAGCCCGACGAAATTTATAATTTAGCTGCCCAAAGCCACGTAAAGGTAAGCTTCGACACGCCCGAATACACCGCCAATGCCGATGGTATTGGCACACTGCGCATACTTGAAGCTGTAAGATTGCTTGGCCTTACGCAAAAAACACGCATTTACCAGGCGTCAACTTCCGAACTATATGGTTTGGTACAGGAAGTACCGCAAAGCGAGCGGACGCCGTTCTATCCCAGGTCGCCATACGCTGTGGCTAAGTTATATGGCTACTGGATAATAGTGAATTACCGCGAAGCTTATAATATGTATGCGTGCAACGGCATTTTATTTAATCATGAAAGCCCCATAAGAGGGGAAACATTTGTTACCCGGAAAATTACCCGTGCCGCCTCCAGGATAGCGATGGGATTACAGGGTTGCCTTTACGTGGGTAACTTATCCGCTCAGCGGGATTGGGGCCACGCGAAGGATTATATTGAGGCCATGTGGCTGATGCTGCAGCAGGAGAAGCCGGAAGACTTTGTTATAGCCACGGGCATTACCACCACGGTGAGGGACTTTATAAAAATGTCGTTTAACGAGCTGGGAATAGAAGTTGAGTTTAGTGGTAAAGACGAAAATGAACGCGGCGTCATCATCGATATAGACCAGCAGAAAATAGAAGAGCTCGGACTGACCGCAGAGGCCCTGAAGTTCGGTCAAACAGTGGTAAAGGTAGATGCGGCATATTTCAGGCCAACAGAAGTGGAGCTGCTGATAGGCGATGCCACAAAGGCAAAAGAAAAACTGGGCTGGACACCGAAATACGACCTGCAGGCTTTGGTAAGTGATATGATCAAATCCGATTTGAACCTCGTGAAAAAAGATAATTATCTAAAGAAAGGCGGCTTTACAACGCTTAATTATTTTGAATAATATCTGTTTAATTATTCAAACACATCTATGAAAAAAATATTTGCCAGCTTATTTTTGTTATTTGCGATAATTGGGATTGCATGTTCGCAGTCGGTATATCAGCCTTATTCGTACCAGTTTTATCAAAAGCTGAACCCGGACGTGTACTCAACCAAAACCCGTGAGCATACTTCCTTAAAACCATTTTTTACTGATGATTCCCTGTTAAAGCGCCGGTACGATTCGTTAATGAGTTATGGATCGGACGATAAACAACATAGCTGGGCATATCGCAAATTATTTAATGAGCACATGGTCGACATAAAAGGCCCGGGCTCAACCTTCTACGCCGACCTGTTGCCTGATTTTACCGTTGGCCGGGATATTTCGGGGCACTTGACCACCAGCACCACTTCGCTTGGCTTACAGGTTGGCGGCTCAGTCGGCAATAAATTTTATTACAACGTTACAGGCTATCAAAGCAGCGCGGTGCTGCCCGGTTATCTTTCAACTTATATTAACCAGGTTGGCATAGTGCCGGGACAGGCGTATGCCAAAACATATGGTACCAATGGTTACGACTGGTCGTACATAACAGCGGTTGCATCATATACTCCTGTAAAGTTTTTAAATATTTCTGCCGGGCGTGATAAAACGTTTATCGGCGATGGTTACCGGTCGATGCTTTTATCGGATTATTCGTCGCCGTATCTCTTTTTTAAGCTTACCGGCACGCTGGGCAATGTAAGGTATATGGCCATGTGGACCGACATGAACGACCCGGCGAACACCTCCCAATATGGCGTTTTCCGGAAAAAATTCGGGGTTTTTCATTACCTCGACTGGAACGTCAGCAACCGGCTTTCCATTGGTTTCTTCGATAATGTTATCGGCTATTTTACTGATGATAACGGGCAAAAACGTCCTTTTGATTTTAATTATATCAACCCGCTCATTTTTATGAAGCCCATAAATAATTCGAGCGACGATCCCGATAAATCACTCATCGGCGCTACGGGTAAATATAAAATAAGCGATGGGGTAACCGTTTACGGCCAATTCGCGCTGAACGAGTTTGTGTCAAAGGATTTCTTTTCCGGCGATGGCGCTTCCGACAATAAATATGGCTACCAGCTTGGTCTCAGGGGAACAAATTTATTTACCATTAAAAACCTCAACTTCCTGGTTGAAACCAATAATGCCAAGCCTTATACTTATTCGGCACGGTCGGCGATAGAAAGCTATTCGAACAACAGCGAGCCCATTGCGCATCCCTGGGGAGCTAACTTCAGGGAATTGGTGGGACTATTAAATTATTCCTATAAACGATTTGATTTTAGCGGGGAAGCCGACTACGGACATTACGGATTGGATATTAACGGGCTGAATTATGGGAAGGATATTTTCCAGCTTTATACAAACGCGGCAAAAGCTTACGGTAATTACACCGGGCAGGGGCTAACCACCAATATGATCTATCTGGAAGGAAAGGTAGCCTGGTTGCTTAACCCTAAATACAATTTACGAATTGAGTTGGGCGGCATAATAAGGGATGAAAAGAATGCGCAGTTTAACGATAAAACCGCAATGGTCACCTTTGGCGTCCGAAGCTCATTCCGGAGTTTCTATACGGATATCGCGGGCTATAAAACGCATTGACTTCAGATGTGCAAATGTGAAAATTTCAAATGTGCAGATACTTGAAAATAAAAATTGAGACGGGTTGGGCTTAGAATCTGCATATCTGCACATTGTAATCTGCACATCTAAGAGGCAATAATATGCTTATTCTGTTTAATGCCAATGTGTTTAACCCGGGCGGCTATATTTTCGGCGTCGTAACCACACTCAGCCCAAAGCTCGGGTTGTTCTCCATGTTCGATTACGCGGTCGGGTATGCCTAAACGGATAACCTGCGCATGATAATTATTGTCGGCCATAAACTCTAAAACGGCGCTTCCCATTCCGCCTTCGATGCAGCCATCTTCAACTGTAATGATCTTGCCGAACTTCTTACACACTTCATGCAATAAAGCTTCGTCCAGCGGTTTTACAAAGCGAAGGTCGTAGTGCGCGGGATAATAGCCTTCAGTATTTAACCCGGCCGTGGCCTTTATCACTTCATTACCGGCATGGCCTATTGATAAAATGGCAACATCTTCGCCGTCACAAATTTTGCGGCCCTTGCCAACTTTAATGGCTTTTAACGGCCGCTGCCAGTCAACCATAACACCGGTGCCGCGCGGGTAGCGGATGACGAACGGCCCCATGTCGTCCTGCTGTGCAGTAAACATCAGGTTGCGCAATTCTTCTTCATTCATCGGCGCCGATACCGTCATATTGGGTATGCAACGCATATATGCCAGGTCGTAGGCGCCATGGTGCGTAGCGCCGTCGGCGCCGGCTATGCCAGCCCTGTCGAGGCAAAAAACCACGTTCAGGTTTTGGATAGCCACGTCATGTATCACCTGGTCATAAGCCCGCTGCATAAAGCTCGAATAAATATTGCAAAAAGGTATTAGTCCCTGCGTTGCCAGCCCTGCTGAAAATGTAACCGCATGCTGCTCGGCAATGCCAACGTCGAATGCGCGGTTTGGCATTGCCTTCATCATTAAATTCAGTGAACATCCCGAAGGCATGGCCGGCGTGATACCCATTATTTTAGGATTTTGCTCAGCCAGTTCAATAATGGTATGCCCGAAAACATCCTGGTACTTCGGTGGCTGGGGTTTTTCCTGTTTTGTTTTCCTGATCTCGCCGGTTATTTTATCAAATAAGCCGGGTGCATGCCATTTGGTCTGATCTTTTTCGGCCAGGGCATATCCCTTTCCTTTTACTGTAACGCAATGAAGCAGTTTGGGCCCCGGGATATTCCGCAGATCGCGTAATACACCTACCAGGTGCTCCACATCATGACCGTCAATTGGGCCAAAATATCTGAAATTAAGCGCCTCAAAAAAATTGCTTTTTTTAAGCAATGTGCCTTTTATGCTTTTTTCTATCTTCTGCGCAATCCGGTAAGCATCCGGGCCGATGGCTGATAATTTTGCCAGTATACGCGCGATATCATCCCGGAAACGGTTATATTGCTTTGAGGTCGTAATATCTGTCAAATACTCCTTCAGCGCTCCCACATTGGGGTCGATCGACATGTTGTTGTCGTTTAATATCACCAGCAAATTGCTGTTTTCTATGCCGGCGTGGTTAAGTGCCTCGAATGAGATACCCGCGGTCATGGCGCCATCGCCAATTACAGCTACATGCTGGCGGTCGGTTTCGCCTTTATATTGCGAGGCTACAGCCATACCCAGCGCCGCCGAAATAGAAGTAGAAGAATGGCCGACGCCAAATGTGTCGTATTCGCTTTCCGAACGTTTCGGGAAACCGCTTATGCCTTTGTAGATGCGGTTGGTATGAAAAGATTCCCGGCGGCCGGTAAGTATTTTGTGACCATAAGCCTGGTGCCCCACATCCCAAACCAGCTGATCATAGGGGGTGTTCAAAATATATTGTAACGCGACTGTCAATTCAACCACACCTAAGCTGGCGGCAAAATGCCCCCCGTTTACCGAAACCACATCAATAATGTATTGACGAAGCTCCTGGCATACCTGTTTTAGCTCATCAACCTTAAGTTTCTTTAGATCAGATGGATAATTTATTTTTTCCAATAGATTTCCGGCCGGTACCCGCATTGGCATTATTAGATCATTTTGATTACAAAAGACGGTATTTTATTCGTAAAAATATGATAAACGTTTTTAATAATTTACCCGGACATTAACTTTTTTGTCAATTGTCGCACCGGTAGCCAACCCGACCTCAGCAATAATATTTAGACATTTACAACACTTTCAATCTTTTAACCTTTATTTTTGGGCACTGATGTCAGAAGAAAATTTCGAAATAAAACTACCGCAGTTTGAAGGCCCCTTTGATCTGCTGCTTTTTTTTATTGAAAGGGACGAGTTAGAGATCCACGACATTCCCATTGCTCGCATTACCGACGATTTCCTGGATTATATCCATCAAATGGTAACCCTGAATATGGAGATTGCCAGCGAGTTTATATTTGTGGCGGCAACCCTAATGCGCATCAAAGCAAAAATGCTGCTGCCCAGGTATGAATCAGAAACCGACGGGAATGAGGCGGACACGAAGGAAGAACTGATCAGGAAGCTTATTGAGTATAAAAAGTTCAAGGAGATATGTGTTGAATTGCTGCCTTTTGAAGATGAAAGGTTTAAGCAGGAAAGGCGCGGTAACATCAAGGTCGACATTGAGCAGGCTGATTCTATGCCGGTACCGGGCGAAGAGCTTTCGGAACTTAGTTTGTATAAATTAATGATGGTGTACGATAGGCTGATGAAGCGCTTCGTCAACAGAAGCGAGGAGGTTACCCATACCGTAGTTCAATATCCTTATACGATTGAACAGCAAAAGAAAGCCATAGGCGAACTGCTGAAGATCAATAAAATGATGGATTTTAAAGCCATTGCCGGCAATTCAGAAAATAAGGTACATTTTGTTTATAATTTTTTAGCCGTGCTCGAAATGCTGCAGCAGGAGATGATTGCCATCCAGGTTGGGCTGGGATATAATAATTTTTGGATATCCGCGAAATAGATATGAGATGAGAAGTGAGATTAAAAAGTACTCAATTGACGATGACTTTTTATTTTGCTTGAAAAAAAATTATCTCAAATCTCAAATCTAATATCTCACATCTAAATTCCTACCTTTGCGCCGTTTATAAATTTTATGAAAAGAGACAAATTAATTTTTAAGTTATTGGATGAAGAGCAGCAGCGCCAGGAAGAGGGCATAGAGCTGATCGCATCCGAAAATTTTGTTAGCAGGCAGGTGATGGAAGCGGCAGGTTCTGTCGCTACCAACAAGTATGCCGAAGGATTACCGGGCAAACGTTATTACGGCGGCTGCGAGGTGGTTGACGAAATTGAAACAATAGCGATAGAACGGGCCAAACAGCTGTTCAATGCCGAATGGGCAAACGTGCAGCCGCATTCGGGCGCGCAGGCCAATGCCGCGGTAATGCTGGGCTGTTTGAAGCCGGGCGATAAAATTTTAGGTTTCGATTTGTCTCACGGCGGCCACTTAACACACGGGTCGCCGGTAAATTTTTCAGGAAAACTGTATGAACCGCATTTTTACGGGGTAAAAAAAGACACCGGCCTTGTTGACTACGATCAGCTTAAAAAGGTGGCTTTAAAGGAAAAGCCCAAAATGATCATTTGCGGCGCCTCGGCATATTCGCGCGATTGGGATTATGAATTTATACGTAAGGTAGCCAACGAGGTTGGTGCGCTGGTGCTGGCCGATATTTCGCACCCGGCGGGGCTCATTGCCAGGGGCTTGTTAAACGACCCGATGCCGCATTGCCATATCGTTACAACAACAACACATAAAACACTGCGCGGCCCGCGTGGCGGAATGATATTGTTAGGAAAGGACTTTGAAAACCCTTTTGGCCAGAAAACGCCAAAAGGCGAGATAAAAATGATGTCGGCCGTTTTGGATATGGCCGTGTTCCCTGGTACGCAGGGCGGCCCGCTTGAGCATATCATAGCCGCTAAAGCGATAGCGTTTGGCGAAGCTTTAACAGACGGGTACATGAAATATATTTTGCAGGTTAAAAAGAACGGCGCGGCGATGGCTGAGGCCTTTACCAGCCGTGGCTACGAAATTGTTTCCGGCGGAACGGATAATCATTTGATATTGATCGATCTGCGAAATAAGAACATCACCGGCAAGGCCGCCGAAAACGCGCTGGTGGCTGCTGATATTACCGTGAATAAAAACATGGTTCCTTACGATGATAAATCACCGTTCGTTACCTCGGGCATCCGGGTGGGCACAGCCGCTATCACGACCCGTGGCCTGAAAGAAAAGCAAATGGATCATGTTGTCGAACTTATAGATTCGGTAATTAACGACCCCGGGAATGAGGATACTTTGAAAAAGGTCAGGAAAAAGGTTCATAAACTAATGGAAGAATATCCTTTATACAAGGACCAGGACTAGATGACTATCCTGTATACCTTAGATCATGTTTTATAACAGGCAACTTTTGTGTGCGTTATAACGTTTATAGGTACAACATTACCGGATAACTTTTAACGTTGAAATACGTTATACGGTGGGGATTATAAATAATTTATTATAAAGTGGAAGAGGAATTAAATATTCATATTCTTGTTGTTGATGACAATCAAATAAACAGGCTGCTCATCAACAAAGTCCTTTCAAAATGGGGTGCAAGTACGGACTTTGCCGCGAACGGGTTGGAGGCTATTAAAAAAATAGAAAATAACCGCGATTACGATGTTGTATTAATGGATATCCATATGCCCGAAATGGGCGGTATAGAAGCGACACGGATTTTGCGCGGCAAGGACGATTCATATTTTCAGCAATTACCCATCATAGCGCTTACAGCTTCAATGCTGACCAACGAACGAAGTGTGATCGAAGAAGTTGGGATGGATTATATCATAAAGCCTTTTGACCGTAAAGACTTATACGAGAAATTAAGCCGGTTTCAAAAAGTGGAGAAAGAGGTTCAGGGCGAAAGTTAAAGGTGTTTTCCTTATCTTAAATCGCCTGAATCAGCTGGATATAAATGATCATTGAAGAATCAGCCGTCGTGTAAGCGATTGTGGCTATGCTTAGTTTCAAACCTTCAACTTTAAGTAATTGCGCGCCGCAGGCTTCAAGGGTTGAGCCGGTTGTAATAATATCGTCCACCAGTAAAACATGCTTACCTGCTAATCGTTCCGGGTTTTTAACAATAAAAACATCCTGCATATTCTCGAACCTCGCAAACCGCGATTTATGCGTTTGTGTTTCAGTCGCCGATAAACGTACAAGGTTGTTATCGTCTGCGATCGCGTTTAATTTTTGAGCCAGGCCATCGGCAAAACAAGCACTTTGGTTATATCCCCGCTGTTGCAGCCTTTTTTTATGCAGCGGAACGGGAATAATTATATCAACGGTTTTAAAGACGTCATTTTTAATGAGCTGTTCACCGGCTATGTTCCCTAATAAATTACCCAGCTGATGCACGCCTTTATATTTAAACTGGTGCATCAGGTTTTGGATTTTACCGCCCTTTGTAAAATAATATAATGCATAGGCGCCTTCCAGTGATATCTTCCCCCAAAATTGCCGTGCGACTATATTATCGGGCTGCAGATGAAAATCAGTAAATGGTAAGTTATAAAGACAACCGGTACAAATCAGCTGCTCATTGGCCATAAGGCTCTCGTTGCAGGCCGCGCAAAGCTCGGGGAATAATAACGAAACAAAATCAGCTAAATAACCTTGCCGCAATTTCATGCAATGAATTTAGCGCAGATTTTTATTATACCGAAATTTTTTCTTTTTCCTTTATTGCCAGCTGGCCACAGGCGGCATCGATGTCTTTACCGCGGCTACGGCGGATGTTGGTGTTTATGCCTTGTTTGCGCAAATGCCCGGCAAAGTCTTCGATCTTATCTTCGCCCGCGTTGATAAAGCTGGCGAAGGCTATGGGGTTATATTCGATGATGTTTACCTTGCAAGGCAGGTGTTTGCAAAAACGGGCCAATTCTTCCGCGTCCTTCAGCGTATCATTAAATCCATCGAAAACAATATACTCGTAGGTTACCGGGTTTTTTGTTTTGGCATAATAATATTTTAGCGCTTCGGCGAGTGCCTTTAATGAGTTTTGCTCATTGATGGGCATAATGGTATTCCGCTTTTCGTCGTTGGCGGCATGCAGCGATAAAGCGAGGTTAAATTTTACCTGGTCGTCGCCTAGTTTTTTTATCATCTTGGCGATGCCTGCGGTTGACACCGTAATTCGTTTTGCAGCCATATTTAACCCATCTTCCGAAGTTAGTTTTTCTACCGACTCCAGCACATTCTTATAATTGAGCAATGGCTCGCCCATTCCCATATACACAATGTTTGACAGAGGTATCCCATAATTGTCCCGCGCCTGCTTGTCAATCAGTACCACCTGGTCGTAAATTTCATCGGCATTCAGGTTGCGTTTACGTTCCATATAACCCGTCGCGCAAAACTTGCAAGTTAAGCTGCAGCCCACCTGCGATGATACACAGGCCGTCATCCGGCCCGGCGTTGGTATTAAAACACCCTCAATTAGGTGAGTATCATGCAGAATAAAAGAATTTTTTATAGTTTTATCCGCGCTAAACTGGGAGTTGTGAATTTGAATATGATTGATGGTGAAATTTTCATCAAGCTTATTGCGGAATTCTTTTGGCAGATTGCTCATCTCCCCGAATGAGAAACAGGATTTTTTCCAAAGCCATTCATATACCTGTTTAGCCCGGAAGGATTTATCCTCGGCAAGCCTGCTGGCAAATTGTTCCTGCATGGTTTCAAGGGTAAGGCTGCGGATGTCGATTTTTTCTTTGGGCGGATTCACTATGCAAAGATACTGATTTAAAAAAAAATTATATTTCAAAGGAAAAAAATTTTATATTTTAGAAAACCAACCTCATATATTAAAGTTATATATAACTGGGGTTGGTCATTATTAGCTGATATAATAGTATAATTTATACTAATGAAGAGTTTTAAAGCCGATTACGTTTATCCCGTTTGTGCCGATCCAATAAAAAACGGAATTGTTACCGTTGATGATTCCGGAAGAATAATTTCTGTAACCGATCCGGTCACCTCCTCCGAACCCGGCAATATTCCTGTTAAAAAACTTAGCGGAATTATTTGCCCCGGATTTGTAAATACCCATTGCCACCTTGAGCTTTCACACCTGAAAGGCAAAATTGAACCGCGAAAGGGGCTCATTCATTTTATAAAACAAATTCAAAAGATAAGGAAGGCAGATAGCGCTGAAATACTTGACGCGGCCACTGAGGCGGACGCAGTTATGTATGAGAACGGTATTGTAGCTGTTGGCGACATTGTCAATACAAACATCAGTATTCCTGTTAAGGCCAGGAGCAGTTTATACTATCATAGCTTTGTTGAATCATTTGGCTTTGTGCCCGGCCAGGCGAAGGAAGTATTTGACAGAGCTATAAATTTGCTGAATGAATTTAAACCGGTGCCCTGTTCCATAACGCCGCATGCCCCTTATTCCGTATCGAAGGAACTGTTTAAGCTGATAAAAAACTATAGCGAGGACCGGCCCAACCTGATTAGCGTTCACAACCAGGAAAGTGAAGAAGAAAACAAATTTTACAGGTATAAGCTCGGCGGCTTTAACGATCTGTATGCCGATTTTGGCATAGATATTACCCATTTTAAACCGCAGGCCCGAAACTCACTGCAGTCCATGATTCCTTTATTAACCAATAAGCAGAAAATATTGCTGGTGCATAATACCTGTACCAACTTAAAGGACATTTACTTTTTAAAACGGTTCGACCGCAGCATACACTGGTGCTTTTGTCCTAACGCGAATTTATATATTGAGGATACGCTACCCAAAGTGGAGCTGTTTTTGGGCCAGGGCTATAACATAACGCTGGGTACAGACAGCCTTGCCTCGAATAACGAATTATGCATATTGAGTGAAATGCGCAGCCTGCAAAACAAATATCCTGTGCTAACCACCGCCCAATTAATTGAATGGGCAAGCCTGAACGGCGCCAAATATTTCGGTATTGATGATGAAAAGGGAACGCTGCAAGCAGGCATGACTCCCGGCTTGAATCTGATAACCGGCCTGGACGGGTTAAGGCTTACGGCGGATAGCAAGGTAAAGCGATTGGTGTGAGGTTGTAAAAGTTGAAGAGGTTGTAGTTATTGAAAGGGGCAATAAGCATTTTATTGATTTTAAAAATTTAGTTTTTTATAATTACAACATTTACAACTTTGCAACATCTTATAACCTCTGCAACATCTCCGAACTAATATGAAACACCTCGATATCATTGTAAAAGGTAAAGTGCAGGGCGTATTTTTCAGGGCTTCGACAAAGGCGGTTGCCGACCAATTGGGTATAAAGGGCTATGTTAGAAACGACGCTGGCGGTGATGTTTATATCGCTGCCGAGGGCGCCCAGATGACGCTGGATATGTTTTTGGAGTGGTGTCATGAAGGCCCGGAGGATGCCAAAGTAACTTCTGTTGAAAGCCATGGCGGCGAATTAAAAAACTATCGTAATTT
>JAQBOH010000098.1 GCA_028288125.1 Mucilaginibacter sp.
ACTATACCCGAAAAATCACTTAAGAATTTCTTATCCAAGCCTTTTGATACCGGCACTTTACCTGGTATAGTAATATCGCTGGTATAATGTTCTTTTAAGATTACCCGGTTTTTAATTAAATTTTTAATGGTAGCCAACAGGAAATCAAAATTAAATGGTTTAAGAACATAGGCGTCAGCCATGCTGCGTATGCCGTCTATTTGCTGTTCTACGCTTACCTGTGCGGTTAGCAATATAATAGGTATATGAGATGTCCGCATGTCTGTTTTTAGTCGCTCCGCAATTTCTTTGCCTGATGATCCCGGTAAAACCACGTCAGATATGATCAGATCAGGCACGCGTTCATATGCTTCTGTAATTCCGCTTGATCCATTTTCTGTAGTAAAAACTTCAAAATAGGGCTCTAGTTTATCACGCAGATAATACAGCAAGTCGCAGTTGTCTTCAATAAGCAGCACCGAATGCTCTTTTGGCATGCTTAATACATCTGTAATCACTTCCGGCTGTTCCTCATCTATACCAGCGGTATAGAATTCGGCTGTATCACGCAATGAATACTCAGTTGAATCCCGGATTGTTTTATGGAAGTCCTGTAAATGATCGGCGCCCGCCTGTAGCTGAATAGTAAATACTGTACCCTGCCATTTTTTACTTGACACCTCAATGGTACCTTTATGAAGTTCAATGATTTCTTTGGATAAGGAAAGCCCTAGGCCCGAGCCCTTTGCCATTGCATTTTGTGCCTGGTAAAACTGATCGAACACATGTATGGCGTCTTCACGCTCCATTCCTATTCCGCTATCTTTTACCTCAATAGTAAGCATGTTATTTTCCACTTGGTGAAAAACAATCTGGATATGACCATTTTCATTAGTGAATTTAAGCGCGTTTGAAAGTAAATTTAAAAACACTTTGTCGAGGAGATTCACATCAAACCAAATTAAAATATTTGTCTGA
Organism: Mucilaginibacter sp.; assembly: GCA_028288125.1. Classification (GTDB taxonomy): domain Bacteria; phylum Bacteroidota; class Bacteroidia; order Sphingobacteriales; family Sphingobacteriaceae; genus Mucilaginibacter. The sequence continues at coordinate 958 of JAQBOH010000098.1, forward strand.
GGGGTTATCAAAGAAAGCTTTATATTTCGCCTTTTAGCATGATGCTCGAACGTATTAATTATTTCACGTACAAAATCAATAATATTGTTGTGAGTTGCACTTATTTGCTGTTTATCATACTGGATCTTCCTGTAGTCAATCAGTTGATTTACCAGGTGCAAAAGCCGAAAAACACTTTTATGGATCAGCTTTAAACTTTTTCCTGCATCATTATTCAACTTTTCATTTTGCATCATATCTTCAACCGGAGAAAGAATTAGTGTTAGCGGCGTTCTGAATTCATGTGAAATATTTGTAAAAAAGTTAAGTTTCGCCTCGGTTGCTACCTCCGTCAATGCAGACATTTCTATAAGTTTATTCCGTTGATGAAGTATTTCATCATTTTTCACCTCAAGACTTTTATTGATCTTTCGATTTTCTGTTAAGGAATAAAAAGCCAGCCCACCAGATACAACAGCAAGTACCAGGGTAATGATTATTATATTTAGTACAACCTGCTGACTGTTGTACACGGTTCTTTGCTCCTCAAGCAATACTTTTTGCCGCTCAATATCTTTTTGCTGGCTCCTGATCTTGTTCCACTGAAGTTTCATTAACTGCACGTTGGTAGAATCGATCACTAAAGATTGCAGGATATTCTGCTTAGAGAAATTTTCTTTGTTTAAAATCCTTAACGCAGTAATTATTGCCTCCTTGCCGCCTGTTGGATATAACAGACTGGCATCAATTGTTTTGTTTGCAACCATTTGCAAACCACCGCCATTCCCTGGCAACGCATCTACGCCAATAACTTTAATTTGTTTATTGTATTGCAATTGGTCAAGTATTTCTCTTGTTCTGCGTGCCATTACGTCATTATGTGCGTAAATAGCATTTATGCTTTTTAAATCTTCCTTATGCTGCATTAGCTGTTTCTCCGCATTAGCTGCTAACCAATCACCATAAAGCTGCGAGACAATACGCACATTATTAAATTTTTTTAGTCCATCATTAAATCCTCTGTCTCTTTCTATAGCTGATGACGAACCAGGGAGGCCCATAACCTCCATCACATTGCCTTTGCCATGCAATAATGATCCTATGTATTCGCCGGCTAACTTACCCACCTGATAATTATCTGCGCCCACATATGCGGTATATAATGAAGACGATATTTTACGGTCTATCACAATCACTGGAATGCCCTTATTATATATCTGTTCTACAATTCGGGTAAGTGGCTGTGCTTCATTTGGCGATATAATAAGCAGGTCAATCCCACTATCGAGCATTTTTTGTACCTGGCTAACCTGCTTTTTACTATCACCGTCAGCATCTGCATAAATAAACTTTGTATCAGGATGCAGGGAAAGCTCCATTTTCATTTCTTCCATCATGGTGCGCCGCCATAGGTCAGAGCCAATGCACTGGGAAAACCCAATAGTATATTGAGCGGATTGCTTGCTTTTTTTACAGCCCGTTAACGCAAAAAATAATAAAGTTACAATCAGAAACCCCTGACTTAGTTTATTATACATAGTCTTTTGTATTACAATACCTTGTTTAAGTAGCTTATTAAATTATAGATTTTGGTTTGGCTATTGGTTGCCAAAGGCGTTTTATTAAACAAATGTATTGATTAATTTTTTTGCAATGAAAACGGCAGCCTAATAGCTCTCAAAATGATTCCATTACGTGTAACAAAACCTAACCAAACAGGTAACAAAAGTGGAATATATTTTACTGTTTATTTATTTTTTATATTTTATGCATTGAAAATCAATATGTTATAAATTGTTTAAATCTTATACCCTTTTGAGATAATACTGGTAACACCACTTCCAATAATCCGCCTACTTTGCAATCGTAAACCAATTATACCTTTTATTATATGAGAAAAAATTCTGTCATGGCGTGGGCCATGGTTGTGGCACTTGGTGGCTTTTTATTCGGCTTTGATACAGCTGTTATCTCGGGTGCCGAAAAATCTATTCAGCAATTTTGGCATTTGTCTGTATTTGAACATGGCCTTACTGTATCTATTGCATTAATTGGAACGGTTATAGGTTCTTTATTAGGCTCGCGTCCTTCAGACCGGTTTGGTCGCAAAAACACTTTGTATTTTGTTGCCATTGCTTACTTATTATCATCATTAGGTACGGCCTTGTCTGATAATTGGTATTTATTTCTTGTTTTTAGATTCTTAGGAGGCCTGGGTGTAGGTACTTCATCTGTTACCGCTCCTATTTATATTTCAGAAGTTTCCCCAGCCGATCGCAGAGGCAGGCTGGTAGGATTGTTTCAATTTAATGTAGTATTAGGTATCCTTATATCTTACCTCTCTAACTATCTCATTGGCCAGGGCGGCGAAACTTCATGGCGCTGGATGCTGGGTGTGCAGGCTTTTCCTTCACTGATATTTATTTTATTGATAACACTTATACCCGAAAGCCCAAGATGGCTCATTCTTAAAAAAGGCGCTCATGCGCGTGCTTTAGAAATACTTAGAATAATTAATCCTTTAAATTGCGATGAAGAGCTAAAAGCCATTCAAAACTCAAATCTTGGCAATGGTAAATCGGCAAGTGCCAATCTTTTCTCAGGGCAATACAAAAAACCTGTAATCTTAGCTATATTATTTGCCTTTTTTAACCAGGTATCGGGTATAAATGCCATTATTTATTATGCACCGCGAATATTTCAAATGGCCGGGTTGGGTGCACATTCCTCCTTACTGTCAACTGTGGGTATTGGTGTTATCAATTTCATATTCACGCTCATCGCACTTAATTTTATTGATCGTGTTGGCCGAAGGATTTTAATGATAATTGGTTCTTTCGGCTTAATAGCATCATTATTCCTGGTGAGTTTCACATTCTATTCAGGCAAATTCGACGGCTTTGCCATTCCAATATACATGATGATTTTCATTGCTTTTTTCGCTTTTTCACAGGGAGCCGTAATATGGGTGTTTATCTCCGAGATATTTCCTAACCAGGTAAGGGCCAAAGGGCAAACGCTTGGCAGTTCAACACATTGGATAATGGCAGCTTTAATTGCCTTTTGCTTTCCATTTTTTGCAGAGAAACTAGGCGGCGCTACTACCTTTTTCTTCTTTGGATCTATGATGGTACTGCAACTGATTTTTGTTTGGCGCTATATGCCCGAAACCAAAGGGAAATCACTAGAGCAATTGGGAACAACGGTAATAATGCATTAAATAAATTCGGTTATGAACCAATTAAACACTAATACATCAGTTATTTGCTACGGCGAGATATTGTGGGACGTGCTGCCTGATGGTCCACAGCCTGGCGGTGCGCCGTTAAACGTAGCCTATCATCTTAGCAAGATGGGGATAAGCACCGGTATTATCAGTAGAGTAGGATTAGATGATTATGGACAAAAACTTGAAAAGTTAATAGATAGTTGGGGTATTGGAAAATACTTATTACAACACGATAATGAGTACCCTACCAGCCAGGTATTAGCCAAAATGAGCAATGGCAATGAGGTTTCTTATGAAATTATTTTTCCGGTTGCCTGGGATTTTATAAGTGACAGCAACTATATAAAGAGCCAATTACATGAAAACGCCTATTTTATATATGGTAGCCTCGCCTCGCGCAACCAGGTAACCCGCAATACTTTGTATGACCTTTTAGAAAGCTCCGCGATAAAGGTATTCGACATTAATTTGAGGCCGCCGTTTGTAAACAAAGAAATTCTATCGCACTTATTGCAAAAGGCTGATATTGTAAAATTTAACCAATCGGAATTAGAGATCGCTCAAACACAGTTTAGGGGCTCTTATTCAAATGAAGCCGATCAGATTGCTTTTATACAAGATCGTTTTGATGTAAGAGAAGTTCTTGTAACCAAAGGAGAATTTGGCGCGGCCTATTATTATGAAGATAAAGTATACCGCTCCTGCGGAACCGAAATAGAAGTTACCGATACCATAGGCAGCGGCGACGCATTTCTGGCGGCTTTCGTAGCCAATCATTATCTAAAAGAAACTCCACAAATAATGCTAAACAGAGCCGTATTGATGGGTGGCTTTGTAGCTACAAAGAAAGGAGGTTGTCCCGAATATCAATTAAACGAGTATATGAACTTCAAAAATTAATTAAAACCTACTTTCCAAACCATTATGAAAAAATTATTACTTATTTGCTCGTTACTGCTTTCTATAGCATGTGAGAGCTTTGCACAGTCCAGAACAATTTCTGGAACTGTAACAGATGCCGCTTCCAAACCCCTCGAGGCTGTAACTGTTTCTGTGGTTGAAACACAGGCATCAACAATTACTAACAGTAAGGGTAAATTTACTATCGTCGCATCTAATGGGCAAACTATCCGGTTTAGTTATATCGGTGCCCAGCCTTATAACTTAAAGGTTGATGCAAGCACGGTAGATCCGACGATTAAGATGGAAACCGGAAACACATCGCTAAACGAGGTTGTGGTAACCGGGTATACCTCTGAAAGAAGAAAAGACTTAACAGGCGCTGTTGCTGTGGTAGATCTTAATCCGGTAAAAAATAACAGTTCGGGTAACACTATGCAAGCTTTACAAGGCAGGGTTGCCGGTTTATATATCGAAAAGGATGGTTCTGCAAACGGGTCAACCAGCCGTATATTAATACGGGGTGCAAACACGCTCGGCAACAACAATCCATTATATATTATAGACGGGATTCCTACAACGCGGCCGGAGGTATTTCAAAATTTATCACCTTCTAATATTGCCTCAATGCAGGTTCTTAAAGATGCTTCGGCGGAATCTATTTATGGTTCGCGTGCTTCTAACGGTGTTATCATCGTCACCACTAAAAATGGTGGTAATACCGATGGAAAAGTTCAATTTCAATTAAATAGCAGCACTTCTTTTCAATCTGAGAAATCATTAAGATTTAAAATGTTGAATGCTGTTGATCGCGGCAAAGCTTTATGGCAGGCCTCGGTAAATGACGGGCAGGATCCGGCCGCGGGTTATGGTGATATTTACACTTTTGACTGGAATCAAAACTTTGCTAATCCAGTTTTAAATGGGGTTACACCAAAACCTTTTGTAGGCGGCGATCCTAATACTCCAGTAGGTGATACCAATTGGCAAAATGTACTATATAAAACAGCAATGGTTTATAATAATGATTTTACGGCTTCAGTTGGTAACAAAACTTCGTCCCTTGAACTGAACTTTGGGAATATTAAAAATACCGGACTTGTTAAATTTACAGATTACGGCCGCACCACTGGAAGTATTAACGGTATAACCCGGTCATTTAATAACAGAGCTACTTTAGGTGTTAATTTAAAGCTCACAAACTCAAACGAAACATTAACTACTAACGATTTAGGCGGCGCATCAGTGACTTCTTTGGCTGTTACCCTGGCTCCAACCATCCCTGTATTCCAAAAGGACGGTGTTACCTATGCTGGTGAATCAGGAGCAGGTTATTCTGACAGAAATAATCCGCTGCATATGCAGGATCTTGCGAAATGGAACAATGCTAACCGTTTTAATACTTTTGGTAATGTATTCTTAGAAATTCAACCAATAGACAACTTGTTTTTCAAATCTAATTTTGGTGCTGATTATGCAACTTATTTAAATAAGATCATATCTCCCACTTTCTCTGAAGGAGCACTAAATCGCACAACCAATAGTTTGTTTTATGATCAAAACCGCTATTTAAGTACTACTTGGTCTAATACTGTAAGATATAATTACGACTTGAACGCCGATCATCATTTCAAGTTTTTGCTTGGTACCGAGTATATTAAAACCAACATTAATTTTCAAACAACCAAAAAAGAAGGGTTCGCAGTACAAACAGAAGATTATTTCACGTTGAACGCAGGCACCGGTAACACCACGGTAAGCGGATTTAACACAGGCAATCGTTTATTTTCACAATTTGGACGTGTGGACTATAGTTATTCTGGAAAATATTTAGCCGCTATAACTGTCCGCCGGGATGGATCTTCAAGGTTTGGTTCAAACAACCAGTACGGTATTTTTCCTGCAGCCTCTGTTGGGTGGAAAATTGACAAGGAATCATTTATGAAAAACGCCACCTTTTTTTCAGAGCTAAAATTAAGGGTAGGTGTGGGTCGTGTGGGTAATCAGGAAATTGGCGATATTGCCCGTTTTGCATTATTTGACACTCGTTACGGCACTACATTAGCGCAATTACAAGGTGGTTTTTTTGAACAATATCAAAACGTGGGTACGGCTTATTCTTTATCAGGAGCCAATACAGGCACTTTACCATCGGGCTTTGTGCAAACCCAGGCAGCAAACCCAGGACTTAAGTGGGAAACAACAGACGAAATAAACGCCGGCCTGGACTTTGCAATATTTAATAACAAGATATCCGGTTCATTTGATTACTTCACTCGCAAAACCAGTGGTATTTTGATAACACCACCTGTTGCCTCGGCATTGGGCGAGGGCCAGTCTAAAACAGTTAATGGGGCTGCAAAAAGTAATAAAGGCTGGGAACTGCTGCTAAGCTATCATGGACAACAATCAGGCGACTTTAACTATAATGTTACCATCAACTTCTCGCATTTTAGAGACAGAATTACCAGTTTACCTGAGAATGTAAGGCCTGCTTATCCCGGGAACCTTGTAAACACAATTCTTGGTCATTCTCAATTTGATATTTTTGGTTACAAAACCAATGGCCTTTTCCAATCTCAGGCAGAGGTAGATGCTGCCCCAACACAAATAGGTGCCGGCCCGGGTAGAATACGTTATGTAGATATAAATTCTGATGGTGTCATTAATGATTTAGACAGAACCTGGATCGGTACTACATTACCCGCTTTAGAGTACGGTACAAGGATAGATTTAACCTATAAAAAGTTTGACCTGTCGCTTTTTGGATCTGGAGTTGCAGGCCGGAAGGGATTTGATGTATATACCATATTTAATAATTTAATGAGGAGCCGTGAAAACGTAGGTCCGGGTGTATTTAATGGCTGGACACCTACAAATACAAATACAAGCGTGCCTGCATTGACTTTAAAGGATAACAATAATGAGGGCAGAACCTCGGATTATTTCATCGTAAGTACTTCCTATTTTAAGCTTCGTAACGTTCAGGTTGGATATAGTATAATCCCAAAAGCCGTATTTACCAGGTTACGTGTGTTTGCAATGGCCGAGAACATATTCACTTTAAAAAGTAAAAAATATTTAAGCCCCGATCCCGAAAGGATTGATCTGGGACCGGTTCCAATTCCAAGGATATTAACCTTTGGTATTAACGCATCATTTTAAAAATTTATTCATTATTGATATGAAAGCAAAAATTTTAATAACAACAATGTTATCAGGCCTCATTGTTTTGGGGTCCTGCAAAAAAGCATTAGACTATACCCCCACAGGAGTGCTATCATCGGCAGATTTAAAATCAACAGCAGCAATTGAAGGGTTGGTTACAGCAGCATATGCCGCTATAGGCAACGGCGATATGATTGGACCTATATACAGCAATTGGGCTTATGGCAGTGTCCGTTCTGATGATGCCTATAAAGGTGGTGGTGGTACCGGTGATGTTGGCGAAGTTGACGCCTTAGAACATTACAACTTAGTAACCCCTTCTATGGATGCTTTTGTTTCCCGCACCTGGAAAAATTTATTTAAGTCAATTTCAAGGGCAAACGTTGCACTACGAGCTGTTAATTCACTTACAGATGCCGAGTTTCCTAATAAAAACGTACGATTAGCAGAGTTAAGGTTTTTAAGAGCGCACAGCTATTTTACAATGAAGCTGTTATATAAAAACATACCTATTTTTGATGAAAATGCATCTTCTGATGATATTTTAAAAGTTTCAAATGACCTCTCAAACGAAGATTCATGGAATAAGATAGCTGCTGATTTTCAATTTGCTGTTGATAATTTGCCAACTAACCAACCACAGTTAGCGAGGGCTAATAAATATGCAGCACAGGCATATTTGGCAAGGTTGAGACTATTTCAGGCATATGAGCAAGATGCTGCTACCCACCATGTAACAAATATTAACAAAACGCGCTTGCAGGAAGTTGTTACGCTTACACAGGCGGTTATCTCTTCTGGCAAATATGCCTTAAACAATGATATTGCAGACAACTTTTTGCCGGAAACTGAAAATAGCGCCGAATCAGTATTTGCTATTCAATTTACCATTAATGATGGTACTACTGCTGGCCGTTTAAATTACGAGGATGGGTTAAATTATCCGCACGGAGCCCCACAATATGGATGCTGCGGTTTTCATGCCGCGAGTCAGAATTTGGTTAACGCTTTTACTACTGATGCAAACGGATTACCAAACTTTAACACCTTTAACAATACTATAGCTAACCTGGCTACCGCAACCGTTGATACCCGGATAGACCATACTGTTGGTATTGACGGCCACCCTTATAAATACGATAACACCAAGCCATTCAGCAACAGCTGGGTGCGTGACCCTGGCGTATATGGAAACTTTCATACCATGCGCAATCAGCAACTGTCAACCAGTTCATCGTATTTTAAAAACGGGCCATTTATGGGATCAGCAAAAAATTACGACGTGATAAGATATGACGATGTTTTACTAATGCAGGCTGAAGCTTACATTGAGCTTGGACAACAAGCAAATGCATTGCCATTAATTAACCAGATAAGGAATAGGGCTGCTGCAAGCACCGCAAGGCTTAAGAAACTTGATGGCACCTTTCCATCAAATTATAATTTAAAGCCTTATACCTCTGCAAACTGGACACAAGATTACGCCCGCAACGCTTTGCAATGGGAAAGACGCTTAGAGTTTGCAACCGAAGGTGAGCGTTTCTTTGACCTGGTAAGATGGGGAATTGCTGCAACAACTCTTAATGATTATATTACCATTGAAAAAGGCAGGCGTACATTTTTAGCTACAGCAAAATTTACTGCAGGGAGAGATGAATACCTTCCAATCCCTCAATCAGAAATAACGTTTACCAATGGTTTATATAAACAAAACCCCGGGTATTAAATATTTGCAAATAACGAGCGCATTACACTTGTAGCTGGTGCGCTCGTTATTATTCATGCAAATTTCCGTTTAAATATGTAATGCTTTTTTAATTATAATAAAAACTCTTATTATGAAGAATAATTTACGGATACTGGCCATACAAGTTCTTATGTTAGCATCTTTTGTTTGTAAAGCGCAAGATGCGGTTCAAAGCGTTTACAAAGAAGAACATCGCCCGCAACTGCATTTTTCACCGAAGGCTCACTGGATAAATGACCCAAACGGGATGGTTTATTTCAATAACACATACCATTTGTTTTACCAGTACTATCCAAATGGAACAATATGGGGACCCATGCACTGGGGGCATGCAACCAGTACTGATCTATTTCATTGGAAGGAGCTACCAATAGCATTATATCCGGATAGCCTGGGGTATATCTTTTCCGGCAGTGCCGTTGCAGATGTTAATAATACGTCGGGTTTTGGTAAAGGTGGCAAAATACCTTTGATTGCCATATTTACACATCACGACCCGAAAGGTGAAAAAGAGAATACTGATAAATTTCAAAATCAAAGCCTAGCCTATAGCCTGGATGAAGGTGTAACCTGGACTAAGTACAACGGTAACCCAGTGCTTAAAAACCCCGGTATACGTGATTTTCGCGACCCTAAAGTGATGTGGTATGCCGCAGAAAAAAAATGGGTAATGACACTGGCTACAAAAGATCGTATCACGTTTTACTCGGCGCCTGATCTGAAGACCTGGAAAAAAGAAAGCGAGTTTGGTTTAACTATAGGTGCACATGGAGGTGTATGGGAATGCCCCGATCTTTTCCCTTTACAACTGGGCGGTAAAACTTATTGGGTGCTATTGGTAAACCTTAACCCCGGCGGCCCAAACGGCGGCTCGGCCACACAATACTTTGTAGGGCAGTTTGACGGGAAGACATTTACTCCTGCAGATACCAAGACCAGGTGGATAGATTACGGCCCGGATGAATATGCCGGCGTAACCTGGAGCAACACCGGCGTTCGAAAAATATTTTTGGGCTGGATGACTAACTGGAGCTATGCCAACCAGGTGCCAACTGTAGCCTGGCGCAATGCGATGACTATTCCGCGGGAATTGAGTTTGAAAAAAATGAACGGACAGCTTTTAGTAGCATCAACCCCGGTAAAGGAAATTAAAAATATAGTTGCTGCTACACCGGTTATCAGCTTAAACCCCAGCCAGGTGTATAATCTTCCTGCACAAAGTGAGTTAAAAATAAGCACTGCCCAGATACAAGATATTGTTGTCACATTCTCTAATGCAAACGGTGAGAGAGTTACTGTTGGGTATGATAAACAGGCTAATCAATACTATATCGATCGTACGCAATCTGGCAAAACCGATTTCCAAAAGAGCTTTAAAGGGAGGTTTGTTGCACCAAGATTTACGTCTGCTAATAATGCAGATATAACCCTTGTCGTGGATGCAGCTTCGGTAGAATTATTCGCCGATAATGGCCTCACGGTTATGACAGGAATTTACTTTCCCAATGCAACTTTTAATAAAGTATCTGTAAGCGGAAGCAAAGATTTAAAAATAAAGCTTACAGAATTAACATCTATCCACAACAGATAAGGATACCGGAACAGTATTTCGGAGATTTAGTTGATAACGCGCTTCCGGTGAGATGGAAGCGCTTTTTTGTGCCCTTAGCTTTCTGGTTTTGAAACAGCAAAGCTTAAGCAATACCAATTTTTTATTTTTCTGCAATCCTTAAAAGGAGGCCCGCGCTTTATGCTACTGGCCAAATTTTAATATAAAGCATTGTTTGCTGGTAGATCGTTATACTTCCGGTGGAAGTATAATTAACCAATTACTTATTTAAAATTTAAATGGTCATGTCATTCTAATGATGACATGACCATTTAGGCTCAATTTACGTCAAACCAAAGTTTGGTAGTCAGCACATCTGCACCTTGATTGGCAAAAGCAGTCTTATAATTTGCGCCGTTTAGGGATTGTTCGTGCCGGATAAATAAACCTTACCGGCAATTTCCCATTAAGCGTACCCGCCACTGCTGGCTGCAACTGCGGATAATCTAACCGGCGCCATTCAGCAAATGCCTCCAGTCCCTGACCGAACAAAGCGATCCATTT
>JAQBOH010000128.1 GCA_028288125.1 Mucilaginibacter sp.
AACTGTTATTTTAAAGTGAAGGCTTTATCATTATCGCGTAAGCAGCCGCAATTTTTGAAATTGTATCTTTGAAGCTGATGATAAATGAACCTATTTTTCCAAAAAATTTCCTGGCCTCTTTGTCAGGCGAGCCCGGATTTGAGCCAGAAAATTTTATAAATGCGCAAAAAAATATTGAGCCGCCCACCTCCATCCGGGTAAATCCGTTTAAAAGATCATCTGTAAAAACCGGAGAACAGGTGCCGTGGTGCCCGGAAGGGTACTACCTGGATAAGCGTCCGTCGTTTACTTTCGACCCGCTGTTTCATGCCGGGTGCTATTATGTGCAGGAAGCGTCGTCAATGTTTATCGGCCATATCCTGAAACAGATCGGGCAAACTAATGATGAGCCAATAAAAATTTTAGACCTGTGCGCCGCTCCCGGCGGTAAAAGCACCCTCATCAATTCGGCGTTAAATAGCGATGACCTGTTGGTATCGAACGAAATTATAAAAACCCGTGTCCCGGTTTTGTGCGACAATCTTAACCGCTGGGGCACCGCCAATGTTATAGTAACCAATAACGACCCAAGGGATTTCAGCAAACTGACCGGGTTTTTTGATATTATATTAGTTGACGCACCGTGTTCGGGTTCGGGCATGTTCAGGAAGGACCCGTCGGCAATGAATGAATGGTCGGAAGCAAATGTGAGCCTGTGCCACCAGCGGCAGGAACGCATACTTGCGGATGTTTACCCGGCTTTGAAAGATGGCGGACACCTTATATATAGTACATGCTCCTATTCGCACCCCGAAAACGAGGATATACTGGATTGGCTGTGCAAGCAATTTGCTATGGAAACCCGGCGTATACCTATTAATGCCGGTTGGGGCATTGTGGAAACGGAATCGGACCAGCAGCAAGCATGGGGGTATCGGTTTTATCCAGGCAAGGTAAAAGGCGAAGGCTTATTTGCAGCCTGCTTACAGAAAAACGAGGAAACAGCTCAAATGCCGTCATTTAAAACCAAAGGCAACCAGAAGCTGGCCGCCAAGGAGATTGAACAGGTAAAATCATATATCACTTCGCCGGATGATTTTTACTTTTTTAAAGTGAACGACGACTGGATGGCAATAAACCAACAGCATAAGGATAGCCTTGACACTTTACAGCGGCATTTATATATCAAAAAATCGGGTGTAAGAATTGGCCGGCTGATGGGCAACGACCTGGTGCCCGATCATGAACTGGCCCTAAGTATATATACTAATAAGGATGCGGTTTTAGAAACTGAGCTCGATTACGAGCGGGCGATACTTTATTTGCGCCGCGAAAACGTAGATATCATTACGGCTAACAAAGGCTGGAGCCTGATGACCTTTGAAGGCCATCCGCTGGGCTGGGCCAAACTGCTGCCGAACCGGGTAAATAATTATTACCCGAAGGAATTGAGGATAATGACAATACCTCCACCGCCGTTATAATTACGCGGAGACGCAATGCATTGCGTCTCTACAATATCTACCGTCTTTATAAACAATCGTCAAAAAAATCAATCCAAAAATCGCACATTTGCACAGTTGCTCCCGATAGCTATCGGGATTGCACATCAACAGGCATGGGTCAATACTTTATTATAGATTTCGACAGTACGTTTACACAGGTTGAGGCTTTGGATGAGCTGGCACGTATCTCGCTAAAAAACCATCCCGACAGGGAAAATATCTACAAGCAAATTGAAGACCTGACAAATGCCGCAATGGAAGGTAAATTATCATTTACCGAAAGCCTGGAAGCGCGGGTGAAACTTTTGCAGGCCAACCGCGAGCATTTAAAACAGCTGATCACCCATTTAAAGAAAAAGGTATCCGTTTCGTTTTCGCGAAACACGGAATTTTTTAAGAACCACCAGGACGAGGTATTGATCGTGTCCGGAGGCTTTAAGGATTTTATTATCCCGGTAGTGACGGAATACCAAATTAAAAAGGAAAACATTTATGCCAATACCTTTGAGTTTGACGAAGAGGGAAATATAATCGGCTACGACCGCAGCAACCCGCTTTCGCAGGAGGGCGGTAAGGTTAAGCTGTTAAAAGAGCTGAACCTGCAGGGCGATATTTATGGCATTGGGGATGGTTACTCGGATTTCCAGTTAAAGGAATCGGGAATGATCAAAAAATTCTTCGCCTTTACGGAGAATATCGAGCGCAAATCCATCGCCGAAAGGGCCGACCATGTTACGCCGAGCTTTGATGAGTTTTTGTATATCAATAAGCTGCCAAGGGCAATATCCTATCCCAAAAACCGCATCAAGTGTTTGGTAGTGGGCGAAATAGAGGAAGAGGCGCTGGCGCAAATACAAAAGGAAGGCTACAACATCCGCCAGCGTGAAACGATCGAGGATAAGTACCTTGAAGAGGCGGGCATCGTTTTCTGCGATGAAGAGCATCAGCCCACTGTTGAACAAGTGCAGAATGCGGGCCGGTTAAAGGTGATAGGTGTTTTTGGAAAGGTAGCCAGCCGGAAATTAGCCGAAGCCGCCTGCGAAAACGGCATTATTATTTTTGACGATCCGAAAAACAACCCGCGCAATGACGATTTTATCCCAAAACGGGTAATGGGCTTTATGAATGAGGGCAAAACACATACCAGCTGCAACTTCCCCGACCTGCAGCCACCACGCATCAACAACGCGCACCGTTTAATTCACATCCACAAAAACGTACCTGGTATACTGGCTAAGATCAATGAAGTGTTTGCCCGCCACAACATCAATATAGTCGGCGAATTTTTGGTGACCAACCCGCAGATCGGATATGTTATTACTGATGTAAATAAGGGTTATGATACCGAAGTTTTAAATGAACTGAAGGCGATTGAGCAGACGATTAAGTTTAGGTTGTTGTATTAGAAAGTCCATAGACCATGGTCGATAGTCCATGGAAAGAATTGGCTATTAATTTACCCGAATTGCTATTGTCTATCGTCCATCGACTATTGACCAAACGGCACCACCAGCACGGGCACTTCCGAATGACGTACTACGTGTTCGGCTACGCTGCCCATCAGCAAGCGGTCGATGCCGGAGCGGTTATGGGTTCCTATCACAATGAGGTCGGCTTTGAATTCTTTGCTGCAATCGATGATTCCCTGCGCAGTCGCGCCATATTCGGTGAAATGAGACACTTTTGTGTCTTTTGCGAATTTCTTTGTCGTGCGTTCAAAAATGTCTTCCGATTGGCTTTTCCGGATATCCAGCAACTCCATTTCCTCCACTCCCACACCCTGCATCGGCATACCTAAAATAGGGTCGGCGCCCGCGCCCAACGGCGGCATTACAGTTGGTTCAACAATATTTACCAAACCTACGGCGGCATTAAATTTACGGGCAATTTCGAAGCCATAAGCGGCAGCATGCTCGGCAAACTTACTGTCATCAACGCCGATAAGTATTTTTTTGA
>JAQBOH010000158.1 GCA_028288125.1 Mucilaginibacter sp.
TGTTTAAATGCCTTAATATATTCATCGCCTACAATTTCGGGTATTTGTGAAGCGGTAGTAATTACTTCCACATGCGATTCAAGCTGCCCCGGCGACTCTGAAATAATACGTTTTAAAATACCCCGCTCAAAAAACTTCACATAGTCGGGATGCGTCACATGTTCCTGCGTACTCACATTGCTGCCCAAATCTACCGCGCCGCCTATAATTACCAATTTACCTTTCGGATAGATCATGCTTGTAAAAATAAGGAAAATACCAATTTGTTAAACGTAATTAACGTAATTAATACATTGCATATACAATTTAAAAACTATGCTCCTATACCGCTGTTATTACAACGAATGATGACAATAGAAAGTATAGAAGTACTGAATGGGCCGAGTGTATGGAGTGATACCCGGCACAAGCTGATACAGATGCGCCTGAACTTGCATGAATTAGAGCAGTGCCCTACCAACACCATTCCCGGTTTTTTTGAGCGGCTTAACAAATTGATCCCTACCTTATATAGTCACCGGTGCTCGCCGGGAGTAGCAGGAGGTTTTTTTGAACGCGTTAAAGAAGGAACGTGGATGGGGCATGTGGTGGAGCATATTGCTCTGGAAATACAAACGCTGGCTGGTTTTGATACCGGCTTCGGTCGTACCCGCGAGACTGAAACCCCGGGCACTTACAACGTGGTTTTTAGTTTCATCAATGAGGATATCGGCATTTATGCCGCTACGGCTGCCATTAACATTGCCGAAGCGCTTGTACGGAGCGATAGATATGAGATCGAAAAAGACCTTGATCAAATGCGGATTATTGGTAGGTGCGATGTGAGCAAAAGTTCAAAGATCAGCGCGAACAATGTTGACTTAATATAAGTATGAAATCCCATCGTTGTTATCCAGGTGCCGTTCATGGCTTTTTATTTATATAGTAATTGCGGCTTTCTATTGCAATATTAGTCGGCCTGCGATATTTTAGAAAGATACGATTTACCAGTATAGCTCCGCCAAAAGGCAAAACAAAACCGCCGGTATATCCGGCGGCTTTGCATAAAACTATACCCATATGATTTATTTCATACTGTCCTGTATCTTAGTGATCGCGGTCAAATGCGTTTGTACGACTGGCGCGGTCTTGGCGGCAAAACCTTTTAATTCCGTGTCTTTGCCATTCGCCGCCTCGCCTTTCATTAAATCGAGGGTCTTTTGATGGTCTTCCACCATTGCCTTTACATACGCTTTATCAAAATCCTTACCGCTCAGCTTGCTCAGGCTGTCGCTTTTAGCCTGGTGCTCAGCGTCCAAAGCTGCAGGCAGCACAATGTTTTTGGCTTTTGCGATAGCCATCAGTTCATTGTTGGCTTTGCTGTGATCCATCACCATCATTTTACCAAAGTCTTTTACTTTGCTATCAGTACCTTTTGCAGCGGCCATTTTACCGAGGGCAACTTCCGCCATACCGCCAACTGCGGCTTTAGCCGCAAAAGTTGTGTCGGTCATCGTAGCGCTTGAATCGGCTTTGACGGTAGTCGTCTTTGCGGAATCAGTTTTCACAGTGGTGTCCGTAGTGCTGCCCGTTTTAGTTCCCGAACAAGCCTGAAGCACGCTAACCGCGAGTGCAACAGCAAATAGTGAATTTATTTTTCTCATGATTTTAAATTTAGTTTATTGATAAACAACAGCTTAGGGGATAGGTTTGCTCCCGTAGAAAAAAAGGCGCCCGTGATGTTATTTTTTTACTTTTAAAACAACCAGCGTTATGGCAGCTGCAAGCAGCACTAAGCCGGCAGTTTTCGCTGCAGCTTTTTTCATCATGCCGGCCCGGTTATATTTCCATTCCACCGGCCAGCCCCGCTCCTTAATCATATTGGGTACACGGCCATGCGCTATATCATTTATAACGCCTTCAAAAATGTTAATCCTGTCGGCCATCAGTAAAGGTATCCAATGGCGGTACCGGTCTTCACTATGTTGAAAGGCATAGCGGCGTATCACTCCGCTTAAACCCGATGGCGGTACCGAAGTGCCGAATACAGCCGTGGGAGCCGGCCGCTCGCTCGATTGCAGTATCTCAACGGTTTGCGGCTGCTGGGGCGGCCTTTCATAATTGATCCGCTCATGATCGTCCCCGGTGTAGTTCTTCATGGGATAAGTTGGCTCATTTTCAGGGTCGGCATCCATGCCCCAGCCAGGGATTGCCTTATAGTCTATAGTCTTTTTTTTCATGGTGTTAAGCTTTGGCTGATGGTATCAGCACGGTTTTTATACAGTTATCCAGTTTTGAAGAAAAGAGACGGTACGCGTCCGACACCTCTTCCAAAGGAACGCGGTGCGTAATAAGTCCCTTAGGATTCAGTCTTCCTGATTGCACATGGTCGATTAACCTTGGCAAAAGCCGCTTTACCGAAGCCTGGTTGGCGCGGACGGTAATGCCTTTGTTGAGTATATTGCCAATCGGAACGAAGTTGAACGGTGGCCCATAAACGCCGACGACGGAAACGATGCCCCCCTTTTTGACCGAATTGATTGCCCATTGTAAGGCCGTAGCCGCCCCCGCCTGCATAAGCGCTATCCGGCCGCTGAAGGTTTGCAGGGTATTTCCTTCCGCCTCGCAGCCTACGCAGTCAATACAAACGTCTGCGCCGTACCAGTCGGTGGTTTTTTTCAGGAATACCACGGGATCTTCCAGCGACTTAAAGTTATAGGCCTCACACTTCGCATAATTTTTGGCAAACTCCAGCCGGTAGTCGATATGGTCGATAATGATCACCCTTGAGGGACCGAAAAACCAGGCGCAGCGGGCCGCCATAATGCCGATGGGGCCCGCGCCGAACACGACTACCGTGTCACCTTCCTTGATACCGCCCATTTCGGCGGCCTGGTAACCTGTAGGTACAACATCGGTCAACAGCACCGCGTCATCCGGGTCCATATCGGGCGGTATTACCGTGGGGCCTACATCCGCATAAGGCACGCGCACATATTCGGCTTGCCCGCCGTCGAAACCGCCCGCGGTGTGCGAATAGCCAAAAATGCCGCCAACCGCGGTAGCCATCGGGTTGGATTCGTGACAGTTGCCAAAGAGCCCCTGTTTACAAAAGTTACATTTGCCGCAAGCGATATTAAAGGGTACCAGTACCTGGTCGCCCACTTTTAGTTTTTGGACCATTGGCCCAACTTCTTCAACAATGCCTGTGAACTCATGTCCGAATGTTGAGCCGACTCGCGTATCCGGCACCATGCCATGATACAAATGCAGGTCGGACCCGCAGATACATGTGCGTGTTACCCGGACAATGGCATCCTCGGGATGAAGAATTTCGGGCATGGGCCGCTGCTCGGCCCGGACCCTGTAGGGTCCGCGATAATTCATTGCTAACATATTCTATTCATTTTAAGTATAAAACCTCTGTTAATTATTAATAATGATCTGCCTGCACTCTTGCTATTCTAATTTTTTCATAAAAGCTTCCGCAGCCGCCACTGTCTCGGTATGTCTTTCGACAAGCCCCTGGTGGCCGGCCGGTGTTAAAACAACAAGTCCTGAGTTTGGGATATTCCGGTTCATAAACTCGCTCGCAGCAAGTATTGTAAGGCGGTCATGTTCCGCTCCAAAGATCAGCGCAGGCATTGTCAATGTTTTCAGATCATTTGTTACATCATACGTTCTCATCATGCCAAGCATACCCCGCGCAAAAACATTCGGTGGGGCCATTGCAGACAAGCGGGAAATAAAGTCGAGCTGTGCGTGCGTTTGAGTACCGGCAAATGTGAGAAAGCGGGTAGACAACAACATACTGCCGTTGAGATAGCTGAACCACTTGTTAAGCCAAAACAACGGCCATAAGGCGATCATGATATAACAAATAGGATAGAGGACCGGTTTTTCGATAGCTGTCAATAAACCGCTCAGGATGCTGGTTTTAGTGGGATTGGTGTAGGTGGTATGCTGCAGTATAATACCCTTAATTCTTTGATTGACGTTTTTACCTATTTCCGTGCAATAGGTCAGGATGATCATGCCGCCCATACTATGCCCCCATAAAACAAGGTCTTTTAGGTTAAGATATTCGATCACCGCTTCAAGATCTAAGGCCATTTTTTGCAGGGAATAATCATGGTTATCCGGGCCTTTTGATTTGCCAAGTCCCGGGAGGTCGATCAGGATAATCCTGTGGTCCTTAGTAAAATACTTTTTTTCGTAATACCATGCGGTTAGGTTTTCGTTCCAGCCATGAATAAATAATATAGGTTGTCCCTGCGGATTTCCCTCAAACTCGATATGTATTACCGAGCCGTCCTGCCTTTGCAGCCGATCTGTTTCCGGTGAACGCTCCTGGCTCGGCTTATCTTCATTTTTACGAATTTTACAGACCAGCCAGCTAACCGGGAATTTTCCGAATAACGAAAAGGCAGTAAGTGCTATTGCATACTTTAAGCTACGTTGTGCGATATCATCGGCATACGTATTCCGCCATTCCAGCCATTGGTGAATAAAGCGGACATCTAAAACGATCAACGCGATTGTTACGATGTCGGGCAATAACATAAGAAGCAATAATACCGGCATAGTTGGTGAAGTTTATACCGGTATAACTATCAAATTAAAGAAATCGTTTTACGTTTTTTGATAAAATTTATTGTTATAGGAAAAATGCAAAACGGTAAGAATCTTGCATAGATGGCAGAAACAAAGACGCAGAAACAGTGTTTGTTATTCTTTTGCGCCGCTCAGCCATGGTGTACGCTCAACAAAAGGCTCATCTTCGATCCGGACGGACCATATTATGACTTTTCAGAAAGCTCTTTTAATAGCTTTGGTCCTTTCGCTTGGTATAATAAACGTAAAATGGAATATAGCAAAAAAGCCCCACCAGGTGTGAGGCTTTTTGCGGAATGGACGGGACTCGAACCTGAGGCCCAAAACGCATCAAATCACCTCAATGCTTATGATTTAATGAAAAATTCACCAAAAACACACCTCAAATCTTATCAAAATGCCCCAATTTATGTGGTGACCTATTTTCATTAATCGTGGTAAAAGTTAAATGCTTTTGAAATATTATGGTTTCGAACACGCATAAACACATTGAATTAACCGAAAAAAGTTAGATTATTGCTGTAATTAAAGAGAATTACTCGGACCCCTCCCGACCCGAACCCTCAAGCATCATCAATAGAATAAGTTCAGATTTCGGCCGTTATTTGATAGCTGATGAAAGCCTTATAGTATCCAATTAAGGTGACTTTACTGGAAAAGGGGAAAGAGTATTGTAATTATTTGTGTGTGTTTACGGATCAGCCGGACTCGAACCCTCGGTCATCACCATGAGGAAAAGTTAAATTTTATTACAGATTTACATTCCCTAATTTTGGCGGCCATGATACCTGATGACATCGTTACTAAAAAAGATCTTGAAGATTTCAAGAAAGAATTGTTTACTCTACTCGCGACAATAAATTCGCCACAACCTCAAAATCAGCCACAATGGTTGAAAAATGTCGATATTAAAAAGATGCTCGATATTTCAACCGGCACATTGCAAAACCTACGTTTAACAGGCTCTCTTCCTTTTTCTAAGATTGGAAGAATCTATTATTACAAGCTGCAGGATATTGAACAGATGTTGAATGCTTTCGAAAAAAAAAGCCTGAAAAGAAAATTATAATACCACCCCAGAAATTCACATTTAGCACCAAGTTTTATTTAAGAAATCGAAAAGGTGGAACCTGTTCGAAATCATTGATTTATATAAGAGTTACCGTTAATGGAACTCGTGAAGAATGGTCGACTCAAAGAACGTGCGAACGCTCAGAATGGGATGTCAAAAGCGGAAGAGTAAATGGAACAAAATCAGTAGCCAGATCAATAAACGCCTGGCTTGATACTTTATATGCGCGAGCACATGAATGCAGGCAGCAATTGTACATAATTGGCAAGCCATTTACTGCACGGCACGTCCGCAAACTAATGCAGGGGGAAGAACTTGAACCCCCTAAAATGTTATCAATGGCATGGGACTATCAACTGAACTACATCATTGGTATGATCGGTAAGGATTATTCCAAAGCCACATTGCAAAAGTACAGAGCAAGCTACAAAGCATTAAAAAAGTTTCTTAAACTAAAATTTCTAGCTGAAGACATACGTCTCGATCAATTAGATCACCAGTTTGTTAAGGATTATGAATATTATCTAAAAACTGATTATGGCGTTCAGAATAACACCGCAATTCAGATCATCAAGAAATTGCGAACGATCATTCACATTGCAATGGATTTCGGTTGGCTTTCAAGAGATCCCTTTATAGCTCATCGTATGAAATCAACCGAAGTTCATCGTGATTATCTAACCGGTGAGGAATTAACTCGATTGGCCGTAAAGCGGTTCACTAAAAAGTTAGCTTTAGTTCGTGATATTTTCTTATTTAGTTGCTATACCGGATTATCATATGCGGATACTG
Organism: Mucilaginibacter sp.; assembly: GCA_028288125.1. Classification (GTDB taxonomy): domain Bacteria; phylum Bacteroidota; class Bacteroidia; order Sphingobacteriales; family Sphingobacteriaceae; genus Mucilaginibacter. The sequence goes on from JAQBOH010000158.1 coordinate 6,458, forward strand.
TAAAACTGAACGTTGAAGATCAGATAATAGATAATGGTGAAACCTGGATTCAGACTCATCGTGTTAAAAATAATAACCGTGTACGCGTGCCTCTTCTTCCACCCGCCAAGGCTCTACTTATACATTACAAAAGTCATCCTCGAACACCTAAAGACAAGCTCTTTCCTAATATTAGTAATCAAAAGGCCAATGCTTATCTTAAAGACATTTCAAAACAGGTCGGTATTACAAAACGCCTTACTTATCATTGCGCCAGACATACATTCGCGACAACGGTTACGCTCACTAATGGAGTTCCCATGGAAACTGTAGGACAAATGTTGGGACATAAAAACATTCGTTCTACTCAACATTATGCGCGTGTAACGGACACCAAGGTTCAACTTGATATGCAAAAGATCAAAGCAAAATATAGCGGGCAAATCTTGTATTTAGCAGACTTTTAAAATTGACAATGGTCTATTTAAGTCGATACAATCTTATTTTTTGCATGAATTTTCAATGATATTGTTTGCATTATAAATTTATTATTACGAACTTTGACATTATAAAAAGTAAGATGGCAAAGCTGGATGAACTAAAAAAGCATTTAAAGCGCGGCA
>JAQBOH010000163.1 GCA_028288125.1 Mucilaginibacter sp.
ATTGGATATTGCTTGGTATAATGACAACCCCCATTGTATTGGCCGATTATAGTTTTGCCTATCGTGCCTTTGAACTCGCCCGTTTGCCAATGCTGGTTGCCGCACCAATTATTTTGCCCGCTATGGCCCGGTTAATGGCCTCAAACAATAAACCCGATATCACCTGCCAGCGTTACATCAATTCTTTTAATACTATTGAAATATTTTTTGCCGTATTGATATCACTATCGTTAAACATTTTATGGGTGCCTTTGATAACATTAATCACAAACGGTAAATATGGCTTTACAAACTCATTGCAATTTTTATTATTGTCATTATGTATCCCATTGCAATTTTTTGTTAACCTGCTTTGGTCAATAAGTTTTGGCGCTAAAAAATACAAACAGATTTTATTCATTTCAACAACCTGCGCAGCAGTCAATATTTTATTGAATATCCTTTTAATTTCAAAATTCAAAGGCATGGGAGCCGCCGCCGCATTTTTTATCAGCACATTACTGCAAGGCTATTTGTATTATAAATTGGTAAGTAAGCAATTCATGAGCGTATCCTTGCGCCCGCTTGTCGTGCTTGTCATTTCGGCTGCTATTATTTATTTGATCGTTGTCCGGTTAAATATTCATTTTATTATTCAATTGATGATCGGCCTTATCTTATATATACTTATTTCCGTGCTATCCGGGCAAATAAGCAGGCAGCACATTCGGGATTTTAAACAATTTTTATCCAGATGAATATATTGTACCTGTGTGATGAATATCCGCCCGGTCAGCATGGCGGGATTGGTACATCTGTACGGACAATGGCCCGTCAAATGGTAAAAATTGGCCACAAGGTGGTCGTAGCGGGATTATATAGCCCGGGCTATGGCGGAGAAGATGAATTTGAAGATGAAGGTGTTAAAATTTATAGGTTTCGATGGGGCCTGGATGGTAAATGGTTTCAACAACGACGGTCTACCATAGTTAGGATAGGCAACCGTATTTTAAAGGCGACCGGGATAATGGATCTCGACATAAAAAGAAGCCTGGCGATTTATGAAAAAAAACTTGAAAAGTTAATTATTGATAATCACATTGACATCATTGAGATGCCGGATTACAATGACTATATCAGGTTTTGTAAATCCTATATACCGTTTCCTTCATTACCGGTACCCACAATTGTAAAAATGAATGGCTCCATAACTTATTTTGCAAGCGAGGCAGGTAAGCAGGTTGCGGCACCTATATTTAAAATGGAGCAACACATTTTAAACCAGGCCGCTATGATTGCCAGTGCAAGCAAGTATACAGCTGAAAAAAGTGCGATATGCTTTTCTTATCCCGGTAAAATCGAGGTTTTATATAACGGCATTAATACCGATATACCACAACGGAATATTTACAGGCATCCGAAACAAGTTATTTATACCGGCACCCTGGTACAAAAAAAGGGTATCTACCAGTTGGCGAAGGCGTGGAATATTGTAAATAAAAAAATGCCCGGTGCCAGCCTATTGGTATTTGGAAAAGGCCCGAAGCAAAAAGTGATTTCCTATTTAACTGAAGCAGCAAAAAATACGGTGATATTTATGGGTCATGTGAGAACAGAAGAACTATATGATTATTTAACCGCCTCGGCAATAAGCGTCTTTCCATCATATTCCGAAGCTTTTGCCTTAGCGCCCTTAGAGGCAATGGCCTGTGGTACAGCAGTAATAAACTCCAACCGAACATCGGGTCCCGAATTAATTGATGATAATGTAAATGGGCTGCTGATTGATCCTGACGATATAACCCAACTGGCATCGTCTATATTGTACTTGCTTAATAATCCCGGCATTTGCAAAGCGTTATCAAAAAGCGGTAACGAAAAAGTAAGGCGGCAATTCGAAGCAAGTAAGATAGCTGCTCAAACGTTGCAATTTTATAATGATGTGCTTAGCAGGACCAAGTAAATCAATATTCCACAATCAAACTATCTTTTACAAGATGTTTTTTAATATCCTGATCTTCCATCAGGCTCAAATAGTGGTATTTACGGTAAGTATGGCTGATATTTGTTTTTGCGATATGCCATCCCGCGCGGCCATCTAAAAAACCCAAACAAAAAATATAATGTTTAAGAAAGCCGAAAACTGGTGAGATATACAGTTTAACGGCTTTCGCCTTGATCCCGGCCCGGAAATATTTTTTAGCGCTTAGCCTGGCATAATAAATACCTTTATCATCATATTCAGCCAGGTCCTTTACCGAAAAATGGTGCAGGCGCCCGTGTATTTTTTCAATGTGTATATTTACTGGTAATATTAGTGTTTCATGCACCATCGTTTCAGACCATTTTACCAACGTCCGGTTAAACAGCCTGATGTGATGATCCCGCCCCCAACTGCCAAAATGTATCGCTTGTTTGCCAAAGTATGATTGGAATTTAATATCGTAAACAACAGCGGGATCGTTATATTTTAATTTATGCAGCGACCCGATCAACTCTTCATCCGGAATTTCATCCGCATCGATGCTTAATATCCAGTTGTACCTGGCGGCTTCGATGCCCTTATTTTTATTGGCGCCATAGCCGTCCCATAGTTTCCGGTAAACCCGGCATGGGCCCGAGTATAATATATCAATTGGTTCGTTTGAGCTGTCGTTAACGATAATAATAATATCGTCAGTAATGCGGCAGGCCATGCGGATGCAGCCGGCTACTATATCGGATAAGTTTTTAGTAATTATTACAATCGAAACAGGAACCATTTATTGAATTTTTTATTGGCCCGATAAACGGGTTGTTTGCTGATTATATCGTTGATTTAAAGAGAAGGGTTGCCTTACCAAAAAAATTTAGTAAATTCATTTTCCAAAGGCTGGTAGATATTTGAATTAGCCCTGCGCGATAAGTTATAGTTATTTATTGCCGGGTAATTAATAAGACGTTTATTACAGGGTATTATAACATTAAACTAAAGTAGCCGCTGTAGTTTCGCAGCTGTTGTAGCGCTGCGGTGTTGATATACTAAAGCAAAGATTAAGCTGCGATTATTATGTTTCAAATTAATTAACTGATAACCAGTTGATTGTATAAAATATTATATTTTTATAAAGTAACAGGCAACCTTTAATGCTATGTTAACGTGATATTGGCAGACAAGGTATTTTTTTAAGCTTAAGCTAACGGGATATAACCCATATGGGAGAAGAAGATTTACATCAACTGATCAGGGGCTGTATAAAGCAAGACAGGAAGTGTCAGAAGATGCTGTATAAGGCGTTTTACGGCTTTTCTATGAGCATATGCTTACGTTATGCCGGTAACCGCGATGATGCGGCGGAAGTGATGAACCAAGGTTTTTTTAAGGTTTTTACCCATATTGAAAGTTATGATATGGGAAGGCCGTTTAAAGCCTGGCTCGGCAAAATCATGATGAACGTTTCCATAGATTTTTATCGGGCCAATCTTAAAATGGCTTATACCGAAGACCTGGATAAGGCCGAACACATTAGTGATGGAGATATTGCCGATAAGAACCTGCATTATAATGATCTGTTGGCGATGGTGCAAAAACTTCCCCAGGCCTACCGAACGGTTTTCAATCTATTTGCCATCGATGGTTATTCTCATGATGAAATAGCCTCAATGCTGAATATTAATGCGGGGACGTCGAAATCAAACCTGCATAAAGCCAGGCAAAAACTTAAACAAATGATATTTAAAGCAGAATCATCTGCTAATAATGCCAACTATAATAGTAATAGTGGCTATACACCCATCGTAGCTATCACAGGATCAGATATGAGAGGGGTGTTTTTTAATAAAGGTATTAGAGAATGAACAACGAAAAAGACAAAAAACTGGATGATTTTTTTAGAACGGGGTTAGAAGACCCTGTTCATCATCCGGTTTACAACGAAAATGATTGGAGTGCCCTGGAGGACCTGCTTGATAAGCATACAAAACGAAGGGGATTGATTTACTGGCTGCCTGTTTTAGGCAGCGCGGCGGCTTTATTACTGTTGTTTTTAGGATGGTGGATGTTCAGGGCAAACCCTGTTCAAACCTCATCAAAGTTGCAGGCGATTAACCATTACCCGCAAGGAAATAGCGGTGGGTTTGTGCGGCAGCCCGCAGATCACAAGCAGACAGCACTGCTGTCGCAGGCAGTTCATCATCAGCAAGCAAATACCGGTACAAGCGGCGGGTCCATCCGGCAACCGGTAGCTCACAAACAAACACCATCAGGTACTGCTGGTGTTTATGCCGGAAATGTACACGCCATAAAAGCAGGCAGTACCGGCAAATCGTCCTTTACTTCATCTGCCGCTGTTTCCCCCCGCGGTACTACCGGCGAAAGGTTGGGTGACAAACAAAATATCGTAAGCGGGGAACCTGCTGTTTTGAAACGGGATTACGTTGCGCTTTCTGCGGTCAGCACCACTCCGGTCTTTGAAACCGGGTTAATTAGCTCGTCTTCAGTTAGTGCTTATCAAATCAATATCCCGGCTGCAGGTTCGCCAAAAAGTTTATCCGGTAATGGAAAAGAAAAAATAAAAATCAAGTCTCAGGCGGCATTTCGCCCGCAGTTTGCAGTAAGCATTTTGGCGGCGCCTGATTTAAATGGTGTAGGTTCGTTTCAGCAGGGCAAGGTTGGCACGAATGTAGGTTTGCTGTTTTCGGCAGGTGTTTCAAAAAAGTTTACTATAAGTACCGGCGCGCTTTATTCAGTAAAGCCATACCTTGCCAATTTCGCAGATTATCATACACCGTATAACTTTCATGTGAGCCCGGTAAACATAACCGCCGATTGCAGAATGCTTGATATTCCGTTGAATTTGGGTTACCAGCTTTATAATAAACAGCAAAATAAGCTGTCAATTGGTACCGGCTTATCGTCGTATATTATGCTGCACGAGCAGTATACTTATAATTACAACGATGTGTATGCCTACGGCCCGTCGGGCTATACTGTGCCGCATAGTAGTAAATACTTTTTCGGCGTGCTTAATTTAAACGCCACTTATGACCGGCAACTTAATTCAAAGGTAGGCATCAGTATACAGCCTTATTTAAAACTTCCGCTATCAAATATAGGATATGGCCAGGTTAAGCTGCAAAGTACAGGCGTAGCAGTCGGGCTGAAATGGAATTTAAACAAACCCTAGAAAAATGAAATATATCAGTATGATTTTACTTGCCTGGATGAGCATTACCAACCAGGCAGCACAGGATATCTATGCCTGTAAAAACACCAGAATAAGCCTTTACTCAAGTGCGCCGATTGAAGATATAAAGGCCGTCTCAACAGTCGGAGTATCGGTTTACAATTCGTCGTCAGACGAGCTTGATTTCAGCGTGCCTATCCGTTCCTTTCAATTTGACAAGTCGTTAATGCAGGAACATTTTAATTCCGATTATATGGAAAGCGACAAATACCCAAGGGCAACATTTAAAGGAAAGATACAGGAACATATAGATGTAACTAAAGACGGCGCATATCCCGTAAAGGTTTCAGGCGCGCTTTCTGTGCATGGCGTTACCCAGAACAGGACTATCCCCGGCACCATATCTGTAAAAAACGGTGTCATCAGCATGACATCGGAGTTTATGGTAAAGTGTACCGACCATCATATTGATATTCCTCAAATCGTATTCCATCACATTGCCGAAAGTATTCAAATAAATGTATCGGCCACATACAGTTCATATAAATAAAACTAGCAAACCAAATATTATCCAAGATGAAAAAGTATTTCTTTTTACTGGCATTTCTTACCACGGGCACAAGCCTGATGGCTCAAAAAGCCGATTCAATAAAAACAAACAATTCCGCCGACTCATTATTGAATTCAATGAATAATGACGACAAGAATGCGCCGGTTGTGATTTTTAAAGCGTCGCGCCTGGTTTTATCGCAAAGTTCCGAAACCGTTAAAAAAAATAACCTTAATTTCCTGATCATTCACCGCTTTGGCGATTTTGCGGGTAAGAACGGTGGCGGCCAGATATTTTTTGGCCTCGATGCTGTCGCTGATGTTTATTTAGGTTTTGAATACGGGTTAACCGACAACCTGAATATCGATATCGGCCGGACGACTATCGGCGGCCTTGCCGACCTGGAATTAAAGTATGCGCTGCTGCACCAAACAGGAGATAACAGCTCGCCGCTTGCCATAACGCTGATCGGCGAAGCAGGGGTAAGGCCTTACGGGTCATTCGTGTCCACGGGCGATCGGGTTTCATATTTTGCGCAGGCGATTTTCGCACGCAAATTTTCATCGGATTTTTCACTGCAAGTGGCGCCATCCCTTGTTCAGAATAATACGCCGATCCCATTGGTGCCCGGGAGCGAACAACAGTTTTTCGCATTATCGGCCGCGGGACGTTTAAAAGTATCCAAACATATGGGAATAATTGTTGATTATGCGCATTCTTTTTCCTCGTTCCATACCGGCGCCAACGACTTTTCGGACCCGCTTGGAGTTGGGCTCGAAATGATCACAGGCGGGCACGTTTTTACCGTTAATATCACAAACTCCAGGGCTATACAGGAAATCAACTATTTAAGTAATACACAGTCGGATTTTTCACGCGGGCAATACCGGATAGGGTTTACTATTTCAAGGATGTTTGATTTCAATCATAAGGAAACGCACAAAGCGGAAAAATAATTGTGGGAGTAGAAATGGAAAGAGGGGAATTCATACAAAAATTGGGTATCGGGATGGTAGCCGTTTGCGCCGGGTGTGGTATTGCTTCGTGCAGCAGCGGCTCCAAGAATAGTAACCCGGCACCGGCGCAGCCAACCCCGCCGGCGGCCGGCAGCGGCAACTTGTTTTCAGCCGATTTAAACAGCGAACTTTTAAATACCGGCGATTCAAAAGTCATAAACAAGGTGATATTGGTTAGACTGGCTGCCGGTAATACCAGTGCCTCGTTTACCGCTGTACAGGTGGTGTGTACCCACCAGGGCGCAACAATCGGATATAGTGTTAGTCAGGGCATATTTATTTGCCCATTGCATGGAAGCGAATTTAGCAAGACAGGGCAGGTGGTACAAGGACCGGCAACAGCCCCCTTGCAGCAGTACACGGTTACAATAAATAATAATATTCTTACGGTGTCAGCCTGATTGTCAACGGTTACCGGCCTGAATTAATCTGCAGTTGGTTTTATAATTTTTATATCTTTAAAAAACCTAGGGTATAAAAATTTATGAAAATCAACCGGCCATTATTCATTTTGCTGACAGTATCCGTTATCTTATCTTGTAAAAGAACTTCAATATTAACAGATTACAGCGGCTGGGGCACATACGCCGGTTCAAAAGATGGCAATAGGTACTCCTCAAATAGCCAGATAACACCAAGGAATGTTAATCAGTTACGGGTGACCTGGACATATAGTTCGCACGACAGGGATACCGGCAACCGGAGCCAAAACCAGTGCAACCCCATTATGGTGGATGAAGTGCTGTATGCTACCAGCCCCAAATTAAAATTGTTCGCCCTGGATGCCGCTACGGGTAAACAGAAATGGCTGTTCGATCCCGCGTTACAGGAAGGGTCAAAAAAGGACGATCCGCTTGCTTATTACAAAGTGTGCAGGGGAGTAGTGTATTGGGAAGATGGAAATGGTGATAACAAACGCATTTTTTATAGCGTGGGATCAAAAACGTATGCCATTGACGCCGGAACCGGATTGCCTGTTAAAAGCTTTGGCAAAGGCGGGTACCTGGACCTTACAGAAGATCTTGGGAGAAAAGTAAATTCATTTGTTTCGGGCACCACGCCCGGTGTAATTTATAAGAATGTTTTAATTATTGGCGCGCGGGTTTCTGAATCAGAGGATGCCGCTCCCGGGCATATCCGGGCATATGATGCACTTACCGGTAAGTTGCGATGGATATTTCATACCATCCCGCACCCCGGCGAAAAGGGCTTTGAAACCTGGCCCGACAGCACGGCATGGAAACGTCTCGGCGCCGCTAATAACTGGGCGGGTATGGCGCTGGATGAAAAGCGCGGCATTGTATACGTCCCCACCGGTTCAATAGGCGGCGATTTTTATGGCGGGAACCGGGCAGGCCAAAATCTGTTCGCTAATTCGCTAATCGCGCTGGATGCCGCAACAGGGAAATACATATGGCACTACCAGGTAGTGCATCATGATCTTTGGGACCGGGACCTGCCCGCTAATCCAAACCTGCTGACTATACAACATAACGGGAAAACAATTGACGCGGTGGCGCAGATCACCAAGCATGGTTTCATATTTATGTTCGACCGCACCAACGGGCGGCCTGTATTTCCTATTGAAGAGAAAAAAGTACCAACCGCGGGTTTGCCCGGTGAACACCTCTGGCCGACGCAGCCTATACCATTCTTGCCTGAGCCTTTCGCCAGGCAAAAGTTCGGCCCCGAAGATGTAACTGATCTTTCGCCGGCAACACATGCCGATATGATGGCCCAGTACAATAAGGTGAAATACCGTACCATGTTTAGTCCGCCGAGTAAGGACGGTGTATGGATCTTCCCCGGTTTTGACGGCGGCGGGGAATGGGGAGGCGCTGCTGTTGACCCGGAATCGAAAATAATGTATATCAGCAACTCCGAAATGCCCTGGGCGCAAGTGATGATCGACGTGCCTAAAAATAATTTTGAACATACGCTGCAGGGCATGGGTCATGCCATCTATAATAAATACTGCATATCCTGCCACGGCCCCGAACTGAAGGGCAATGGCACAGCTTATCCATCGTTGGTGAACCTAAACAAAAAATACAATGCCGATCAGACCAGTAAAATCATTGAGAACGGCCGCAATATGATGCCATCGTTTAAACAAATCACGGCCAACGAAAAAAAGGCATTGCTGGCTTTTATATTAAAACTACCTGTTGCAACTACTGATGCCGGTATTCTTTCAAAAGAGCCTGTTTCTGCTCCGGGTAAAACTGCGGTGCAAATACCCTATACCATGAACGGTTATAACCGGTTTATCGATAAGGGCGGTTATCCCGGCATTAAACCGCCATGGGGGTGCCTCAATGCAGTTAACCTGGCAACCGGTAAGCTTTTATGGAAAGTGCCGCTGGGAGAATATCCTGAATTGACCAGAAAAGGTATTCCAATTACGGGGACCGAATTGTATGGCGGCCCGCTGGTAACCAAAGGCGGCCTGGTTTTCGTGGCTGCTACAAAGGATGAAAAGATAAGAGCGTTTGATAAACATACCGGCAAACAGGTTTGGGAGGCTAAATTGCCGGCCGCGGGTTATGCCACACCGGCAACATATGCCGTAAATGGCAGGCAATACGTAGTTATTGCCTGCGGCGGCGGAAAAACGGGCAGCAAATCGGGCGATACTTATGTTTGTTTTGCATTACAGGATAAATAGTTAAAGGTGAAAGACTTACGAAGTTTTAAAAACTTCGTAAGTCTGACGAAGAAGTAAGTTTTCACCTCAAAAAAATATGAATAAAAACCGTTTAGAAGCTTTCAGCGATGGTGTAATTGCCATCATCATTACCATTATGGTTTTGGAGCTCCGGGTTCCGCGTGGTGCACATGCCGCCGACATCAGGTCCCTGCATGAACTGTTCCCAACGTTTGTCAGCTACATACTCAGCTTTATTTACGTCGGAATTTACTGGAACAACCACCATCATACCATGCAGGCGGTTAAATCGGTAAATGGCGCCATACTTTGGGCAAACCTGCATTTGCTTTTCTGGCTTTCACTGGTGCCTTTCGTTACCGGCTGGATGGGCGAGAATAACTTTGCCCGCTGGCCTGTTACCTGCTA
>JAQBOH010000105.1 GCA_028288125.1 Mucilaginibacter sp.
ATTTTGGCCGGATTATGGCGTTTGCGATCGGTCAGCCGGTTGCCATGCTCGATAAAATTAAACCCTTCGATTTAAAAGTAATTGAGCAGCTCAGCACGCTTTTTTCCTAAGCACATCTTTAGAAGTAGATATCGAGGTGTGCGTTGGAACGTTGGGGTTAAATTATGCCTGGGCCAACCCCAATTATATTGATACGATGTATTGCGATGAAATTGATCATCATGGTATCGTTTATTGGTATAACATCGTAGCAGCTCAGGTTAATAGAATTAAGGACAAAACAATTAAAAAGTAATATGCCAGCATCATTAAAATTCCCTGCTATAGGCCCAACCGCAAAGAGCATCATATCGGCAATCTCAAATGTTCCACATAGCATAACAGTTGCTATCAAGGCCGCTGAATCAATGGAACGAATGGCCGGTAGTTCAACGTTTCAAAGAAACTTTAACGAGTACAGAAATAAATTTCGGTGCTGGTCCGTATTCGGCGCTGGTAATGACAAAAAAACAAATAACTCTATATGCCAGCTACCCTGACCGTCCCGACCATATTTACCGCTATAGATAAATTTACCCGGCCGCTATTAAGAATGCAGTCCGGATTAACTTCATTTGCAGCAAAAGGTGAAGTCGCAAATATGCGATTTCAGCGGAGTATGCAGCAAGTGAGCAACGGTGCTAAGAATGTTGCTCGGGATTCTGCCATGGTCGGGCTTGCCTTAGCAGTACCGTTGTTATATGCCGCGAAAGAGGCTGCAGCATTTGAAAAGATGATGGCCAAAGTTAATACCTTGAATGGGGTTAGCGGGCAAGCTATGATAACCATGAATAAACAGGTATTGGATATAACCAAAAAGATACCTGTTACCTTAGAGGATGTAACTGCTGGGCTTTATATTATCAATTCAGCCGGCATCAAAGGTGCTAATGGCATAGACATGGTCACCAACGCATCTAAATTAGCTGTAGCAGGCTTAGGAACGGTCCCACAGGCAGCTGATATGATGTCATCCGTCTTTAATGTATTCAGTAGCGAGGGATTAAAGGCCTCTGAAATTGCCAATAAACTTGCCCTGGTTGTACAGCTGGGTAAAACCCACATTGACCAGATGTCTTCTGGATTCGGCAGCGCTTCTGTTATTGTGCAGAATGCCGGCATTAAATTAGATGAATTTTTAGCGTCCGTATCAGCACTAACAGTTATGGGTAACACGGCATCTGAAGCATATACAAACATCCAGGGAGCTACCATAGCATTGCTTAAACCATCCACTACCATGATGAGGGTATTTAGGCAATTCGGTATAAAAGATGGTAAAACTTTCATACATACAATGGGAGGGTTGGTCCCTGCGATGCAGGCCGTTAATAAAGAAGTTACCAAGCTTCACATAAACGGTGCTAAGGCCTGGGGTAGAAAGCAGGGTTTTATGGCTTCTATGGCTTTAACTGGTAATGCTCATGGTCATTTCATTGACAATCTACAAGCCATGAAGAACCAGCCAACAGAACTCGATCATATGTTTTCTACCATGCTTTCAACTACAGACTCGCAATGGCAGCTGTTAAAAAACAACATGAGAGTTTTTACTATTGAGATCGGCACAAAACTACTCCCTGTGCTTAACAAGCTCATGAATAAAATAACTCCCATAGTAGATAGTATCATTAATTGGATGGATAAAAATCCCGGTTGGACACAAACGATTGTAACAGCCACAGCGGGTTTAGCCGCATTGTTATTAGTTGTTTCACCATTGGCCATGGGGGTAGGATTGGCGGCCGACGGTATGCGAATATATGCTATGTGGACTGCTAAATCGGCGGCGGCGGCACTTGCTTCGACTGCCTCTTTAGATGCTCAGGCCCTGTCGATTGGTTTGGTATCCGATGGCTTAATTACTGCTAATGCTGCCGCTACGAGCTTTTTAGCAACGCTCTCAGCGCTGGCCGCGCCGGCCGCCATTGTTGGCTTTGTAGCATGGCAAGCATTCAAAGGAATCAACCGTGATATTGCTGAACAACATGCCGCTACTTCCGGCGGTTATAAAAATTACTATGACTACGCAGATTCTAAAGACCCGTATCGATTTGCAAAACAAAATATGAAGCTTTGGTCTGACAGGCATAATCAAAATACAGTTAATCAGGCATATATAGCATCTTCAGGAAATGGATTTAGGATACCTGATTTGCTAAAAACTAAAGAACAGATTGATTTTGATAAAGGAGAAAAAGCTGTACTTAGATTACCAACAGCACGAGAATTGCAGGATACTACGGTACACATCATTATGCATGATCCTGCCGGTATTGTAAAGGATGTGAAAACACCAGGCGGCAGCGGCATCAGGGTAACAGTTACCCCGACTTCAGGTGTACAGGGAAAACAGTAAAGGCAACTCATGGTATCCATGTTCATCTTACACCTACCTCGGGCAAAGATAATCGTAACCGCTGCCGCCTGGTCCCGTGCCACGCTAAAGGCTTATCCATCCGCTCTCCATACACTCGTCTGATGATCTCATTGTCAAATAAAACTAAGGTACTGTGACAACAATCCCCACGAGGTGCAATACGTTGCGCATGCCAGAAAAAAAGCAGTCACATTGTTTTTTATAGTGTTTCGGTTTATGTTTCGCTTTTCTGTTTTTATGATAAAAAGCTGCTTCTACATCGAAATAGAACGGTTTTTAAAAACGAAACAAGGCAATATTTGTTTCGCTTTTGTCACCGAAACAAATTTAAGGTCGGCCCATAGGTGCCTGGTAATTCATTTGTAAATGCAATCTCGATCTATGATGAAACAGTGCAGTCTTAGGTACATCTTTCATTCTTTACTTAACTTAGATCGGCCAATTTTTTTTCCAACTGCGCTATCTCTGCCATTTCCGGTGCGAACATCTTATCAGCTACTTCTCGGTCGTGCAGTTTGCGCGCGGCTAAAGTTGAAATCGCGTCATTATGCAACTTTTGTTTAGCGGTCGGTTTTCTCTCTTTAGGGAGTGCTTGGCTGGTGAATTGAGAATGTACAAGTTTCATGATCACAAAATTAGTAAAAGTAAGAGCCGAAATATTCAACTTTTACTTGGTCCGTTGTTTTTAAGCAGCTTTAGGTTTGTGACCAGCTGAAACGGAGCGTCAATAACTAGACACGTAAAGAATTGATTAATTAATTTAAAGGGTTACCGGTAACGCTCATATGCATTATAGTCTTTGTTCCACTTGCCGTATAAAACGTGATCAACGGCATTATACCAACCATCATCGCTCGGAGGGCATAAGGCATGATATAAATCAAGAATGTTTTTATAAATTTTAGCTTCTTTTGTATCTCTATTTTGACCTGAATTTAAAAAGTCATTGAATAACATCCCGGTAACTCGCCCTAATGCATCTATAATATCTTCATATTTCGATACGCTGGACATAAGTTTGTTTAGATCGTTAAGCTGCGATTTTTTAAGTTTGTGCGGGTAGTCAACAATATTAACGCTATCGCCCGTGAGCTCAAAATCTTCATCGGTGACAATCAGACCATGCTTTACTATTGCTATAGGAGTGGCGCCGCTTCTAACCTGGTTAGTATTTTGGGGCTTTTTTGTATAGGACTTCATGGTTAGTTAAAATTATATTGACCAGCTTTGATTGACTGCAAATAAGCCCTTACAGCGGGTTTTAAATTTTCAGCAAGATATTCTCCAATTTCAATCGTTCCGCTGTCTTGTATATGCTCTCCTCTATGATCAGAGCTGTCATAGCAGTAATCATTGAGCCCATTGGTAATTATAAACCGCGTCAATGCCTGTAAATTTAATGAAGTCGATTTCCAGTCGTCATTTAAGGTATAGTCCACGTCGATGTTGTCACCTAAAATATCAGCATTCTCGACATAGTAAACTGCCTTGGACGGTTTACTGGCTTTTAATGTTGATATTGATACGTTACGTGCATCGATCGACAGCTGACCAGCCATAGACTGGCGGCCGCTTTTAAAGGGGGCTGTTGAATTAATCATTTTATTTATTTGTTGGTTTGCACCAGCTAAGGTACGGATAAAAACATCCTAAACAAATAAATTATTAAATATAGTTATATAAAAGTGAAATAAAATGAATGCTCTATTCATTTTATGACTATATTTGATCTATAAAATTAAAATATGAGTAAAACAATAAAAACAAGCTATACAGACCTGGAATTTAGGCAGCTGATCAGGGATGAAGTTCAAACGGTACTGAATAACATACCAGGTATGCCAAAAGTGGAAGTAAATGAGGGGTATCTAACGGTTAAACAGGCCGCTGAATTTATAAAAATTGTACCCGGATCTCTTTATAATTTAATATCGCAGAATAAAGTACCGTACCATAAAAACGGCAAACGGGTATTGTTCAAAAGATCAGAGCTCGCTACGTGGCTTCTAAATGGTCCGGATATTTTATAATTAAACCGGGGGCTGCAAACCTTCAAATAAAATGATTACTTGTAAATGCGTTTCCAAAACGCTCCCCCGGTTAAGTCAAAGGTAATATTATCGTTCCGATCTTACGGATATATTGTACGCTTCAGGTTGGTGAAATCAGCTGGTCCTTGTCCCGGACAAGCGAATATTATATATCTGTTGGACTACAGACAAATCAATCTCTGAAGATATCCTCATGTGCCAGGTAAAAAGCATGTACTTTAAATTTAGGTAACGGCTTGTGTTCATTACTGGAAAGGCTCTTTTCCTCTGCTGCTTTCTTCTTTGCCCGTTGGCAATGGTATTCAGCTGCATCTCGGCTTTTATATATCCTTATTTGTGTAAGATCATCGAAAATTTATTGTCCTTACATACGATAAACGCTTTTCTGAATCTGGGCGCCATGCCGGCTAAATTGCTAATAAAATTAGTCGGTGTCAATAAAGATTTATCCACTCGGTAAACACATCGAAGCCGGCGCGATCCGTGGTATTGCAAAATGAAAATTTACTATATTTACAAAATAATCGGGGGTATTGTAACTTAGCCATGCTCTCCAGGCGGCATCTACATTACGTACTGTTCAAAGCCAACAAGCCAAACATATACCCGTTTGCACGGTTCCCACCCGATCATTACTTCGAAGAATAAGCGGCTATCTCACAGCCATTTATTTACCTAAAAGTACCTTTTTTTATTGTAAAAACCAATTTTTTTAAGCCATAAAGGTGTTTTTATTAATAAAAATGTTTTGATTTTCTACCGGCCGCCGTATTAAGATAAAATAATATAAGATGTTATTAATAGCCGCGGGGCCGTATATCAACGACCCCAATAGCCGGCGATTCCCTCAAAATTCTTTTTTTTTCAGTTTTATTTTTTCGTAATAACAACAACTAATCTTAAAACATTATTCAAAGAGATTATTATACTATATTATTTAAGATGCATACTTCGATGCATACTTCGATGTAGAGTTCAATGTATATCTTTTAAGGTGTACATTCGATGTAGAAAAATAACGTAATAACTTGTGATATAACTATTTAGCATATTCAATTTTAAATTGTCGCCGTTTTTCTTTAAGAGATGATTTTTTGTTAGCCCGTTGGCTTTTATCAAGATAATTTTGAATAGATACCTTAAGTAATTCATAAGACAACGATGTAGACAGATAGATACAACGATTACCCGGCAACCTTGACATTATAAAGTTCTTATCTTCTAAATCATATAGTAACTGGTCATAGAAATATCGACCAGTAAACTTAGCGTAAAGCTTTTTAGTTGCTTTATCCACCATTAATGAGCTAACTATTTTTGGCGTTTTTGCACCTATCATACGCGCTGTTACAAAAGCTTTGTTTGTACCGACAAAGTCTTTATCGCCCAGTATCGACTTAATAGCTAAAAATCCCTTCAGCAGTTCGAAATCCCTATAGGATTTTTCCGTATCCCGGAAATCAATTAGCATGGTAATTTTTACACCTACCACGGCATCTTTACCGTGAAGCACTTCGAAATTATCTACAATTGTTTTTATCCTACGATATTTTGCCAAAATGGAATCATAATTAATAGATTGCAACCGTAGCTTTTTAATGGCCTGGTCAATTTGAACATACGGCCGGAGATCAGATTTAAACTTCTCAATATCTTCGTCCATCCTATTCACCGCATTGAGCAAGCTGTTATAAGCGCCTGTAAGAGCATATTTGTCTGCCACATCCGCATCGATTTTGGCCGCGATAAATGCTTTATTTAAGCGAGAAGGGAGTTTGTCGTTAACATACAATTGAATAGCTCCGCATAGTAAATTGTAATCGGTGATTTCTAATTTTGAAGCAAATTTAATTATCGCGTAGTCTAATATATTGTCGATTTCTTTTTGAATGTGGTTAATGAGGCAACATTCAAAAAAAACATAGGGATGTTTTTGGTCCAGTTCCTGGTCGCGTGGTTTTTTTGACATCAGTAATTAAAATAATATTACTGATCAGGCTAACAAAGACTTGATTTTAATAGAAGAATATTCTTTATATTTGACCTGATTCAATAATTAAAAACACTTAGGGTATAAACTGTTGGTCCAGTTATTACCCTTTTTTATTTAAAAAATCTTCGATATCCACCTGTTTTATAAATATCCTTTTACCAATATTAAAAAACGGCACTTCTCCGCCTTTTAGGAGGCGCTCCAGCGTAGATAACGACAAATGAAGATACTTTGCCGCTTCCTTTTTACTTAAGGTTTGCACCGGCTGCTTTATGGATTGTTGACTATGCATAGTCAGCTCCTCTCTGATGGCCTGGCGAACCACATCTAAAAACTCCTCGGGTGTCCCTTGTATTACAGTATTCATATTATCCCTTATTAATTAATTTATCGCGGTGAGTGATGATCATCGTCAGTGCTTTACACACTGCCAAATGATGTTTACTATCAACACGCCTTAAAGCATGCCTGGCGTTATCCTTTGTAATCCCGACCATTTGGGACGCGACTTCATAATCACCATGCATTTTTTTCTGTTTAATTTCAGTTAAATCCATAAATTAGCTCGCAATATATGACAATGATACACTGATAATTTTAAATTATCAAGCTATACATCGCTAATAGCGAATAAAATTATTTTCATTCTATGGCAAAGCAAAAACTCGGGTACAATAGCAAGGAAACCAAGGCGACCGTAAATCAGATACTGGATCGCTTAAAACAAGTGTTATCGGTCAAAACAGACACGCAATTAGGTAATATGCTTTTAGTAAAGGCAAATACAGTATCATCCTGGAGAGATCGAAACTCAATGGATTTTACAAGAATATTCGCTATCTGCGAACGGGAAAATATCGACTTAAACTATATCATCTTTGATAAAACCAACATTAGTGAGGAGGTTAAAGCCTCGAAGCGTCAAATGTTACAAATGATTGCACAGCATGAATTACGGATGGAATCATTTATCGAGGCATTGGATAGACTGGTCCCCGCGGAGATTTTAGATCGATTAAAACAATTGGTTAATGTTGATATGCGGTTAGCTGAGATAGATGCAGCTGATGCCGACAATTTAACAATCCCGACGAAATGGCTCCATGTGTTTTTGGATTATGTTGAAGATAACTACCCCAAAAAGACATATGACAACATTAGAGAGGTATTCTTCACAACCCTTTCCACTGTTGTAGCTGGGAAGGCTGGAAATGCCGATATTATCAAAAAACTTGCTGGCTAACTCTTAGCCTCAAATCGCTTTCATGGCTTGACGTTGCCACATTTCTCGCATTATTTCGGCTTTCTCTTTTGGAGTAACTTTAATATAATTTAAAAATGCTTTCTCTGATCGGTGTCCTGTTATAGCCATAATTACAATAGTAGGAATACCTATTTTAAACATATTAGAGGCAAAGGCCCTGCGAGCGGTATGGGTCGAAATAAGTTCGTATAAAGGTTTAGCCAGTGAATAACTTGCACCAGCCTTCGCTTTCTCAATATGAACAAGTTCAGTAAAGCCGGCTTCTTTGGCCGCCTCCTTTATATATTCATTCAATTTAACGTTTGATATAGCATGCGGCAAAGAATTTGCGGTTTTGCCGGCGTACCTGGCCATAATTGACTTAACGGTGTTATGAATAGGAATCACAACCGTTTCACCCGTTTTTTGGGTTTTCATCTCAATATAATCGTCGGTTATATTTTTTGCTTTGATATTTGTAAAGTCTGAAAACCTTAAACCTGTCCAGCATCCTATCAAAAATAAATCCCTTGCTTTTTCCAAGCGGCTATTGTTTGAAAAATCGTGGTTAAATAATTGGTCCAGCTGATCATTGGTTAAATAAACATTCTCTACATTCACCGAAACCTTAACGAACCGTTTGCTGTTGTGCTGATCATTGGTATGTAATTGATCTTCTCGGCCCTCGTTCATACAGGTTTTAAGAAATTTAATCACGGTACCAAAATAATTATCCGTTAATTTTTCAACCTGGTAACAGAAGTCCTTTAAATCAAAATAAAAATTTAACGTCACATCATTAAATTGGTAAGATGCTACCTTATTATAAGCCGCAAACCGCTTTAGTACGCCGAATGCACTATTGTAGTGTCTAATTGTTCCCTTGCTGTAATGTTCTCCTTTTTGCTTTACGCGTTTACCGGATTCAGTATCTTTTATAAGTTGCTGGATATAAACGAATAAATCTGTTGTCTTATCTTCATGCCCAGGTAAAACGCCATTATTTTTAATAACCTGCAGGCATAAGGATTTTAATATATCCGGATCCGGATATTCTTTGTGCAAGTTGGTTAAATGGTCGAATGCAGTGGCTACACATGCTTTAATGTGGTTCAAATTTTTTTCGAGCTTTTGCCCTTTAACGTAGCCTTTTATTGCCCTGGTCGTTTGGCCCTTACCGTTCCAGTGGCAAGGTTCAATAACTTCTCCGCTCCGAAATACGGTCCGGCGATTATTGTAACGCACGAAGCACCGCAACGGTGTTTCTTTAGTTGTGTTTTCTGTTTGTTGAATAACAAACCTAACCGTATGCTTAAAAACTGACATAATAAAACGTTTGCTTAATCAAATATATACGTTTGTGCGGAATTTATGCTAATAAATGACAATTAAAAATTAAATAAAAACTGATAACAGTTGATTATGCGTATATAAAGCCATATTTTAAAAGTATAGTTATAGCATATTACGTATTGAAAGTTAGGGTTATCGTCCCAGCGGGATCACCAGATCAATCAAGAAAGGCGCAACTATTGCGCCTTTTTCTTTTCATGCTCCTCGGGGATATTTTCTACTCCCAAAAACATTCTTCATCTCCATTATCATAAACAAATCTAAATAATAGCTTTACGAAATAAATACTAATATTTTTAGCATTATATTTGTAGGCTATTTTAAATGGAACAGTTAAAAAGGGATATCATCAGCCGGTTGCAAAAGGGCATTTTGCTTCACCAGGGTTTTAATCCGCCGGCTGCAGGTGTTGCTTCTGTTGTCGGGTTGGAGCCGGTAGAAGCGGCGTTTCCCAATGCTGTTTTCCCTATAGGGGCCATCCATGAGTTTATCACTTCAAGCCGCGAACAGGCTGCGGCCAGCATTGGTTTTATGGCCGGGCTGATATCGGGGCTTGCAAAGAAAGGCGGAGCATGCCTGTGGATCAGCGTATCGGGGAAACTTTTCCCGCCATCTTTAGCGGCTTTTAATGTAGAGCCCGACCGGATGATCTTTATCGATGTTGAGCGGGAAAAAGATGTGCTTTGGGCGATGGAAGAAGCTTTAAAGTGCGAGGGGTTGGCAGCAGTCATTGCGGAAGTAGGGGGTATCAGCTTTGCACAATCGCGGCGTTTGCAACTGGCGGTTGAAAGCAGCAAGGTAACCGGCTTCCTGCTGCGTAATGATCCGCGCCGGTTAGGCACAACAACTTGTGTGGCCCGCTGGCAGATAACGCCGCTGCCAAGTGAACTGGAGGATGAGCTGCCGGGTGTAGGTTTTCCGCGCTGGCACGTAGACCTGTTGCGGGTACGTAATGGCAGCCCGGGTAACTGGAAACTGGAATGGGTGGATAGACGTTTTGTACCGGTTGAAGAAAAAATGGAGCGCATGAGTTTACCGGAAAGACAAATAGCCTGATTTGAGATATCATGAACAATCGCTTTGTTTCCCTGTGGTTCCGTCATTTAACGACCGACCGGCTCACACTCCGCCGGCCAGAACTGCAACAATTGCCATTTGTTTTCGCAGCACCTGTACGCGGGCGAAAGGTGGTCACTGCAGCTAATCCTATAGCAGAAGCCCAGGGGATTACTGCAGGAACGACGGCTGCGGATGCCATGGCGATCGTTCCTGATCTGCAGGTAATAGATGACATCCCCGGGCAAGGGGCCAAACTACTCAAAGCACTCGGCGAATGGTGTATCCGCTATTCGCCCTTAATTGCCATTGACCTCCCCGATGGCTTAATACTGGATGTTTCCGGCTGTGCACATTTATGGGGAGGCGAACGGGATTATTTAAAAGAAATTGTTACCCGGTTAAGAAGCAAAGGCTATGATGTACGTGGCGCAATAGCCGATACGGTTGGCACAGCCTGGGCGGTTGCACGTTTCGGGCGGGTAAAGCCCATTATTGGGCCGGGAGAACAAGCAAATGCGCTGCTATCGTTATCACCCGCAGCACTTCGTTTGGAACCGGTTACGCTTGAACGGCTGCAAAAACTTGGTTTTTATTCCATCCGGAGTTTTATAGGTATACGGCGCTCAATGCTGCGCCGGCGTTTCGGGCAAGATTTTCTATTGCGGCTTGACCAGGCTTTGGGAAACGAAAATGAGCCTTTACAGCTATTGCATCCTGTTGAGCCCTACCAAGAGCGCCTGCCCTGCCTTGAGCCTATACGTACCGCCACGGGTATTGAAATTGCAATAAAAATGCTACTGGAAAAGCTTTGCAGGCGATTACAAAGCGAAGGCAAAGGGCTGCGGACCGCTATTTTAAGAGGCTATCGTGTAGATGGGCAAATGATACAAACAGATATCGGCACCAATTGCGCCTCGTACCATACCGATCATTTGTTTAAGCTATTTGAGTTGAAAATAGCCCTGTTTGAACCGGACCTGGGAATTGAGCTTTTTACGCTGGAAGCATCAAAAATAGAAGATATTCCGCCTGAACAAGAGGCATTGTGGTCGCCGGAAGGCTGCGGCCTGGCTGATGCGCGTTTAGCGCAGCTTCTGGATAAACTGGCTAATAAGATCGGTGCGGGTAATATACATCGTTATCTGCCACAGGAACGCTATTGGCCGGAACAGTCACTCAAGCCTGCGCTTTCACTAAAGGACAAGCCTTCGGCAACGTGGCGCACCGCCAGGCCGCGGCCCTCCCTGCTGCTCAGTAAGCCGGAACGAATTGAAGTAACATCATTGATCCCGGACTATCCGCCGATGCTGTTTATCTATAAAGGCGAGGTTCACCATATTAAAAAGGCGGATGGCCCGGAGCGCATTGAGCGCGAATGGTGGCTGGATGAAGGTCCGCACAGGGATTATTACCAGGTGGAAGACCAGGAAGGCAGGCGGTACTGGCTGTTTCGTTCGGGACATTATTCGGAGGAGCAATCACAATGGTACATTCACGGTTTTTTTGCATGAATGAGGTAATATGAGTTATACAGAATTACAGGTCACGAGCAATTTTAGCTTTCTCCGCGGCGGCTCGCACCCGGAAGAATTGGTATTGCAGGCAGCAAAATACGGGCAGGCAAAAATTGCAATCACCGACCGCAATACTGTGGCCGGTGTAGTACGGGGCCATCTAGCCGCCAAAGAAAGTGGTATTCAAATTATACCCGCCTGCCGGCTTGACCTGCTTGATGGGCCAGCCCTATTGGCGTATCCTACTGATATTAGCGCCTGGGGGCGGCTATGCGCTTTGCTAACCAAAGGCAATCTCCGGGCAGAAAAAGGTGAGTGCCACTTGTATAAGCAGGATGTTTATTCGCATGCCAAAGGCATCAAATTTATAGCGGTGCCTCCGGACACACTTACCACCCGATTTGATTTTGACGATACATTTAAAGCTGATCTAAAGGAATACCGGGAGGCATTAGGTACAAACCTTTACCTGGCAGCTGCACGCTACTACAATGGCGATGATGCTAAGAGGCTTTATCGCCTATCCCAATCAGGTGTGCCCCTGGTGGCCACAAATGACGTGCATTATCATGAACCGGCACGAAGAGCACTACAGGATGCGGTTACCTGTGTTCGCGAGAAGTGTACGATCTATAATGCCGGTTTCAGACTGCATGCGAACGCAGAAAGGCATCTTAAAACCAACGATGAAATGGAACGTATGTTCCGGCAGTACCCTGACGCGATCCGGCTAACGCAAGAAATCGCTGAAGCATGTGTGTTTTCGCTCGACACGTTAAAATATCTTGAACCAGAGTGGGTTAGCCCTGACGGGCGCACGGCAGATGAACATCTTGCAGACCTTACATGGAGCGGTGCAAAAAAAGTATTTGGCGAAAACATGCCCAAAAAGGTTAGTAAACAGATCATTTTTGAACTGGCCTTTTTTGAAAAACGTAAGCTGGCGCCTTATTTCCTGCGCATTTATGAATACACAAATAAAGCCGAAGAACTGGGTATCCTGCACCAGGGGCGTGGTTCAGCGGCTAATTGCACCGTTTGTTTTTGCCTGGGGATTACGCCGGTTGATCCTACTAAATCGCGGCTTTTATTCTCCCGGTTTATGTCGGATTCGCGTGAAGAGTGGCCCGATGTTGACGTTGATTTTGAGCACGAACGCCGCGAAGAGATCATCCAGTGGATATATGAAACTTACGGTCGCGGGCATGCGGCTATTGTTGCTACAGTAACCCAGGAGCGGCATAAGGGGGCAATCCGGGATGTGGGTAAGGCAATGGGCTTATCGGAAGATACGCTAAAACGCTTATCCGGGGCTATATGGGATTTTTCGGAAGAAGGCCTTGACCGCCAGCGTATCATTGAACAAGGGTTAAACCCGGATGATCCGCACCTGCATAAAGTGCTGGAACTGACGGACCAGCTGATGGGTTTTCCGCGCCAGTTAGGCCAGCATACCGGTGGATTCGTAATTACCCAATGCAAGCTCTCCGATATCTGCCCGGTTATGAATGCACGTATGGAAAACCGTACGCAATTGGAATGGAACAAAGATGACCTGGAAGCGCTGGGTATTTTGAAGGTGGATGTGCTTGGCCTGGGGATGCTAACCTGTATCCGAAAAGGTTTTGAACTTGCCAGGCAACATTACGGCCTCGACCTGACACTGGCAAACATTCCGCAGGAGGACCCGGCTGTTTATGAAATGATATGCCATGCAGATACACTCGGCGTTTTCCAGATTGAAAGCCGGGCGCAAATGTCCATGCTGCCACGGCTGAAACCGAAATGTTTTTATGACCTGGTTATAGAAGTAGCCATTGTAAGGCCGGGGCCTATACAAGGCGATATGGTGCATCCTTACCTGCGCCGCCGGAATGGTGAGGAGCCGATAGAATACCCGTCAGCAAAACTGAAAGATATACTAGGCCGCACGCTGGGTGTCCCGCTCTTCCAGGAGCAGGCCATGGAAATCGCCATAGTTGCTGCGGGTTTTACGCCAGCCGAGGCGGATGGGCTTCGCCGCAGCATGGCCACTTTTAAGGCAAAGGGCCTGGTAAGCCGCTATAAACAGAAACTCGTAGATGGCATGGTTGCAAAAGGCTATAAGCAAGAGTTTGCGGAGCGGGTTTTTAAGCAGCTTGAAGGATTTGGCAGCTATGGTTTCCCGGAAAGCCACGCAACCAGTTTTGCCCATTTGGTTTATATTTCGTCGTGGCTTAAATGTCATTATCCTGATGTTTTTGCAGCTGCTTTACTTAACAGCCAGCCGATGGGCTTTTACCAACCGGCCCAAATCGTGATCGATGCGGAAAAGCATGGCGTTGTGGTGCGGCCGATTGATGTAAACTATTCCATGTGGGATAATACACTGGAGGAAAAAGCCGGCAAATATTGCGCGTTACGGTTAGGGTTTCGCCAGGTTAAGGGATTAAGTGAAGAAGATATGGAAGCTTTGATATCGGGACGTGGAACCGGTTATACCAGTATAAACCAGCTAAGCGATGCTGGTGTGCCGCAAGCTGCTATTGAAAAGCTGACCGATGCGGACGCATTTCGCTCGCTAAACCTCGACCGTCGTGAAGCTTTGTGGGAGGTGCCGGCACTCAGCGACAAGCCTATAGGTTTATTTGCCGGCCAACCATCAGAGAGCGCCAGGGAAATGCAGGTTACTTTGCCTTTCATGACGCAGGCCGAGCATGTGGTACATGATTATGCTTCCACCGGTTTATCCCTAAAGGCGCATCCGGTAAGCTTTGTGCGCGAACAGCTAACAATGCTGCATGTAACGGCAACCGGCAGCCTGCCTGCGCTTAAAGATGGCGATCTGGTAAAGGTGGCTGGTTTGGTTACTGTACGGCAAAGGCCAGGCACAGCCAAAGGCATATTATTTATCACCATTGAAGATGAAACAGGGTTTTCAAACCTTGTGGTTTGGGAAAAGGTTTTTGAAAATTACCGGAAAGAAATTCTGCAAGCCCGCTTACTGATGGTGGAAGGTAAGCTGCAAATTGAAGGTGAGGTGATCCACGTTATTGTAAAACGTTGTTTCAACCTGACTAAACTATTGCGCGGCCTGACCCCGGCAAATGACGAGAATTTACCGGTGCTAACGCTATCGCGCAGTGATGAAACAACTTTACCTGCCCCGGCACAAAAAGATATTTTTCATAAAGGGAGGAATTTTAAATAATAAGATAAACACTTACAGGATTTTATCGCACCGGCTATAAATGTTTTCAATATCTTTGACGGGATGGCCAAAAAACTTCTTCTTGTTTGCTTTTTTTTCCTTTGCTGCAGATTGAGCGCATTCGCCAATTTTACATATGATACCAATTGCATCGACGCTTATAAAGCCATTTATAGTTTCAGGATAAACGACGCTAAGTTGCTTATTCAAAAGGAAAGAGGACAGAACCCTCAAAACGGGATCATTATATTGCTGGAGAATTATATCGACTATTTCAACTTACTGGCGTCTGAGAGTAAAACTGATTATGATAGACTAAAGGACAATAGATCGGCAAGGGTTTCGGCATTGGAAAACAATGAAAAGAACTCGCCGTACTATCTTTTTTCGCAAGCGGAAGTTTACCTGCAATGGGGAATGTTAAAAGGGAAATTCGGGGATTACTTCTCATCCTCAATGGATTTAAAAAAGGCGGCGAATTTGTTGCGCGAAAATGCGCAAAAGTATCCTGACTTTTTACCCAATCAAAAAAGCATCGCATTGATCAATGTTATTTTTGGCGCTGTGCCCCCGAATTTAAAAAGCGTAACGCGTTTTTTAGGCATGAGCGGGAACGTACAAGGGGGCATTAGGCAGTTAGAAGAGCTGAGAACTACGCTGCCGAAAACAAAATACAGTTTTTATAAGGATGAAGTGGTATTCTTTCTGTGTAAAATAGATATAGACATCCTTCGAAACAAAAACAACTACGCCAAACTGGTTTCATACCTGGGGGGGATGGACAATAACGGGTTATTGAAAGTTTACCTGCAAGGTTATGTTGCATCAAAAACGGCACATAATGATGAGGCGATTGGTTTCCTGGAGACTGCCCCGAGATCGAATCAGTATTTGGATGTGCCCGCTATATATTACCTGCTGGGGAATGCAAAATTAAACCGCCTGGATAAAGATGCGCCGGTTTTTCTGAATAAATACATTAAAGATTATAAGGGCCGGAACTATATAAAGGATGCTTATTTAAAACTCGCTTATTTTTATTTACTCGAAAATGATGTCAAAAAGTATGACAGTTATTTAAAATTAGTGCAGAGCAAGGGGTACGTTTTGGATGAAAAAGACCAGCAGGCTTTACGAGAAGCTAACGATGACCGGCCGGATACAGGCTTGTTAAAAGCGCGTTTTTATTTTGACGGCGGATATTATAACAAGGCGTTAGCCGAAATAAAAAATAAGGACGCAAATAGCCTTAAATTATTGCGGGACAAAATCGAACTGTGTTACAGGCTGGGCCGGATCTATGAGAAGACGGATAAACCAAATGATGCATTGGTCAATTATCAAAAAGCAATTAGCTTAGGCAAAACATCAAGATATTATTATGCCGCCAATGCAGCTGTAAGGGTTGGCAATATTTACGAACAAAAGGGGGACATTAACCGCGCGGCCAGCTTTTATAACCAGGCAATCGACATGAAGGATCACGAATATCAAAACAGCATTCAAAACGAAGCAAAAGAAGCATTGAAAAGAATAAACCGTTGAGTTAATTCCCCGGCTCTTTGGTAAAACGGATGTTATTTTGAATGGCCTGCAGATGATGTTCGTTTACTTTCTGCTTCAACGCCTCGAAATTAAATTCATGATTCGTTCCACAATCGAGCATGTTGAAATACACAGTAGGCTTGAGGCTTTCGAAATACTCCGTTAAAATACTGCACCATATCAGTTGGCAATCGCCTTTAATTTGCGGGACCAGGGTATTAATACCTTCTTTAAATTCAATATATCTCACGTGCTCCGACTCCAAATTACCCTGGGGATAAAAAAGCAGAAGGTTGCCGGGTTCAGATAATATTTCGGCGGCAAAGCGCAGGCTTTCTGCAACGGAGCGCGGGCCGGGAGCAATTGAAAAAGCGCCGATATATTTTAGCCACCAGTGTTTTTCCATTTGCTTTTTTAAGGACATGATATAAAACCCCTTCAAAGGCTGCTTTTTATGAACGCCGTGCAGGGATAAATAAATAGCCCATATCCCATCCCAAAAACTGAAGTGATTGCACATTAACAAATAGGAGTGGCCGGGTTTTATTTCTGCATTATTGATAACCATTTTATTAAAACGCCGCCGGGTGATCCAGCTTGCAAACATTGCCGCCTTTTCAAGAACTTTAATCGGAAGTGGTTTTGCCTTGATCATCATACTAACAGGGCGGATAGTTTTGACGCAAAATTGTGATTGATCATCTCGTGGTTGTCATCCAAAATAATAACTTCTGCATGTTTTAATTTAGGAATGAAAGCGGTGCCTATTTTTGGCGGATACATTTTGTCATTTTTACCAAATATAAAGATGCTTCTTATATTTCCGTCCCCGAGTGCTTTTAATAAACGGGGCTCGTCGGTTTCTAAAAAGCGCAGATAAGTGAAACATGCATAAAAATTGAATCGTAATTCTCCGGTTCCAAACTCCTTGCTTAAAATATCATACCCAACCTGGTCAAGAAATTTAAGGGTTTTACCCAACTTAAGCATGGCCAGCAGCGCTTTTTTGTTAAGGGCCAATTTTTCTAAAATTCTATTGCCCGTTCTGCTTTTACTGAAGTAATTGGTGAGCATTCCCGGATTTAGGCAAGACGGCGCCACGGCAATATATTCGTCTATCCTGGCTGGCATTTCTTCCGCGATGACTGTAGCATAATGCGTTCCCATTGAATAGCCGATCACGGAGAAGCGTTCAATTTGTTCGTACTCGCAAAACGCGGCGATCAATTCAGCCAGCTCCTTTTTGGTTATGCCTTTTTTGACGGCCGTTAAACTTTGATCTTTTAGCCTGGTTTCTTTATGGAAAAAAAGGTCAAAACCATAAAATGTGTATTGTGAAGCCAGTGGTCCGTATTCAAAAAGCTCAAATTGTTTACCATGCATTCCATAACCATGAAAGCACAACATTTCTTTGGGGCCGCTGCCAAATTTATAATAGTGAAGCTTTACCAGTTGATTTTCAAAATAATGACTGGTCATGGTCATTCAGCAATTTGAATAAAGGCCACAGCCCAAACATAGTCGCCATCGTGCGAGATGGATAGGCTTATTTGAAATTTGTCAGGGGTTTGGTGAAAAATAACGCTCGGTTTGCCGGCAATTTTTTCGCGTATTATTTCCAGTTTTTTCCATGAGATCGATGCCGGGTCCAACTGCTTCAACGCTTTATAAACTGCTTCCTTTGCCGCCCAGGTAGACGCATATCGCAGCAATGCGTCATCAAATAAATCGCAATAGGCTATTTCGCCGGATGTATAAACTTTCTGCTTGAACAGATCAGTAAAGGATGTTTTGAAGGACGGAACAAAAACAAGGTCGTTACCAACGGCAAATTTTTTGTCGCTGGTAATGGTATCAACCGTGCTTAATATTTCATTATTCATCTATTCCCACCCCCATTATATTAAAACCCCCGTCAACATAATGAATATTGCCGGTCACTTTTTTTGAAAGATCAGAAAAATAATAAAGCGCGGTGTCACCTACGTCGCCGGCATCTATATTACCAAGCGGCGCCGCTATTTTAGTTGCTTTCCGCAGTTTACGAACACCGCTTATTCCGCCCGAAGATGTAGTCATAACCAAACCGGCAGATATGGCATTAACCCTCACATTCGTTCCCCTGAAATAACTGGCCAGGTACATCATTATATTCTCAAGCGCCGCTTTATTTATGCTCATGCCCGCATAACCTGGCATTACCTTTTGCGAGGCGTTATAGGTAAGGGTTAAAATCGAGGCGTTTTTTGAGAAAAGAGGCTCGGCTACCCTGGCGATCCTTAACAGCGAATAAGCACTGATATTAAAGGAATCCATCAGGTCCTCAAACGGGATATCAAGGTACGACGGCGCCGTATCGGCACTGCCCGGGATGCTGTAACACAGTACGCGCTCATTACCGAATGCCACCCCGTGCAAAATATAATCGATAGGGCCTAAGCCATTGTTAACATGCTTTAAAAACGCGGTTATTTGCTCCTCATTCCGTACATCAACTTCCATAGCGAACCGGGTATTCATGCCGGTTTTTTCCATCAAAAAAAGCACTTCGCCTTTTGTTTCGGGAACGCAGCTGAGCGCTACTTTACACCCGGATTGATGAAGTTTTAACGCGACATTCCAGGCGATAGAACTGTCATTCCTAACCCCAAAAACTACAGCTATTTTACCCTGGTTATTTATCATGATCTGTCATTTGAAACAGAGATCGCGCTGTTTGTGCCGCCAAACCCATAATTAAGGCAAACAATACTATTGATCTCTTTGGCAAAGGCCTGCTGCGGAATTAAGTTGCGGTAAGCCTGCAAAGGTTTTTGCGGCCCGGTCCAGCTATCTGATCTTTGAAAATTTTCCAATTCCGGATTGAGCGTTACTGAATTTAGGCATGGCAGTACTTTTTGCTGTTTGAGCATCAGTAAAGCGGCAATAAATTCCACCGCGCCGGCGGCGCCCAGCATATGACCGAATTGCGATTTGGGCGCAGAAATATGATATCCTTCTTCGCCCAACACATCTACCACGCTCAATAATTCAACCGAATCGCCAACAGGTGTTGAGGTACCATGAACTTTAACCACATCAGGTTTAAGGGTTGAATCTCCCATTAATCCCCTCCATAATCTTTTTTGACCGGCAAAGGATGGGAAAAACATGTTGCCGTCACCATCCGAATTATTGAAATAGTTATCTATTACGCCTAAAATATTGGCCCCCCGCGCTTTTGCCTGCTCATATTCCTCAAGCGCGACAATACCGCAGCCGAATGAACATACAAACCCATTCCTGCTCACATCGAAAGGCCGCGAGCTTTCATTCGGGCTGAATCCCCGGCTCAGCACCTGCATTGCGTCAAAGCCGATAAAGGTTTCAAGCGATGTGCCTTCCACGCCGCCCGCAATAACACGGTCCTGTATGCCAAATTTTATCAGTCGGTAAGCGTACCCGATATTGCCCAGGCCGGTTGCACATGCCGAGCCTATTGATTCGCAAACGCCTTTATTTTTGATCAGGCACGAAACATTGGCCGCATCCCGGTATACCATTGCCCTGTCGACAGTATGCGATCCTGCCACCCGTGATTTTCTATGTAATTCAAAAAAATTATGCCATGCCGGCCGTAAAATGACATGCCCCGCACCTCCTGACCCTACAATTACCCCGGTTTGCTCTGACTGGGTTTCGGATTCGCTCCACCCCGCCATTTTAATAGCATCCAAAGCGCCGAGCATGGCCCAAATGCTGCCCAGATCGGCCGTTGCTAAATTGCCATCGGGTATTCTTCTCAGTGTGTCAATATAAGTTTCAGGATAGCCTTCGGCAATTTCAGAATAAATTGCTTCCAGACCCATTTCGGCTTCGGTAATAAAGCCGGAAACGGTTGAACGGATATTTTTACCATGGGCAAGGGCCTGGCCCCATTCCCTGATCAGAGACTTACCGGAAAATAATTTATCGTTAAAGTCGGCCAGGTCAGAACAGCAGGGAAAAGCACCGCCCATACCTACAACCGCAACTTTTCTCTCCGCGTTTGGCATATTTATTCCCGCTCTTTAGCTTTAATAATCAGGTCGATAAAATCCTTAACTTTTGAGCCTAAGCCGTCAATATCATCATCATCAAACTCCACCCCAAATTTTTGTTCGGCCTTGGCGGCGATATTTATCATTTCGGTTGAGGGCGTATTTAAATCTGTAACGAAATCGGTTTCTTCGGTTATACCCGCCAATTTTTCGGGAGATATGGTCCTGATTGTTTTTAAGATATCTACCAAGCCATCAATTACCTGTTGTCTTTCCATGTGTTATTATACCGGTTATTTAAGAAGTTCTTTTTTTATTGCCCTGCCTGTAACGCCCTGTAATTCTGCCACTAATGTAAAGTCCCTGCTCAAGTCGTAATTTAACAGCCGATCGTCATTATATGTACTAAAATACTTATCCAGATCTAAACCCTTTGTTACTTTATAAATTCGCCCATCACACGCCATTTGCCTGAATTTATAAAATGTAATAATACCTATGCTAATAAAGGTATCACCTTTTTCCAAATAATTATGGAATTTAACCGGGCCTATTCCCAGGAATATGGGGGTAAATATCTGCTTTAATTCGTAAAAGGTACAACCTAGTTTTTCCCGCTCTTTAAATGCCGCACATGATACGATTGTTGCCTGGGCAAATGCTTCTACCTGGTCGACCCCCCTGAAAATGCCGAAATGATCCTTTACATTCTCTTCGGAGGGTGTATAACTCGCTACAATCCCCGCGTCGGGCGAATGCCAATGATATTTGTGAAGCAATATTTTTGCCGGGCCATGCAAAAGCACCTCCGCGGGCTGTGTACCTATCAGGCTATCCATGGCTAGCTAAATTAAATTGACACTGCATGCTCATACCAGCCCGCCATTAATTTGAATGTTTGTGCCATTAATATATGACGCTTTTTCAGAAAGGAGATATACAATAGCTTCCGCGATATCGTCCGCCTTGCCAAACCTTTTGGCCGGGATCAGTTTCAGGTATTTTTCCTTTTCGGCTTCCGGAATTGAAACGGTCATACCCGTTTCAATAAAACCTGGCGACACACTTAGCACCCTTATTTCATGCTTCTCATTAAGCGCGGCTGCTTCTTGTGCCAGCGATTTTGATAAGGCGACCAAACCCGCTTTTGTTGCCGCATAAACAGATTGAAACGCGTTGCCTGTTTCGCCAACGACAGAACTAATATTGATAATTACGCCCCGTTTATTCTGGTTGAAAATTTTCATGGCCGTTTTGCAGATCAGGATAGGGGCCTTTAAATTAACATTCAGCATGGTTTCGATCTCACGCTCGGGCTGGTAGATCAATGATTTATCAAATGTTACGCCGGCGTTGTTAATGACAGCATACAATGTATCGGAATGTTCAGCTTTTAACCGTTTGCAAAAGCCGGCCAATTGCCCGGCATCCGAAAAGTCGGCGCATAAAATATGGCTGCCCGGCTCAACCGATGTAAAATTTTCTTCTTTGGAAGCGTGTAATATTAATGTGTATTCGCCCGATAGCTTTTTCGAAATGGCTAAGCCCAATCCCTTGCTGGCCCCGGTTATTAATACTTTTTTTTTCTCCATCAGGTATATGCTCAAAATTAGAAGTTTATTGGAATAAACTAAACGTATTAGCGATTAATTTCAGAGAATAGAAGTCATACCTATCAGAATGGGACGCCGTACTTGCAACCGGGCGCAAAATAAAACGGGTGCATGGCTGGGTGTCGTACTGTCGCAGTGCGACACCTGATCAGGCATCGCCGACCGCCTTATTCATTAAGAGTTCTTTCAATAAAGCCGATACACTTACGGATGCGCAGGCGATCAATTCGTCGGCAGCGCCGTAATAGATGTAAAGTTTATCGTCAAGCAGTGCCGTGCCGGTGGGGAAACAAACATCATCCACATCGCCTTTCAATTCATAATCCAGCTCGGGTTTAAACAGGGGATATGGCAGGCGCGCGATCTCCTTTTTTGGGTCGTCCAGATCAAGCAAAGCGGCGCAGCACGAATATTCGTATCTTTTTTCAGTAGCCTTTACGCCATGGTAGATCAGCAGCCACCCCTGTTCAGTTTCAATCGGCGGACAGCCGCTTCCCAGGTAACATATTTCGTGCGGATATTTTGGCGCAAGTGCAATGTTTTCGTTGAAATGCGAAAAGTAATTTTCCCAAAACTCATCCGTGAGTTCTTCGAGGTTATTTACAGCCGTTATTTGAATATCCGGCTTTATCCTGTGCAAAAAGGTTAATTTCCCATTTATTCTGCGCGGAAAGAAAACAAAGTCTTTATCTGCTAAAAAATTGGCCCCCTCGTTATAGCGCAGGTATTTTTCATTTAATTCTTTATTATTTTTTGTAAGCCGGTCAAAGTCGGTGTATTTTATTTTTGGTACGATTATTCCAAGCCTTTTAAAGTGCTGCAGGTCGGTTGATGTAGCCAGGGCGCCCAGCGCGTTTACACCGTCAAAGGCCACATAAGTCAAATAATAAATGTCGTCGATCTTTACTATACGGGGATCTTCCATCCCGTGCGATTCGTAATCAAATTCTGGCTTTAAAAACGGTTTATCATAACGTTCAGCCACATGCAAAGGGCTGTCGAGCCGGCAATAACCGACAGTGGAATAGTTACGGATATGCACCGCCCGGTAAAAGAAATGTATATTACCCCCATCCATAATTACTGCGGGGTTCAGTACACTTTCATTTTCAAAATCGTACCCGGTTTTACTTAATATTATACCTTCTTTTTTTACTTCGATCATATATATTAAAATGGCCTTAGTTTATATCATTAATCAAACCCCCGGCCAAAATGCCCGTTGTCTAAGCTTCCGATAATGCCTTCAACCACACGCTTGGTTTCGTTAGGGTCGCTTACGCGGACAGAAAAAGCGCCGGCTTCCTTCGCGGGATAGTCGTTACCTCCCGGAAACAGGGCATCTCCTATAAATATCATATCACTGATTGCGATACCCAGGATATCGCGCAGCTTATGCATTCCGTATGCCTTATCAATACCTTTCTTTGTCACATCAACAGACGTTGCGCCACCCATGTTTATCGCAAATTCGGGAATTTCCTTATCGAGGATATCTTTTATTTTGTTTCGTTTCGCGAAATCAGGGTCCCAGTTTTTCTTTTCTTCCAAAGGAGCCTGCTGCCCCAATGCGGAATAGGTTACCTGGCTTCCCCTGTCTTCTATCAGTTCGCCCCAGGTTTGTTTGGGCTTAAATCCTAAGGTATCAACTGCTTTATCAAGCGATGTAATAATTTTTTTCTTTTCCTCAGGTGTAAAATTTTCGGCATACAATTGTTTCCATTCTGATTGATATTGGTAAAACTTTGTACCGCAAGTGGGGAGAATAGACAAATTTTGAAGATTTGCATCTTTTGGCAAATTCGCCAGCACTTGTTTCTCAAACTGCGGCCAATCGCCGCCTGAAATTACTGCCACTTTCGCGACGGTGAGTAGGGCCGCCAACCGGACAGACATTTCTTTATCAATAGCAGATTTACTTTCAGCAAGTGTGCCGTCGAGGTCAAAAGCAATTAGTTTTTTCATTTTTTCAGGTAGAATATTTATCGTCGTATTTGTTTTTTAATTCATACCATAAATGTTCAGTTTTAATAATTGTTTTCCGCAATCATTAAATTATCGTGTAACTATAAGCAATTTTAACAGCAAGAAGGATCTCTATTTCCCGGGCAGCGCTATTTCTAAGAGAACAATTTCCCCATTTGGCATAAGCGGGCAGGCCCCGACGACAGCAGGTAAAAGCATTACGTCGCCTTTGGTAAGGGTGTATTTACCCTGGTTGTATTCCACGTCGCCGGTGCCTTCAATGCAAACCAAAACCCGTGGCGTGTCTTTTTTTCCAATCATAAACGAGCTTGCGGCGGCATAACGCCAAACAGTAAAGTGCGTATCTTCAATTAACTTTTCGCAAAGTATCCTTTCAGCGATTTGTATAAATGGTATTTCCGGCTGTATCTCCGTTTTCGTAAAGTCGATACACGCGAGGGCCTGCTCTACCTGCAGGTCGCGCGGTTTGCCTGTTTTTTCATCAACCCTGTCCCAATCGTACAGGCGATAGGTAACATCGCTGTTTTCCTGAACTTCAAATACTACCACATCGCCCAGGGTATGTACAGTGCCCGCTTTTATCAGCACGCAATCGCCCACTTCAGGTTTAAAGCGGGCAAGGTCACCGGCTACTTTGTGTTTTTCAAGCGAGTCGTGTAGCTTTTCTTCGGTGGTACCGGGCTTTAAACCGGCATAAATAACGGCTTGTTTACCGGTTTGCAGCACTACCCAAGCTTCTGTTTTACCGCTTTCGCCTGCGGGTATATATATTTTTTTATCATCAGCCGGATGAACCTGTACTGAAAGTACTTTCTGGCAATCTAAAAACTTCAAAAGCAACGGAAATCGTTTAAAGCGGCCGGCCAGTTCGCCCATTAACGCCTTAGGCGAATGTTCGAAGATTTGGCTGATTGTTTGTCCCTTCAGCGGCCCGTCTGTTACTTTGCTGGGGTGGTCGTCGCGGTCGCTTAATATCCATGCCTCGCCAATGAGGTCATCCGGCGGTAAAGGTTTAGTTAACAAATTGGTCAAGCGGCGGCCTCCCCAAATGCGGTACTGGTAAATCGGCTCGAATTTTAAGGGATAGAGTTTTGACCGGTTCATGTTTTAATTGGCTTTTTATCAAAACCGGAATTAAACCATGTTGTTTTCCATATTGGGCGTATATTCTCCACGCCGTGCGGCGTTATTTAAACAGGCACGATGACGAAGCATTTGCTGGGCAGCAGGTACATTTTCATCTTTCCCCTTCCATTTTTCAAGGGCAGGCGCCTGGATAGCCCTTGCAAATGAAAAAGTTAAGGCCCAGGGTAGTTTATCTTTATACATAACATGCATGGCGTTTAAATGTGCCGTAGCCATCTCGGGCGACTGCCCGCCTGACAAGAAAACGATGCCAGGCACTTCGGCCGGAACAGAGTGTAATAAGCAGGTAACCGTAGCTTCGGCCACTGTATCAATGCCGGCTTGCCTCGGGCAGTTTAGTCCGGGTAGCACCATATTGGGTTTTAAAATTACGGCCTTCAGATCGACATTTTGTTTAGCCAGGTTTTCGAAAAGTATGTCCAATACCTTTTCGGTTACATCATAACATTTTTTCAGGTCGTGCGGGCCATCCATCAGTACTTCAGGTTCAACAATTGGCACCAGGCCGGCTTCCTGGCACATGGCAGCATATATAGCCAGTTTGCGCATATTGGCTTCAATACATTCAGTTGTGGGAATATGAGGGCCTATGGCAATAACCGCGCGCCATTTTGCAAACCGGGCTCCCATGTCATAATATTTAATTAAACGGCGCGGGAGGCCATCAAGGCCTTCGGTTATTTTTTCGCCGGGCGAGCCAGGGAAATCGGTTGTACCCTCATCTACTTTGATGCCGGGAATAATGTCGGCCTGCTTTAACACATCGATAAATAAAACACCGCTTTTTGTAGCCTGGTGAATTGTTTCGTCAAATAAAATGGCTCCGCTTATGCAATCGCCTAACCCCGGGGTGGTAACAATTAGCTCGCGGTAGGCCCGGCGGTATTCTATAGTTTGCGGTATGCCCACCTCTTCGAACCGTTTATTACAGGTGGGGGTGCTTTCGTCCATCGCCAGCAAGCCTTTGCTGCCGGCTAACATTAAATTAACCGTATTGGTAAGCTCTTTTGTGTTCATTATCACGCGCCTATACCTGTGTAAAGTTTTATATATGAGCAAATTTAAAATATATATTGTTGTAAAAGGCAATTTTTGACGAATACTTAATAATCCCGAGACTCCACCCTAACTTGTGCGCGGA
>JAQBOH010000168.1 GCA_028288125.1 Mucilaginibacter sp.
CAAGCATGTTATCTCCTTCTTTTTTAAACACGCCTACTACGGTAACATTGCGCCCCATTATTTTTAATTGCTTGCCTAAAGCTCCTCCATCCGGGAACAAATTTTGTGCAATATCATATCCGATCACCGTTACCGGGCTTCCTGATCTTGATTCCAGGCCGGTAAAGTAGCGGCCCTCGTAAAAATCAAAATTCCACGTTTTATCATGGTCTTGCGTAGCCGCATCAATCGATGCGCCATCTACTGTGTGGCTTTTGTATTTTACCATCCGGTTGTCTATACCTATTTCGTATGACATGGCCAGGGCTGTCTGACTTCGCTTTTGCAACTCCAAAAGCTCACGTACTTTTGGGTCGGGCCGCTGCAGCATTTTCCACCATGGATAATCCTGGCCGCCGCCCCATTGCCATTTTTGGATATAGATGCTGTTGCTGCCCAATTTATTTACACTCTTTTGCAGGTTATTGCGCAGGGTGTCAACCGCCGAAAAAACTGAGATAATAGTAAATATGCCTATGGTAACCCCCAGCAATGAAAGAAATGTGCGTAGCTTATTTTGCCGTAACGCGTCGTTGGCAAACAAAAAGCTTTCCCTGAAAAGTTTTAAAAACAACATATGTTATTGATTACACCGATTAGCTGGAGATTTCACCGATTAAGTATTGGTTTCCAGGATTTAATATTAGACGTTAATGCGTGGTTGAAGTTACATTATATTTTTTATTTGAAACTAAAATCAAAAATCGGTGTAATCCATTATGCAATCGGTGTAATCCCCTTAAAAAAATCGGTATAATCTCATTATTCAATCGGTGAAATCAATACTTAATCAGTGTAATGTCCCTAAAAAAATCGGTGTAATTCAAAAAAACTCCTAAAAAAGCCTTACATTTGCGCCCTTGAAAATCCATACCCATAAGCATGAAATTATCTCAGTTTAAATTCAATTTGCCCGAGTCGTTAATTGCCAGCACGCCAGCCCATAGCCGCGATGAATCACGATTGATGGTGTTGCACCGCGACTCCGGAAAAATTGAGCATAAAATATTCAAAGATGTTTTGGATTATTTTGATGATAAGGATGTAATGATCCTTAATAATACCAAGGTATTTCCTGCCCGCATGTATGGGAATAAAGAGAAGACAGGTGCTACTATCGAAGTCTTTTTATTAAGGGAACTGAATAAAGAGCTCAGGTTATGGGACGTATTGGTTGACCCTGCCCGTAAAATACGCGTAGGCAACAAACTCTATTTCGGCGAAGACGATCTTTTAATTGCCGAAGTGGTGGATAATACCACCTCGCGCGGCCGTACCATTCGCTTCCTGTTTGATGGTACTGATGAAGAATTCCGCCGGAATGTTGAAATACTGGGTGAAACGCCGCTTCCAAAGTATATCAAACGTAAGGCTACTGCCGAAGATAAAGAACGCTATCAAACCATTTTTGCAAAGCACGAAGGTGCGGTTGCCGCGCCTACCGCCGGGTTGCACTTTAGCCGCGAATTGATGAAACGACTTGAATTGAAGGGCGTTGAATTTGCCGAAGTTACCCTGCACGTTGGCCTTGGAACCTTCCGTCCGGTTGAGGTTGAGGACCTTACCAAACATAAAATGGATTCGGAGCAATTTATTATCGAAGAAAAACAGGCAAACATTGTAAACCGGGCCATCGACCTGAAAAAACGGATATGTGCCGTTGGTACTACTTCAATGCGTGCCATTGAGTCTGCTGTATCGGCAAATAAAACGTTGAAACCCGCTAATGACTGGACCAGCAAGTTTATATTTCCGCCGTATGATTTCAGCATAGCCAATTCCATGATCACCAACTTCCACACGCCTGAATCAACTTTGCTGATGATGGTTTGCGCTTTTGGCGGCTACGAGAATATTATGAACGCCTACGAAGTAGCTGTAAAAGAAAAATACCGCTTTTATAGCTATGGCGATGCCATGCTGATTATTTAATTAGATTTGAGATGTGAGATTTTAGATATGAGATCATTCTTATATCTAAAACTTATTAAAATTTGTAAACCGCTTTGGAATCAAATTAAATGACCACATCAAATCTCATATCTCATATCTCACATCTCACATCTCACAATTACGCGATCATAGTTGCCGGCGGCTCGGGCACGCGGATGGGTGGCGATGTGCCTAAACAATTTTTATTGTTGAAGGGCAGGCCCGTTTTAATGCACACGATCGAGGCTTTTCATCATTCTAATATTCAGCCGCGCATCATATTGGTGCTTCATGCCGATTATCATGGCCATTGGGGTGACCTTTGCAGGACGCATAACTTTATTATCCCCCATCAATTGGTCGGCGGCGGCGAAACCCGCTTCCATTCCGTAAAAAATGGATTGGACGTCATTCCAGGCAATACAGACAGTTTAATAGCAGTGCACGACGCCGCCAGGCCTTTAACCAGTGCAACAATTATCGAAGAATCGTACAAAGCTGCCCTTAAATATGGAAATGCCGTCACAGCGGTTAAAAGCCGTGATTCAATAAGACAAAAAAAAGAAGACCTGTCGGTCAGTTTGCTGCGCGACGAAATTTACCTGGTACAAACACCGCAAACATTTCAATCCGCGCAGTTAAAAAAAGCCTACCTGCAGCCCTATACTGATAAGTTTACCGACGATGCCAGCGTGGTTGAGCAAACAGGCGTTCCCATTCATATTGTTGAAGGCAGCTACCGGAATATCAAGGTCACATTCCCGGAAGACATAGCAATTGCGGAGTTATTGCTGGAAGACCATGGTCGATAGTCCATGGACCATGGCAACTCTGGCTATGGACTATGGACCATGGTCTAAAGACTATAAACTGAAAGTCAGGCGTTCCTGATCACTGCTAAAATAATAGCGATAATAGCGATAACCAATAAAACGTGGATCAATCCGCCCGCAGAATAAAAGAAAAATCCGAATGCCCATCCTATGATGAGTATAACGGCGATAATGTACAATAAGCTTCTCATTTTTCGTAAAGTTTTAGTTGATAATGATAAACTAACCAAAACCAATACAAAAAGTTTTATCAATAAAAAAAACCTTGCTGCTGCAAGGTTTTTTTTATTGATACCTGGTGACGTTAATACTCGTCTTCGTTAAAAAAGAAGTCGTCCTTGGTAGGGTAATCGGGCCATATCTCTTCAATGTTTTCATAAGGTTCACCATCGTCTTCCAGTGCCTGCAAGTTTTCAATAACCTCAACAGGCGCTCCCGAGCGGATAGCGTAATCAATCAGTTCATCTTTCGTTGCTGGCCAGGGCGCATCTTCGAGGTGAGATGCCAGTTCAAGTGTCCAATACATATTTATTTATTTATATTAATCAGGTAATTTAATTTTTCGCAAAAGTATAATATTTTTAAGTTGATTATCAATATTTTTTTTGATTTAGTTGATTTGGCTTTTACGGCTCATAAAGCAGATTAGTTTTGCCTGTTTTAATTCCTTTTTTGCTTTAAACAATCATATCCTGGGAATCCATTGATTTTCAGGTATATTATGGTCGTGCCCCACCTTTCTGGCTAAAGTGAACAAGTAGTCACTCAGGCGGTTCAGGTAAATGGTTACTTTTTCGTCAACCGTGCTCTCTTCGGCGAGGTGAACAGTCAATCGTTCGGCCCGGCGGCATACGCATCGTGCGATATGGCAAAACGACACCGCATTGCTGCCCCCGGGCAAAATAAAATGCTTCAGCTCTGGCAATTGTTCATTCATCAGGTCCATTTCCTTCTCCAACAATTCAATATCGGCCATATGCAGGTCCGGAATGATCATCTTTGATTTTTCCGGGTCGGAAGCCAGGGACGACCCGATGGTAAACAGCCTGTCCTGCACCTGCTTTAATATTTCCTTGTGGCGGGCCGCAATATCGTGGTCGCTTACCAGGCCGATGTATGAGTTAAGCTCATCAACCGTCCCGTAGCTTTCAATACGGATATGATGTTTGGCAACGCGCGTACCGCCAATTAACGAGGTGAACCCCTTATCGCCGGTTTTAGTATAAATTTTCATTTCAAATTTCGGAATTTCGATTTCGAATTTAAGGTTTTGATTTCAGATTTCAATTTGGATAAAAGAATATGATTTCCAGGCAACACCATATTTGCTTTTCAACGTTACTTAATTTTAACGTATTATTACCAAATTTCAAGTCGCGCTCTATGGCAAGCAAACTTCCGAAATCCGAAATCCGAATTAAGAAATTTATCAAGGGCATTTTCGTACTGTCAGCCATGTTACTATTTAGTTTTAAATGTGGCAGCACCGCTAAAAGCCCGGCAATTTGCGGTATTCAAAAAAATACGGTGCAAAGCTTCTTAAGCGAAAAGCAGTTTAACAATCTTTTTCCGCAGCGCGACAAATTTTACAGCTACGCCGCTTTTATGAAAGCGATTAAGGAGATGGCCCCTATACAGGTAAAAGTCGCACGCAGGGCCACGTCGGTTTACCAGTTTACCCGAACGGTTAAAAGCACCGGTAGATCTTCGATAGTGCGTCAGGATCCGGACTGGAACGAAGACTGGGCCAAAAAAAGCCGCGACAGCAGCTACGTGATTGACTACGGCAACTTTTGTACTGAAGGCAGCCTGCAAACCTGCAAAAAGGAATTGGCCGCGTTTTTTGCCCATATCGCCCACGAAACCAGGCACGGCGAAAATGGAAAATACAACGATGGTTTAATGTTCAGGCATGAAAGTAATACTTCGCTGCCATATATCAACCCAAACGATACCTATCCCGCCGCGCCGGGCAAAAAGTACTATGGGCGCGGCCCTATGCAGCTAAGCTATAATGGTAATTATGGCTATGCAGCCGATTGTATCTTTGGCGACAAAAAAATATTGCTCAATAACCCCGAACTGGTTGAAACCGACCCGGTAACCGCGTTTAAAACCGCTATTTATTTTTGGATGACTCCGCAAACTTATAAGCCTTCGGCCCACGATGTAATGACCGGCAAATGGCAGCCTAATGCCGCCGATAAATCCACCGGGCGCGTACCGGGCTTCGGTATGACCATTAACATTGTTAACGGCGAGGTTGAATGTGATAAAGGCGATAATCTTTACAACATGCAAGACCGAATTGGTTTCTATAAGTATTTTTTGACAAAACTTGGCGCCAGTGATCCCAATTGCGCCTGCTCATGCGGAAAGATGAAATCGTATTAAGTCTAAGCTGTAAAACAAAACACCCCTCGGTAAAGGGGTGTCGTTGTAATGATTAATCTTTTTTCTCGCCGCCTGGACCACCAGGTCCACCCGGCCCTCTTCTGCCGCCTTCCGGAACTTTAAGTTCGGGATGCGGGTTACCCCTATGGCAGGTATTACAGTTGATGCCCGTTCTGGCCATCATACCAAGTGAATCTTTTTCTGCTTTAAAAAACTTTGAATTGATCTTATTCATCATTTTGTACATCTGCCGGGCGGCAATTTTTTCAGGCTTTGCATCGCTCGCGAAATCCATTTTTTTTGCCGCCTCATCTCTCACGTGGCAAAAACCACAATTCACTCCCAGTGAATGCGCCCACTCATCCATTACCTTCCCTAACTGCTGGTGCGTCAAATTTTTCGGCAATACCTTCACGTTTTTATACCCTGGTTTATCCGGAGCCATCGATGTAAGCGCCACCAGGGTGACTACCGATGATAAGCCAAGCATGGCTATAATTTTTCTATTTAATAGCATATTGTCATGATTAAGTCATCTAAATTAAAACATTACTTTCAATTGGACAACAAATAGCCGGTAATAAATGTACATGTCCGTAACTTTTTGGTTACAATAAGCCAGCTAAGCTGCGCCTGATAAAAAAATAAAAATAAATTTGGATAGTTACGAATTAGTCGTAGATTTACGAAACAATCGTAAGATATGGAAAAGTTATCAAAACAAGAAGAGGAAGCCATGCAGGCTGTGTGGCAATGCGGAGTAGGTTTTATAAAAGATTTTCTGGATATGCTCGAAGAACCGAAGCCCCCGTATACTACCCTGGCGTCAACCATTAAAAACCTTGAACGCAAAGGTTTTGTCAAAAGCGAAAAACTAGGCAATTCCTATCGCTACGCCGCGGTGATACAAGAAGAAGAATACAAAAAGAAATTTATGAGCGGTTTTGTGAACGACTACTTCCAAAACTCCTATAAAGACCTGGTTACTTTTTTCGCGAACGAAAAGAAGATCAGCGCTACCGAACTGAAAGAGATTATCAAACTGATTGAAAACCGTAAATCATAAAGTTATGCCAGCTTTGTTTATTTTTCTGCTAAAAGTAAATATTGCCCTGCTGCTTTTTTGCGCCGGGTATTACGTGGTGCTCAGGCATCTTACTTTTTACACACTCAACCGGGTATACCTGGTTACCGCGATATTATTTGCCACCATTTATCCGCAAATAAACCTGTCTGGTTTCATCCAGCGCCACCAGCAACTTACCAAACCGGTACAAGCGGTAGTTATTAATTGGCAAGCCCCCGCAAATATTCTGATAAAGCCATTTACACAGCCTGATTACTGGTACTGGATAGAAGTCATTTTCTGGACGGGCGCCGCACTGCTGGCCCTGCGCCTGCTGAGCCAGTTATATTCGCTGTTTAAGTTGTACAGCAATTCAGTTCCGGCGCAAATTCATAACCACCAGGTGAGGGTACTCGCCGGCGAAGAGGGGCCCTTTTCGTTCTGGAAAAGCATTTATATTAACCCGGACAAATATGAGCCAGCCGATTTAAAGGCTATTTTATTACACGAACAGGTGCATGTAAACGAATGGCATACCCTTGACATTCTGCTGGCAGAATTAAGCACCATATTTTACTGGTTTAACCCTGGCGTTTGGCTGATGAAGAAGGCTGTGCGCGAAAACATTGAATTTATTACCGACCGTAAAATATTAAACAAAGGATTAGACGCCAAGCAATACCAGTACAGCCTGGTGAACGTAAGTTTTGCCGCCACGCCCCAAACGCTTGTCAATCATTTCAATATATCAACCATTAAAAAAAGAATCATCATGATGAACGCAAAAAGATCTTCGAAATTTAACCTTACACGCTATGTCTTTTTAGTGCCGGCCGTTGTCGTTTTATTACTG
>JAQBOH010000184.1 GCA_028288125.1 Mucilaginibacter sp.
GGCCGGCGTCGTCAAAATCCGTATCAATATCGGGCATCGACTTACGGTCGGGATTCAGGAATCTTTCGAACAGCAGGTTATATTTGATCGGGTCGATATTGGTGATCCCGATACAATAGGCCACAACCGAGCCCGCTGCAGAACCACGACCCGGGCCAATGAACACACCCATATCCCGGCCGGCCTTTATGAAATCAGCTACAATTAAAAAGTACCCGGCAAAACCCATGGTTTTAA
Source organism: Mucilaginibacter sp. (assembly GCA_028288125.1). GTDB lineage: Bacteria > Bacteroidota > Bacteroidia > Sphingobacteriales > Sphingobacteriaceae > Mucilaginibacter. The sequence goes on from JAQBOH010000184.1 coordinate 238, forward strand.
CCGTGAACAATTCAAAATTGATACGCTCTTCAACTTCGGGCGTCAAGTCGATATAGCGCTCTTTAGCACCGAGGAAAGTTAAATGTTTAAGATACTCCCACTGGTTGAGCGTATCCGCATCAGCCGTTTTATGGATATTAAACTCAGGCGGAATAACGAAGTTGGGCAGTAAGATATCCCGCTTCAGCTTTAAAACTTCTACCTTATCGACGATCTCGTTGGTATTATCCAATGATTCGGGCAGGTCCTCGAACAGCTTGCCCATCTCAGCCTGCGATTTAAAGTAAAACTGGTCGTTCGGGAAACCGAAACGATAGCCCTTGCCGCCCTCTTCATCTGTAGCGATAGGCGTGCTCTGCATATCGCCGGTATTCACGCAAAGTAAAATATCGTGAGCGTTTGAATCCTGCTGGTCAACGTAATGCGAATCGTTTGAACAGATCACCTTTACGTTGTACTTTTTGGCAAATTTCAGCAATACCGCATTAACAGTATTTTGCTCGGGGATATCGTGGCGCTGCAGTTCGATGTAATAATCTTCGCCAAACAGGTCGAGCCACCATTTAAACTCCACTTCAGCCTCCGCTTCACCGCCTCTTAAGATCGCCTGCGGTACCGAAGCGCCCAGGCAGCAAGTAGTGGCAATCAGGCCCTTATGATGCTTTAAGATCAGTTCTTTATCAATACGAGGCCATTTACTGTAAAGGCCTTCCATATACCCGGCAGAGCATAGTTTAACCAGGTTTTTATAGCCTTCAGCATTTTTTGCCAGCATCAGCTGGTGGTATCTTTTATCTTTTTTTTCTTTGGTGAACTGTTTTTTATGGCGGTCATCCACCACATAAAATTCGCAGCCGACTATGGGTTTCACGTTATGCTTCCCGGCTTCGGCCACAAACTTAAACACGCCGAACATATTCCCGTGATCGGTAATGGCCAGGGCCTTCATGCCATCCGCCGCCGCTTTTTTATACAGCTTTGATATATCGGCAGCGCCGTCGAGCAATGAAAACTGGGTATGTACGTGTAAGTGTGAAAAATCGGGCATCGCTGTTTTATCCTCCTCTGGTAGAAAAACAAAGTTAGGCCGAATTTCGGATTTCGGATGTTCGATTTCGGATTTGTGGAGAAAAAGCTTAAGTGCGAATAACTAATTTTACACCACTTGTCTGAACCATGATTTCCAAGATTAAATGATTTTAGGATTATAGCTGTCAATCCTAGTTATCTTAAAATCCTAAAAATCATGGTTCAGACAAGGAATGCAGTCAAAATCTGACCTTCGACGTCTGACTTCCGACCTCCTATTTCGCATTCAAATTCGGCAGATCATTATTCCCTTTTAAGTAGCGCTCCAAAAACTGGAAGCTTACATCGGATATCAGGACATAGCTTTGCCAGTTATAGGCCGCGCCATGGGCTCCGGGCGGGTAAATGCGCAATTCGGCATCTTTACCGGCGTTGGTTAAAGCGGTTAGCAATTGCATGGTGTTGGCCGGGTGCACGTTATCATCGCTCATGGAATGGATCAGCAATAAATGATCCTTCAGGTTTGCCGCATAGGTCATGTCCGAGCTTGCTTTATACCCGGCTTCATTATCGGGCAGGGTACTCATGTAACGCTCGGTATAAACATCATCATACAAACGCCAGTCGGTAACCGGCGAATTGGCTATGCCTACCTTGAATACACCCGGATGAGTTAACAGGGTATAAGTGGTGCTGTAGCCGCCATAGCTGGTGCCCATAATAGCCATTTTGGAACCGTCGACAAACGGCATTTTAGCGAGGTAACCGGCGGTTTCGGCAAAGTCGTTGCTTTCGTACTTGCCCAGTTGCTTATAAACCACCTTCATAAAGGCGCTGCCATAATTGGCGATGCCGCGGTTATTTACATTGGCCACAATGTAGCCGTTTTGCGCCAGCCATTGCTGCCAGCTATCCGTCGAAAAATTGTTGAATACATCGTGCGACTCCGGGCCGCCGTAAACGGTCATCACCACCGGGTATTTTTTGGTGGGATCGTAGTTATATGGTTTTATCATATAACCGTCCAGATTTACACCGTCGGAAGTTTTAAATTTAAAATACTCCGGCGCCGAGTAGCTATGCGTTTGCAAATACTCGTTTACAGCGTGGTTGTCTTCGAGCATTTTAAGGGTTTTACCCTGGCCGTCGCAAAGCGCCACATGCAAAGGTGTGCTGACATTGCTGTATGATTCAAGATAATATTTGGCATTGGGCGACATGTTGATGTCATGAAAACCCGGCACGGTTGAAATTTTTGTTTTAGCGGAGCCATCAAATTTAATGGAGTAAAACTGCTGGTCGAGGCCTGAATCTTCGGCCGACAAATAATATATCTTTTTTGTTTCAGGGTCGATGCCCGAAACTTTTATCATATCCCAGTCGCCTTTTGTTACCTGGTTGAGCAGTTTGCCATCATACCCGTAACGGTAGATGTGGTAATAGCCCGAACGGTCGGACACCCAGAAAAACTCTTTCGAATTTTCGGGAAAGTAAATCATATCGTTAACGTTGGTATAAAAGTTAAAAACGGCTACCCAGGTGGTATTTTTTTCTTCGAGCACAACATGATGCTCACCGGTTTTTACATTAAAAAAGTAAAGCTTCATGTGGTTTTGTGCACGGTTGAGGGTCATAAGCGCCAGCACGTCGGGATTGCTGGTCCAGTAAATGCGCGGAATATAAAAATCGCCGGTCTCATCAGGCGCAAGCCAAACCTTTTTGCCCGACGCCACGTCGACCACGCCTATTTTTACCTTTGGATTAGGGTCGCCAACCTGGGGGATGGAGATATGGATACGATCAGGGTGCAACCCTTCATAATTGGTCATTTCGAAATCGGGAACGGGCTTTTCATCGAACTGCCAGAAAGCAATATACCGGCTATCCTTCGACCAGTTCCAGGCCTGCGCCTGGCCAAACTCCTCTTCATACACCCAATCGTAATGGCCGTTGAATATTCCGCTCTCGCTGGTCACGTCGTGCGTTAGTTGCTGCTCTTTGCCAGTCGTGAAATTGTAAACGAACATGTTGCCGTTGCGTTCCATACCTACTTTTGAGCCATCGGGGGATAACTCGGCAGTGCGGGCATCTTTGGCAGCCTGTTTAAGCTGTTTGTTTTCCAAATCGTAGATATAATAATCGGCTATACCCGAGCGGCGATAAATAGACCTGAAATCGGTTTTAAAAACCAGGTGCTTTGAATCGTGCGACCATTGGAATGACTCATAATTGAACGCTTTATCCGACGCAGGGAAATTGAGGCCTTTGTTAGTGAAAATTAATTCATCCTTCAGCGTTCGCGGGTCCATCGAACGGATCTCGTCGTTTTCTGTGTATGAATATTTGTTCCCGCCGTTGGTCCAGTTTACGCTTTGCGGGCCGGGATTACCGGACAGGCTACCGCCTGACCTCAGGGCATCTGTCAGACTCGTATACTGCTGTTTATTTTGCGCACTGAGGCCGAAAGGTACAAGGCAAGCGAATGTAAATGTTAAAATTAATTTGCTACCGGCGGATAGGTACTTCATAAAAATTCGTTTAATCATAAAGGCGCTAAAAGTAACAGAATTACTTCGCGCTGGCAATGGGTAAAATGAATAACGCCCGGAAAATGAACTTTGCGACAATCATTTTAGTATTTTCGGGCAAATTACCATCATCACCATGAAAAATACCTTTTTTATACCAGCCGCAATCTTTTTACTTTTCCTTGCATCGTGTAAGCCCGCCATTAAACCTGAACAACTTTATGGAAAATGGAAATACATAAAAGTTGAAAAACCGAACAACCCACCCGACAGCGTGAATGGGTACGAGTTGCAGCGACAAGCACCGAATATCCTGTTTACTAAAAGCCATGATCTTGTGATCACCTGGAATAGCCAGGTTTTATCGCACGGCAGATTTACAATGGATGGCGATAACATTCAATATACCGAAAGCATGCCGGACGGTAAAAAAAGAACTTTTCCGTTTTTGGTATCGAAACTAACGGATAAGGAGATCATTTTTGAAACAAGCGGTAAGGATGGGTCGCGGGTTACGGCGGTGAAGGAAGTTCATTAGTTCAATGGTTCATTGGTAAGACTTATTTCAAGAAATGAATAAAATATTAATAGGGTTACTTTCATAAATCCTTTTATAAATCGCAGTTTATCATCCAGTGGATGCCGAACTTGTCGGTTACCTGTCCGAACAGGGCGCCCCAGAATTGCTTTTCCATTGGCCTTACAACTTTGCCGCCTTCGGCAAGCTGGTTAAAAATTGACCGGGACTGTGCTTCATCGGTCAAACGCAGACTTAGGTGAATGCCATCACCATGAATGATTTTATCGTTGGGCATACCGTCGGAGAACATGAGTGTATTATCGCCAAATGTTAACCGGCCATGCATGATCTTACTCTTTTGTTCTTCGGGCATGGGGAAATCAGCATCGCCAAATCGGCTTACATCGTGAATTTGGCCGTTGAATATTTTTTGATAGATATTCATTACTTCTTCTGCGTTGCCCTGGAAGTTTAAATAAGGAATCAGTTTCATGGCTTTGGTTTTTACGTTAAAAGTAAGAATTTTATCGGCAAGAATCCCAATTACAAATATTGTTATTACATTAGTCGGATAGCCTTCTAAACCGATTACCTGAATGTCATTACTCACCATCCTGTTCTGTATTATTTTACTCGTGGTTTTGGTGAGTTGGGCCAGGGTGAACCCGTTTCTGGCCTTCCTGATCGTTTCGATAACGGCGGGCTTATTATTAGGAATTCCGTTAGATAAGGTAACCACCTCGGTCCAAAAAGGGCTGGGCGACACGCTTGGCACCATAACGATCATCATTTGCCTGGGCGCAATGCTCGGAAAACTGGTGGCCGACAGCGGCGCGGCGCAAAAGATAGCGGAAGTATTGGTTAACCTGTTCGGCGTAAAATATATTCAATGGGCGCTGGTGGTGGTGGGCTTTATTGTTGGGATACCGTTGTTTTACAACACAGGTTTTGTGCTGATGGTGCCGCTGATCTTTTCGGTAGTGTATAAATATAAACTTCCGGCGGTATATATCGGGTTGCCGATGCTGGCGGCGCTGTCGGTTACGCATGGTTTTTTGCCGCCGCACCCCTCGCCTTCGGCGCTGGTACTGATCTTCCATGCCAATATGGGTAAAACGTTGATTTACGGGATCATACTCGCTATCCCGGCAATCATACTGGCGGGGCCTTTATTTGCCCGTACGCTGAAGAAAATTCCGTCCACACCACTAGCCACTTTCAGGGCGGAAGAACTGCCGCCGGAAAAACTTCCCGGCTCTGCCAACAGCTTTTTAACAGCGCTTTTGCCGGTTATCCTGTTAATGGGCACAACATTGTATCTGAACACCGATCATACGCAAGGAAATACGCATAAGCTTATCGCTTTTATCGGCGATACGCCTATTGTGATGCTTATTTCACTTATCGTTGCGACGTATACTTTGGGGCTGAAGCAAGGCAAAACGATGAAATATTTGGGAACCATTTATGGGGATGCCGTAAAAGATATTTCATTGATATTACTGATCATCGCCGGCTCGGGCGCGTTTAAACAGGTACTTACGGATAGCGGCATCAACAATAGTATTTCCAGCCTTTTGCAGAGCTTTAATTTACAGCCGCTTGTTTTAGGGTGGATCATCGCAGCGGTTATCCGGATTAGTTTGGGCTCGGCGACAGTTGCCGGGTTAACGGCTGCGGGTATCTTATCGTCGATGGTGATGCACGATCCCAGCATAAACCCCAACCTAATGGTATTGTCGATCGGCGCCGGCAGCCTGGCTTTTTCACATGTAAACGATGGGGGCTTCTGGCTGTTTAAGGAATATTTCAACCTTTCGATAACGGACACCATACGATCGTGGTCGGTGATGGAATCAATTGTGTCGGTTGTTGGATTGGCGGGGGTATTGATTTTGAACCAGGTGGTGTAGTTTTAGTCCATAGTCGATGGTCCATGGACCATGGTAAACTTGGGTAAAAAATGAATTTAATTACTTAACAGCTATGGTCTATCGACTATGGACTCGCCTAATCAAAATCCAGGTTAAATTTATTTTTCAAATCAACCAGCGCGGGGTTTTTGGCGGCCATGTGCTGGAATTTTTCGGAAGCGGTGTAAGGGCGTTTAACCACGGCTTTTTCATCCACGCGTACGCTTACTTCAATATCGTAATTTTTTAAGTTGCTGCGTAAAAAGTTGTGCAGGTTGGGCCGCTCATCGCGGAACATGTTTTCCTGCACTTTATTTTCCACGACGATTTCATAGCTATTCGGCCCGATCAATGTCGGCGGGGTTGAGATAAAAATGGTTAGTGCGTTCTTTTTACCATCAGCTTTGAGCTGCGCGGCGAAATCGCTCCAGCATTGCAGGAACTGGTCGGGCGTGAAATCCTCTTTGTCATCGCCTTTGAGATAGGGGTCTTCTTCTTCGAGCAACACTTCGGCAGTTTTACCCATATCTTTTAACGACGGGATCTTTACCGATGTGCCGGCGCCGTTCGCATTTGGGATAAACACCTTTGGCTTTTCGACAGGTGATTCTTCTTTTACTTCTTTTACGGGCGGTTTATCTTCAGGCTGATTTTTTGCTGTATTGTACGCCAGTGGCGCCTCGCTGACAACGGATACAGTTTCTTCTTTGACCGGCTTTTCGGGCGCTATTGCTGCCGTATCAGGTTTTTTTTTTATTTGCTCACCTATGGCGGGCATCGCGTTAAGCGGGTTGGCGGCCAGGCTAAAGACCGACACCAGGTTACACATTTTAAGCAGGGCCAGCTCAACCTGCAAGCGCTGATTTTTACTTTGCTTGTAGCTCAGATCGCACTGGTTGGCAATGTTCATCGCCGAAAGCAGGAAGGAAACGGTTGACGCCTGCGATTGCTGCAAATATTTGGCTTTTATGCCCTCGCTTACTTCCAGCAGTTTTAATGTCGACTGGTCCTTACTTACCAGCAGGTTGCGGAAATGCTCGGACAGGCCGGATATGAAGTGTGCACCGTCGAAACCGCGGGCCAATATCTCGTCAAAAAGCAACAGGGTTTTGGCGCTGTCCTCGGTTAACAGGCTATCCGTTACATTAAAATAGTAATCGTAATCCAGTATGTTGAGGTTATCGATTACGGAGCGGTAGGTTACGTTTCCGCCGGAGAAGCTTACGATCTGGTCGAACATCGACAAAGCATCGCGCAAGCCGCCATCAGCTTTTTGGGCGATGATATGCAGGCCGTCGGCCTCATAGCTGATGTTCTCCTTTTGGGCGATGGATGCCAGGTGAGCGGCCATATCGTCTACACGGATGCGGTTGAAATCAAATATCTGGCAGCGCGAAAGTATGGTGGGCAGTATTTTATGTTTCTCGGTAGTGGCCAGGATAAAAATGGCGTAATGCGGCGGCTCTTCCAGTGTTTTTAAAAACGCGTTGAAAGCGGCCTGCGACAGCATGTGCACCTCATCGATGATATATATTTTATAACGTACGCCCTGGGGCGGTATGCGCACCTGCTCTATCAGGCTGCGGATATCGTCGACTGAATTGTTTGACGCTGCATCCAGTTCGTGAACATTAAAAGAATTGCCGTTCTGGAACGACAGGCACGAAGCACAAACGCCGCAAGCTTCGCCGTTAGGCTGCAAATTTTCGCAGTTAATGGTTTTTGCCAGGATGCGCGCGCAGGTAGTTTTGCCCACGCCACGCGGGCCGCAGAATAAAAAGGCCTGCGCAAGCTGGTTATTTTTTATGGCGTTTTTTAACGTGCTGGTGATATGCTGCTGACCTACAACACTTTCAAAGGTAGCCGGGCGATATTTGCGTGCCGAAACAATAAAATTATCCACAGCTACTAAGGTAATGAGAAATTGGGTATGTTAAAACAGGATTGACGAATTGTTGGTAAATCCCTCGTCCTTTTATATACATGTCATTGCTGTAGAGGAACGACAAAGCAATCTCATAGCATGCAAAGCGTAAACACGCGACGAGATTGCCGCGCTATCGCTCGCAATGACAAATTGCTTTGTGCTAAAAATCCTCTTCAGGCGGCAGGTGGTCGTCGTCGTCGGGGTCTAGGATGTCGTTTTCGAGCTCGATTTGGTGGAGGTCGTTTTCGTCTTCGGCCATGTCTTCGAAATCTTCGTCGTCTACGTCCGACCAGTCATCCTGTTCTTCATCGTCAAATGAATCGCCATCGCCGGGGGATAGGAAGGTTATTGCACCTGTTCTATGCGGCGCTATATCCGACAAATTCGTGTTGCTTGTTGGAGACAACTCCAACAAGGGCGAAAGCGGGTTGTCTATAATCAGTTCGTCAAACAGCATTATCATGGGTTTTAAAATAAAATTCCGGGACGATTTTAGACTTACGAAGTTTTGAAAACTTCGTAAGTCTCTTAAGTCTTCTCAAATGTAACAGTAAATTAATCAAGAAACTTCATATCTTCTTCCGTCAATTGAATTTCGGCTGCTTTTAAATTTTCTTCAAAATGTTTTAATGATGACGTGCCGGGGATGGGTAATATCCATGGTGAGCGGTGCAGCAGCCACGCTATGTTCGCCTGCACTTCACTGATGCCGTATTTCTTTGCTAGTTCGGCCATGCGCACATCTTTTTTCGGCATGGATAAAAACAGTGAAAAATACGGGACGAGCGGTATATCGTTTTGCTCGCAAATATCCAACACTTCTTCGCCGCCGTTGCTTTCCATGTGCCCGGCTTTGTGGGTGGTGCGCTGCGCGTGGCCGTACATATTTTCCACGGTGACTATCTCGCCCATCGTCATGGCTGTTCGCAGTTCATCACGGGTTACGTTGCTTACGCCCACATGCAATATTTTGCCTTCTTTTTGCAGTTCGAACATCGCATCCATCGACTCTTTAAACGGCGCGCCGGCACCGGCAATCGCCCGGAAATGCACAAGGGAAATTTGCTCCTGTTTAAGCGTACGCAAATTATTATCAATGCTGCTGCGCAGGTTTTCGGGGGTATTGAATGGTATCCAGCTTTTATCAGGCTTGCGCGCGCCGCCAACCTTGGTGCAGATCACCAGGTCTTTTGGATATGGATATAATGCTTCGGCTATTAAACGGTTGGTGACGTCTTCGCCGTAATAATCAGCGGTGTCTAAAAAGTTGATGCCGCTTTTTATGGCTTGCTTTAATATTTGCAAGGCTTCGGGCCTGTTTGCGGGCTCGCCGTATATCTCGGGACCTGTAAGGCGCATGGTGCCGTAGCCTAATCGGTTAACGGTTAATGGATGGGCGCTTTTGGCGGCTATGGTTATGGTTTTGGGGATGTTCATGGTGTTTTTATAGTTAGAGAAGGCGAAATTAAAGATTGTTTGCCGATTATGCAGTAGTGAAATATCATGAGTAAGTTATAATTTGGTTATATTAACTAATCAAGGATTTTTGCGCCAGGGATAGCAGCGGATACCGGCATTGTGGCTATGCCCGTGCAGTATGAGCGGATAGCCCGCCCGGGCGCCCAAGTTAAAGTAGCAGTTGGTAGTTGCAGTTGACAGTTGCAGTTGGCAGCATTAGCGTTGGTGTCGCGGGTATATTTACCCACCCTCCCGATAGCTATCGGGACATCGCTACGCTTGACCACCCTCTCTTTTTGCAGGCAAAATAGAGGGTTGGGGAATATTATGCGCTTCGCTCAATTTATTATCCTTACCCTCTTACCCCTTCTCATTCTATTCCTCATTCTCACCCTGATCATAACCATAACTACAACCATAATCGTAAACACACCAGTTCTCATTCATAACATGCCTATAATGATACCTATACCCACACACCATCTTATCCATAGTATATTCTACCCTTGCCCTCGCTACAACCGCTTAGTCAAAACAAATATCATTCTCAGTATAAATGAACTCAATTTACTGTTTGATAATAACAAAAATCTCCCTATATTTGCAGCCCCGTAATAGCGGGTAAATAATTAAAAATCAAGTATAACAATGCAACAGTACGAAATCGTGATCGTTCTAACCCCGTTGTTATCAGTTGAAACTGATAAGGAGGCTATAGCTAAATACAGCAAATTCATTACTGATAACGGAGCCGAAATTGTCCAGGAGGATAATTGGGGTTTGAGAAAACTTGCGTACCCTATTCAAAAGAAAACTACAGGGTACTATCACTTAACTGAATTTAAGGCTCCGGGTGAATTAATTAACAAACTGGAGATTGAATTAAGGCGCGATGAGCGCGTTTTGCGTTTCCTCACTATCTCGCTGGATAAACATGCCATCGCGTATAATGAGAAAAAACGCAGCGGCGCATTCAACCAAAAGAAACCAGTTAAAACAGAGGAGGCTGCAAGCTAATGGCAAACGAACAAATTAAATACGTTACCGCTCCCAAAGTGGAGGATACACGTAAAAAATACTGCCGTTTTAAAAAGAACGGTATTAAGTATATCGACTACAAAGACGCAAACTTTTTATTGAAATTCATAAACGACCAGGGTAAGGTTTTACCGCGCCGTTTAACCGGAACTTCGTTAAAGTTTCAGCGTAAGGTGGCCCAGGCTGTTAAGCGTGCGCGCCATATCGGTTTATTGCCGTATGTTACAGATTCATTAAAATAATCAGGAGGCAGATATAATGGAAGTTATTTTAAAACAAGACGTAAAAAACCTCGGTGATAAAGACGATGTAGTAAACGTTAAACCAGGTTATGGCCGTAATTTCCTTATCCCAAAGGGTTATGCCATACAGGCTACTGAATCGGCCCGCAAGGTGCTGGCCGAGAACCTGAAGCAGGCGCAGTTTAAACAGGATAAGATCCGCAAGGATGCCGATGCTATTGCCGCCCGTTTGGAAGGTGTTAAACTTTCTATAGGTGCTAAAGCCGGCGAAACAGGCAAAATATTCGGCGCTATCAATACCATTCAAATAGCCGACGCTTTGAAAAAAGAAGGCTTTGAGGTTGACCGTCGTCGTATTACTTTTGACCAGGAACCAAAATTTGTTGGCGAGTATATTGCCAATATTAACCTGCACAAAGAGGTGAAGGTTAGGGTTCCGTTTGAGGTGGTGGCAGAGTAAAGCCCCCTCTAAATCTCCCCCGGTAGGGGAGACTTAAAATAGAAATTAACCAAAAGTGTTTTGCGAAAGCTCAACACTTTTTTTGTGTAAGGAATTTTTTACCTTGCAGGTAAAAAGTCTCCCCTACCGGGGGAGATTTAGAGGGGGCTTATATGATCAAAGGCGGATTACCCAGGCTGATATGGCGCATTGTTAAACTGGTGTTGATATTTTTTGTGGGCGGCAGTATTTTGGCGGTTATCCTTTTCCGGTTTGTGAACCCGCCGGTTACGCTTTTGATGATACAACGGGGGTTTGAGCGCAAAGCCGCCGGAAAGGAGTGGAAAATTGACAAACGCTGGAAAAGCTTTGACGACATTGCCGACCCGATGAAACGTGCCGCCGTAGCCGCCGAGGATCAAACTTTCCTGGAAAACCATGGGTTCGACTTCAGCGCCATTGAAAAGGCGATCAAAAAGAACGCGCATAGCAAAAAACTCATCGGCGGCAGCACCATATCACAGCAAACTGCAAAAAATGTATTCCTATGGCCGGGCAGGTCGCTTGTGCGGAAGGGTTTTGAGGCCTGGTTTACCTTCCTGATGGAAATTTTCTGGAGCAAAAAGCGCATTATGGAGGTTTACCTTAACGTGATTGAAATCGGCGACGGCATTTATGGTGTTGAAGCGGCATCACAAGCCTATTTTAATAAACCGGCATCCGACTTAACCAACCACGAAGCCGCCGCTATTGCGGTGATATTTCCCAGTCCGCTCAAATGGTCGGCTACCCATCCTACCCGGTACCTTAGGCACCGGCAATACCTGATTATGAAAAATATGCGAAGGCTGGGGCCGCTGGAGTTTTGAATGGTTCATAGTCGATAGCAGTTTCCAATTTACCCAATGATGCTTCTTGAATTAACTTAAAGGGTTCTTATTTGGTAAATGTAGAATCAACGATTTTGCCGTTGTTGATATCCACTCTAAACCTAAATCCACACCAGTTCCATGAAATTAGTAAGCTTTCGGTTATTTCAAAGTCTATGAATGGACAGTGGCCAATTGAATCCAATTCATTTGATTTTTCAATTTGCCACAACAGTTCACCTGAACCAGATACTGCAAAAATATTTTGATTATAAAAATTGTCTCCGAAAACATCAAGCATAACATAAATCCTCTCATTCTGGTCAATCACTTTCATTATTGCGAAATCAAATTCCAGCGTATTCCCATTGCCAAAAACGAGTTTTCGTTCGTCGATTGTATACTCCTTCATTCTTGCCGATACTTTAGGTTACTTTAACCACGAGTAATTGGTATATACTTTTTTGGTTTTACCTTTATAAATATATTTATAATTTCTAATTTCACGATTAACATTCATTCACGGTTATCTTGCCAAAAACTATCTTTACAAAATGAACAAAACCACCCTGTTATTTTATGCCGCCGGCCTGGCTGTTGGCGTGGGTATTGGTTTTGTGGTGCATAACCTGGCTATAGGTATGGGCGTGGGCGCCGCGCTCGGGTTAATACTGGCACGCAACCACCGCCGCAAAACCCGCGAATAATAAAAAAAGGACGCCAGCCGGCATCGGTTCTTCCTTCCTGACTCTAATTACAATGTGTCTTAACAAAATCCTCTGCGTAAGCTTTTATTTCGTCACGAACTGTTCTGAATTTATCCATTACCTGTCCGGCGGTGCCGGTTGCCCTTGCGGGATCGGTAAAGTTATGATGAAAGCGTTCGGCCGTGGTTGGGAACCATGGGCAGTTTTCTTTCGCGTTATCGCATACGGTTATCACATCATCAAAAGGAATATCCGCATACTCACCGACATTGTTTGAGGTGTGGCGGCTAATGTCGATACCGTCCTCCGCCATTACCTGTATGGCTTTGGGGTTAACGCCATGAGTTTCGATACCGGCGCTATAAATAGCGGCTTTATCGCCTGCAAAATGCCTTAAATACCCTTCGGCTATCTGGCTGCGACAGCTGTTACCGGTGCATAGTACCAAAATATTTTTCATATATGCGTTTGAATTTTAGGCGTATAATATTTTTTTCTTAACCAAAAGACTACATTCACAAGGGCAATCAAAGCCGGCACTTCAACCAACGGCCCGATAACCCCTGCAAAGGCCTCCCCGCTATTAATACCAAACACGCCTATCGAAACAGCAATAGCCAATTCAAAATTGTTACCCGCGGCAGTGAACGACAGCGCCGCATTTTGTGAATAATCTGCACCGAGCCAGTAACCAGCGGTAAACGTTACCATAAACATGATGATAAAATAAATGACCAGCGGGATAGCAATGCGCACCACATCAAATGGGATGTGAACGATCAAGTCACCTTTTAAGCTGAACATGGCGAGAATGGTAAATAACAACGCAATTAATGTTACCGGACTTATTTTAGGAATGAAAACTGATGTGTACCATTCGTTGCCTTTTACCTTACGTAAAATATGCCGTGTCAGGAATCCGCCTATAAAGGGCGCACCCAGGTAAATAAATACGGATTTTGCTATCTGCCCTATACCGATGTCCACCTGCAATCCGGTCAGGCCGAAATACGGCGGCAGGATGGTTATAAATATCCAGGCAAACAGGCTGTAAAAAAGGACCTGGAAGATACTGTTAAAAGCTACCAGCCCGGCTGCGTATTCACGATTGCCATCGGCAAGTTCGTTCCAAACGATAATCATCGCAATACACCTTGCCAAACCGATCATAATTAAGCCTATCATATACGCGGGATGATCCCGAAGAAAAATAATCGATAAGGAAAACATGAGCACCGGCCCGATGATCCAGTTCATGACCAGCGACAGCGATAGAATTTTGACATTTTTGAATACACGGCCCAATTCTTCGAACCTTACTTTAGCAAAAGGCGGATACATCATCAGGATCAAACCTATGGCAATAGGCAGGTTCGTCGTTCCGGATTGGAAGGAATTGATCAATGTTTTTGTGCCCGGTACAAAATAACCCAAAGCAACGCCCACTCCCATGGCAAGAAATATCCACAAAGTTAAGTATTGGTCTAAAAACCTTAATTTTTTTCTTTCGGACGCAGGCGTGCAATTGTTAGCACTCATCTCTTTTTTGTACATTTTTTTAAATCCCAAACTGTCTATTACCCTCCTTATACATAACCCTGAACTTCTCTTGCAGTATTCAGGTTTATATGTTCTTTTTCATGACAATAGCAGACTGAGGACAAACACGGCTAAACTCAGATGATTGCCGTACTTCGGCAGGCACATCGGCCCTTATGATCTTCACGTAACCTTTGCTCCCGAAATAACCCGGCGCAGTTTCTGTTAATAAGTAAATTTCCGTTAATGCTTTGGAAGCAGCCAGCGCTTCTACCCGCCCGAGCAATTTGGCCGCTATTCCTCTGCCCCTGTAGTCCGCGCTCACTGCTAATGAGCGTAACAGGCCATAATTGCCGTATATCTCTAAACCTGCAACGCCGATAACTGCCGCATCTTCAATAGCTACAACGAAATTATCCAGCGTGTCCGGCAGGTCTGCAACCGGCAACTTTTCAGCGGCCAGCAAAGCGATTACCTGATCCTTATAATGTTGCGCGTGATGTGTTATCATCAGGTTTGTTTTAGCAGCAGCCTCCGCCGGGTGTGCAGCAAGCTTCTGCCGCTATGGCCAGGTTTTTTAATTCTACTTTCGGTTTTTCGCTGGCAGCAGGCGCGCAGCATTCCTCACCTTTATCACTTGTACCACAACTTCCGCCACGACTGATGGCCTTGCACTGTACGGCATCCGGGCGCAAGTCAATAACAAGGCTTTCACTGTCAGCCGTCATTTCATTCGGGAACATTTGGCGGGTATCAAATTCGGAATTGCCAAACTCTATTTTTACCGTTCCGTTTGGATCAAGCGGCAGCATCTTTTCTACGACCCCGACAATAGATAAAGCTTTTTTTACTTTCATGGAACGTAGTTGCTGCTGACCTTCGGGTACCCACAGCTGCACGATAATTTCTGTCCAGGCATTCATCACGCCGCCGCAATCGACGGAGGTGATGGGCGCCTGTTTGATCTCGGTGATATGATAAGCGGCATCTACAAATTTACCGTCAGCATATTGAATTAGCAGATCAAGTTCGGGGTGCTGCAATAAGGCGTCTTTAAATTTTTTCCAGGTGATGGCTTCTACTTTATTCATGATCTCATTTGTTTATTGCGATATTACGATTGATTGCTTCAATTTTTTTTAACAGCAATTAGCCGGTTCTTTATATAAGCTAAAAAATTCGCCCAGCTGGCTGCTCAACAATTTCCATGCTTTTGGCTCAATACAATAGCATACGCTTACGCCCTCAATGGCGCCTTGTATCAGCCCTGCGGTTTTCAGTTCCTTTAAATGCTGCGATATAGTGGCCTGCGCCAGGCCCAGCTCATCGACAAGGTCGCCGCAGATGCAGGCGTTGACGTTGATGATCTGCTGCAGGATAGCAATACGGGCCGGGTGCGCCAATGCCTTCAGCATAACGGCCAGCCTGTTTTGCTCGTCGGTGAATATTTCTGTTTTTGTTAGTCCCATGTATATCGCAATATTACGATTGATTATTAAAATATCAAAATTAATTTTAATAATTTTATTAAGTCGTTGATCTTTAGGCAATTATTTCTATTTGATCAACTGTATCTGTTGTATCAACTGTATCTATTGTATCAACTGTATCTGTTGTATCTCTTCACAAATGATACAGCTTATACTATTGCCACGAAAAAAATCCATAAACAAAAACAGCCCCATAAATATGAGGCTGTCAGCTTTTATAGCATTTTGTTTTATTGCTGTCTTAAAATAGCAGAGAATTTTGTTTCGTAATCTTTTAATTGCGCTTTCAGCTTGTTGTTAAGCGCGGTTTGATGATTTTCAGTGGTCATAGCGATCATTCCATTTAAAAACGAAGCGCCGTACTGTACATCGCGCACATTCAAATTGCCTGAACTATTTTGCAGCAGGTAATAGTTATAGTCGAGCTGATCGGTTATGTAACTATCCACGCTTGTGATAAACTTGTTGGCTAAAACCGAGTCGTGCAATAAGTAGGCGGTTTGCGCCATAAATATTTTACGGTCAACTACTTCCAGGCCTGGATTTATATCAGGCATTTCCGCATCATATTTATGCAGGGCTTTTAGCGCCAGGTCGGGATGGCCGTCTTTGATCAATCCTTGTGCAAGGTCAAGAAAAGTGGTTATCATAACCGGGTAAAACATGGTAGTTGACTCATGATCCAAATATTTAGCTGTTTTGAAATTGCCATATTTAAACTTAGTCATCATGTTGTTATACATCACCAGGCTATTTGTTTTGCCCAATTGGTCCTTTGTTGTCGTATCGGGCTTAAAAGGTATCAGGTGATAGGTAAAGCCTTCTTTGTACAGGTAAGGCTGTAAGCCAACCAGGTTTTCGTTGCCGATGGTTGTTGTAAAGCAAATCGGCCTTACCCAATTGTTATGGGCCAGGATATCCAGTATGGCCAGGTTTTCTTTGGTCACATAGTTGGAAGTGTATTTCCATTCCATTACGGCAGCAAGCTTATCTTTTTGATCAGGTGTGATGACATGGTTTTTCAGCACATCAACAGGGTTAATCGTTATCTTAAAGTTTTTAGTTGGCAGGAAATTGCCATATTCGCCGCTTTGGTATTGCACCTGGGTACGTTTATCATCAGATGAAATAAAATCAAATACGTCCTTAACTTCAACTGAACCCGGGATCTTTTTGTCGTCAAAATAAATAATGTCGCGCACGCCTTCCTTATACTTATCGTATGGCATTGTAATCGGCAGGGGGGCCGATTCGTTCATTTTTGACTGCATCTGATGGATATACCAATCGCCTGTAAACAAGCTCAGGTTTACAATACGCACATCCGGCCTGATGCCTTCCACTTCCTGATCATACCAAAGCGAGTAGGTATCGTTATCTCCGTATGTAAATAAAATGGCGTTCGGCGGGCACGATATGAGGTAATTATAAGCCATATCATGAGGCGTCATTTTGGTGGAGCGGTCGTGTGCCTTCCATTCTTCTTTTGCCATTAACACAGGAGCTGCCAGGAGGCAAACGGCAGTGGCTCCAATAGCGGCAACCTTTGGATTTATTTTTTTTCCGATAAGCTCAGCAAGTGCTATTACCCCCAAGCCTATCCAGATGGCAAAGGCATAAAACGAGCCGACATACGAATAGTCCCTTTCCCGCGGCTGGATACTTGGCTGGTTAACATACATTACAATAGCTATTCCGGTAAAAAAGAAAAGCAGCAGCACCACAAGAGCATCGCGCTTTTTACGCTGGAAATGATAAACAGCGCCCAATAAACCAATGATAAATGGCAATGCGAATAATGGCGTATAAGTAGTGCCGTCAATTACTGATTTCGGCAAATTTTTATGATTGTCGCGGATACCGCTTGTCCAGTTGCCGTCGATACCGGTCATGTTTTGCTGGCCATCCATATCGTTATAGCGTCCTACGTAATTCCATAAAAAGTATCTTACATACATTTGGTATATCTGCCAGCTGAACATCCATTTAAGGTTATCACCAAAATTGGGTGACTGCCCTTCGCCCATTTGCAGCCATTGGCGGTAAAATTGCGGGTCCTGGCCCTCGGCGCTGTACATACGCGGCAGTATGGTGGTATGGTCGTAAACATAATTGGTTTTTTTGCCGGCGTTCTCGTATTTTGTTTCTCCCTTGCGGTAAATAATGTTGCCTTCTGTTTGGTCAACAACCTTAGCATCAAAATACTGTCCGAATAATAATGGGTTTTCGCCATACTGAACCCGGTTTAAATAACCGTAAAGAATAAACGCGTTATCCGGATGCGAATTATCCAGATCCGGACTTGCGGCGGCGCGGATAGGTATATAGGCAAAAGAGCTATATCCGAAGTAAATAAAGGCTACGCATAAAAGCGCGAGGTTCAGCAACGGTTTTCTGTACTTGATGCTGTACCATATCCCCGTAACCAAAGCGGCTACAATGATCAGCAGGAAGAAGAATGCGCCGCTCCAAAATCCGAGACCCAGCGTATTCACAAAGAAAAGATCGAAATAAGCCGCTATTTTTACAGTATAACCCCGGATACCATATTGCACAAACACAAGTATAAACACGCCGATCAATAAAGTTATGAAGGCGTTGCGGACAGTAACATTCCGGCCGCGGCGGAAATAATACACCAGCGATATAGCAGGTATGGTTAACAGGTTAAGCAAGTGTATTCCTATCGACAAACCAATGATATAAGCGATAAATAACAACCATCGGTCTGCGCCGGGTTCGTCGGCATGGGCATCCCATTTTAATATGGCCCAAAACACAATAGCCGTACAAAGCGACGACAGCGCGAATACAATGGTTTCCACAGCCGAGAACCAAAAAGTATCAGTAAAGGTAAATGCCAGTGCGCCAACCAAACCGGCGCCTATAATCAGTATCATATTTGACTGCTCAATAGCCTCGCCGGATTTATTCAGCATTTTTCGGGCCAGCGCAGTAATGGTCCAGAACAGGAACATGATTGTAGCGCCGCTGGCCAGGGCGGAGCCCATATTGGTAAAGTAGGGTACCTTGGCATTATCGCCCATTGACAGCAGCGAGAATGCCTTTCCGAGCATAGCAAACAGCGGATATCCCGGCTGATGCGCTACCTGTAAGCGGTACGCGCACGAAATAAACTCGCCGCAGTCCCAAAAGCTTACGGATGGCTCAAGCGTTAAAATATAGGTAACTGACGCGATCGCGAAGCAAAGCCAGCCGAAAAGATTATTGATTTTTTTGTATTGCATGGATGATAAGTAATGGTTTTATCGAAGGGTAAATATCACGATTTTTAACACTTATTTTAAAAAAACTACTGTGGCTTAACAACTTTTAACAATTTTAAACGCACGTGCCCTTTAGCAGCCGGCAAAAATAATGTATTAAAAAGCATCCCTCCTATAAATCTTGCAGTTTTTTAAAGGGTAACCTGGCCGCGGTAACCATACAGGAAAGTTAGAGCTGTGCCAAAAAATCGCAAAATACATCCGCCTATTGGTTGCCCCTTCACTATCGCAGTAGTTCTGCTTGCAACAAATCATTTTTATTTACCCATAAATAACGCTTATTTTGCTGCAATGCAAAATACCGTCTTTTTACCTGTTAAAAAAATAACATTATTGCTAGGGGTTATCCTGTTTTCGGTACAGGTGAGCAGGTCGCAGACGGTTTACTTACCCCTTTCGTACCAGCTTAACCAAAAATTTAATTCGACACTTTATTCGGTTAGTAGTTCCCTTCATACTTCATTAAGGCCGTTTTTGATTGACAGTTCGCTCACGCCAACTTATAATGCGATCATGCAGCGCGGGGTTGATAGCAACCGTAAATCATGGGTGTTCAGGAAATTATTTAATGAACATTTGTTTGATGAAACGAATAAAGAATATACTTTTTTTGGCGATTACCTGCCCGATCTCCAGTTAGGACACGACTTTTCAGGCAAAAGCACCACTGATCTTAACACACGCGGTTACCAGTTTGGCGGCACGGTTGGCACTAAGTTTTACTTTTATACCAGCGGGTACGAAAACCAGGGCAAGTTTGCCAATTATCTGAACGATTATATCAATAAGGTCAATTTTGTACCGGGCCAGGCCTACGTACACAATTCCATCAATTCATCAAAAGACTGGTCGTATGTTACCGCCATCATTTCATATACGCCCATAAAACAGCTGAATATCACGCTTGGCGAAGACAAAACATTTATCGGCGATGGCTACCGTTCGCTGCTGCTATCCGATTTTGCTGCCAATTACCCTTTATTGCGTTTAACCGCGAACCTGGGCAAGGTGCAGTATATGATGATGTGGGCTTATCTGCAGGATGCCACGGCAAAACAGTTTGATTCTTTTACCAATAATCGCCGCAAATGGGCCGCTTTCCATTACCTCGACTGGAATGTAAACAACCGGCTGTCACTTGGCTTTTTCAACGCAGTGATAACTGAAGAAGCGAATGACCAGGGACAGTTTCATGGTTTTGATGTGAATTATATAAACCCGCTGATTTATTCGAGCTCACTCGGCCCGTCATCCCAGCCGGATAATGTGCTGGCCGGTTTTACCGGGAAGTATAAAATATTTGATAAGACCGCTGTTTACGGCCAGTTGCTGCTCGACCGTTTTAACGCAGGCGACTTCTTTTCAAATGGTAATACTAATAATACCAACGGGGTACAGCTAGGCATCCGCGGCGCCGACATGTTTAGCGTTAACAGTCTTAATTTTCTGTTCGAATACAATACGGTTAAACCCTATACCTATCAAAGTAACCAGCTGATAACCAACTATACCGAGTATAGTGAGCCGTTAGGCGATCCGCTTGGCGCGAATTTCAGGGAGTTGATCGGGATACTTAACTATTCGGCGGGACGGTTTGATTTTATGGGACAACTGAATTATGCGAAGTATGGCCTCGACCCGGCAAATATGAATTATGGCCGCGATCTTACCCAACCGTTTACACAGTCTGTATCCGCCACTTCCGTGGGACAGGGGATACCTACCCACCTGTATTACGCCGAAGGGACTGTATCTCTCCTAATTAATCCCAAATACAACCTTCGCCTCGAACTTGGTGGACTGTTGCGCGATGAAGGGAACGCTTTAACGAGTAAAAAAACCGCGCTCTTTACCTTCGGCCTCCGCAGTACTTTCCGGAATTTATACCACGATTTTTAGGATAGAAGGTGCATAAGCACCGTTGCCATTCTAAACGTGGTGAAGAATCTTTTCAATGTGAAAGTTGCAGAATTACCTATCAGGCGCAGAAGATCTTTCGCTCACGCTCAAGATGACAAAAAACCCGAAACAAAAAAGGCGGGAATCATCCCGCCAATTCTATCACAATCATCAATCGTAATTCTTAAATTGTAAATCGTAATTATTCCTCCCCCTCTACCCTACGTTTCCCGCTTTCGAAGTGCTTTAATATTTTCGCTTCAACATAAAAAATAATCTCCTCGGCTATATTTTTCGACTGGTCGCCTACGCGTTCGAGCTTGCGGATGATCGACAGCATATACAATGCTTCGGGCATGTTGTTCATATTCGCTTTGATCAGCTCCCCTATCACTTCCGGGGCGTTCATATTAATCGCATCCAAAACATCATCTCTTTTGAATATACTGCGGGCAAGCACGGTGTCTTCTTTTTCAAAAGCGGAGCGGGTGTCTATCAATATATTAACCGCTTCGTCATACATCCGCAGTATCGAGGTACTTTCTAATGCTTTCACATCAAAATTTACCGCCGATTCAACAACATATAGCGCTATACCGGCAGCTATATCGCCGATACGCTCAAGATTGGTGTTTATTTTAAGGGCAGCGAGTAAAAACCGCAGATCCACAGCTACCGGACAATGAAGCGCAAAAATATTTTCACAGTCCCTGTCGATCTTTAGCTCGAATGAATTCACTCTTTTTTCTTTAACCAAAACCTCACGTGCCAGGTCTTTATCAAATTGTACCATGGCCTCTTTCGCCTTGTTCAACTGCGACTGGACCAATATCCACATACTTATCAATTCCTTCTTTAGCGCGTTAATTTCGTTCTCTAATGGTGTCATAATTTTTTATTTGTGTTAGTTGTAGGTTGTGGGTTGTAAGTTGCAGGCAAAATCTGTCATAACTCCCAACTTATAAATTACACTAACTATTCAACTATCTGTTCTTTGTCTTTTATACAAAGTTGTATATATACAACCTATAACTTACAACCTTCAACCAACCCTAACTAAATCTTCCCGTAATATAATTTTGCGTTCGTTTATCTTTAGGCGCGGTAAACATTTGCCTGGTGTTATCAAATTCAACCAGCTCGCCCAGGTAAAAAAATGCTGTTTTATCGCTTACGCGGGCGGCCTGCTGCATATTGTGTGTTACAATAATCAGGGTATAATTAGCCTTTAATTCATGAAACAAAGCTTCAATGCTCGACGTCGAGATCGGGTCAAGCGCCGAGGTTGGTTCATCGAACAGGATTACTTCTGGCTCCATAGCGATAGCCCGTGCTATACACAAGCGCTGCTGCTGCCCACCCGAAAGGAAGGTGCCCTTTTTGTGCAGTGAGTCCTTAACCTCATTCCATAAGGCCGCTGATGTTAATGACTTCTCAACAATATGGTCCATTTCAACCTTAGGAATTTTAAGGCCGTTTAATTTATAGCCCGCCACCACGTTATCGTAAATGCTCAAATTAGGGAACGGGTTTGGCCGCTGAAACACCATACCGATCTTATACCGAACGTAAATGGGGTTCATGGTGTAGATATCATCCGCATAAAGCTTCAGCATACCCTCGGTTCTCGCGCCGGGAACCAGTTCGTGCATGCGGTTAATGCAGCGTAAAAATGTTGTTTTACCGCAGCCCGATGGGCCCATAACAGCTATCACCTGGTTCTTTTCTATTTTTATCGAAACATCTTTTACCGCGTGATTATCCCCAAACCAGGCATTAAAATTTGAGGCGCTTATAACTGAATGTTCCATTTTCTTGTGATCAACTTGGTAAATATATTTAATAGCAATACAAACATTAATAATATAAACGACGCTCCCCAGGCCAGGTTATGCCACTCGTCATAAGGGCTGGTAGCGTAATTAAATATGAGCAAAGGTAAGCTTTGCATTGGTTTTGTGATGGCGGCCGATAAATAAGGATTGCCAAACGCTGTAAACAATAACGGCGCGGTTTCACCGACAATACGGGCTACCGAAAGCATTATTCCGGATAAAATTCCGGCAAAACCGCATGGTACGATAACTTTTAAGATCACCCGGTGATAGGGCACACCCAATGAAAGGGCTGCCTCTTTTAGCGAATCAGGAAGTAATTTTAGCGTTTGCTCGGTCGACCGGATGACGATCGGCAGCATCATAATGGCTAAAGCCACGCTGCCTGATAATGCCGAAAAAGTACCTAGCGGTTTTACGATCCAAAAATACACTACCATACCCACTACAATAGAAGGTACGCCCTGCAATATATCAACACATAAACCGGCATAATAGGCCAGCCTGGTAGTCGCATTCTCGCTCAGGTAAATCCCGGTTAATATGCCAGTGGGTATTGCAATTAATGACGATAAAGCAACAATTATTATGCTGCCCAAAAGCGCGTTGCTGATACCGCCACCGGTTTCGCCTACGGGTGCTGGTACATGGGTCAAAAAATGCCAGTTCACCTGCGTTACACCCTGCTTAATAATGTACAGCAAAATGATAATTAACGGGATAGTGATAACAAAGGCCAAAAAAATTATTATTGATTTGAATACAATGCTCTTGGTGTTTCTTACTTTTAATCTTGCGTCCATTCCGTCAATTATTAGTGTATTTCGTAATTATCTTTTTCCCGATCAGGTTGATGATCACCGTAACTACAAACAATACCAGGCCGAGCTCAATTAACGCCGATAGATATACAGTGTGGTCGGCTTCGGTAAATTCGTTGGCAATAACGCTGGCCATGGTATTACCCGGGCCAAAAAAAGCATCCTTTATCGAATGAGCAATTGCGCTGGTATTACCTATCAGCATAGCCACGGCCATGGTTTCGCCAAGGGCGCGGCCCAGCGACAAAAGGATACCGGCAAATAACCCCGAACGGGTATAAGGTAAAATAACACTGCGGATAACTTCAAAACGGGTTGCCCCAAGCGCATAGGCGCCCTCCTTTAAAGGCGACGGCACCATGCGTATTAACGATGTTCCTAAAGACGCCGCATAAGGAATGATCATGACCGCCAATACAAGCGATGACGTAAAAACGCCTACCCCGTACGGCGCCACGCCAATTTTCGCTTCGAATGATCGTATGACGGGAACCAAAACAGATAATCCCCAGAAACCGTAAATAACCGATGGCACGGCCGCTATCAACTCGATGGTATTTTTCAGCAAATTTGACAGCCACCCTTTAGGATTATATTCTCCAAGATAAATGGCGATAGCATATGAAAAAGGTATCGAAATAATTAAGGCTGTAAATGAAGTAAGTATGGTGCCGATCAAAAAAGGATAGGCGCCGTAAATATTATTAACCGGGTCCCATATTTTGCCCCACAAAAATTTTATTCCCAGGGATTTAATTGACGGCATAGATTGGACGATAAGTGTTACCAGGATACCGATAACCAGTACCAGTAAAATCGCGCTCATTATCCACAGTACACGCTTAAAAACGGTTTCCCATTTCATTTGGCTGTACGAAAGGTCTAATCTTTTATGTTTCACAAATTTTGGGGTTTGTTATTTAACACAAATACCAGTCCCCTGTTTTATGGGACTGGCAATTGTGTTTTATTACTTAAAAGCTGATAAACAGATAGTTTAGTAAATCAACATTATAATATCGCTTTCCCGCCGTAAGTGGCTGATTTTAAAAGTTTTTCAGCAACCTTTAAGGCTGATTTTGAAAGTGGGGCATAATTTAAAGGTTCACAATTTTTCTGTCCTTCGTGAATGTTGTACCACATTAACTGCAGCAGCATTTTAGCCCTTGCCATCGAGCGGTTGCTGTAATTCTGGTCTTTATAAATAAGAGCCCAGGTAAAGCTGGTGATAGGGTAACCTTTTGGATTATCTGTATTTGTTAATGATACTTCGGCATTTGCAGGGAGCTCAACATTGCTTGATGCTGTAGTAGTAGCAAGTGTCGGCGTGATAAATTTACCCGATTTGTTTTGAACAGACGCATAAGGCATTTTATTTTGAATGGCGTAAGCCAGCTCGTTGTAACCTATTGCACCAGGGGTTTGCTTAACTAAGCCGGCAACCCCTTCGTTACCTTTGCCGCCTAAACCTGCAGGCCAGTTAACCGCGCTGGCTTTACCTACCTTTTTTGCCCAATCTTCATTTACTTTGGTCAGGTAGTCGGTAAAAATAAACGAGGTACCGCTACCGTCTGAACGGTGAACAACAACAATCGGAACATCAGGTATTTTAACGCCTTTATTAGCAGCTGCTATTTCCGGGCTGTTCCAGTTAGTGATCTTACCTAAATAAATATCGGCCAGATCCTTACCTGTTAATTTTAAAGAACCATTAAATCCGGGGATGTTGTAAGTAATTACCACAGCTCCCGAAGCCATTGGGATATGTAAAACCGGTACGCCGATCTTTTTAGCCTGCTCAGCATTCAATGGAGCATCCGATCCGCCAAAGTCAACTGTTTTATTGGTCAGCTGCAGTATACCGCCGCCCGATCCGATTGACTGGTAATTAACCTTAACACCGTGCGTTGCACTGTATTCGGCAAATATTTTTGAAAACAGGGGATACACAAAGGTACTGCCTGCACCTAACAAGGTGTTGTCTTGGGCAGAAGCCGATAGCGCCAGGCAGTTTGCAGCTAATGCTACAACTACGAACTGTAAACTTTTTAAAACTTTCATGGTTTTTTTGTTTGCTTTTATAGTGGTGAATAACGTTTACTTACCAAAAGTAAAGTAGAATGTCAGCCTGTAAACCAGTGTATGGTTATTAGTCAGGTACCCGGCTGTCGAAGCCGACCGGTTGTCCTGGTAATAAATGGCCCATATATTCGGCATAAAGTGTACGTTTTTTACCGGGTTATAATCTAAGCCTGCTGTGTAAAACTGCTCTTTTGAAGTTGGATTATAAGAACCGTAATTGGTGTTGATGCTATACGAATCAGCCGAATTAAAGTCTGAATTAGGATTATAAGAGTCGTAACGGGCATAATAATTCCAGTTTTTAGCAAGAGGACCCTTTGCCCAAAGTGAAATACCTTTTACGGTAGCATCCTCAGGTAATTTAGTGGCTGAATTGGTAACGCCACTGGCAATATTTTGGGTATAAGCTTCAACACCAATTGTGATTGGCTTAGTGCTGTAAGATGCAAATATCTTAAACATATTATGCTCCTGGCCAGGAATAACGGCAGTAGCAGCAGCTGTTTTTGCATAATCAGCATAAAAGTCAACATATAGCTTTTTATTCAGGAATTTACCCCAAAGGTCACCGTAAAATATTTTGTAAAAACCAGTGTTGGCGTTAGCAGCGGATAATAAACTGGCCTGGCTATTGTTACCAACCATTAAAACGTAGCCATAATTTTTTGTCGCCGGGTCAAATGTTCCCTGTAAGGCTGCGCCAATATCGTATGAGTTATTTTTGTGGAAGTCGGTTATTGTTTTCTCGATTGAACGGTAACCCCATGTTGCTTCTGATAAACTAACCGGAGCGTTTGTACCAGGTTCGTTTAACGCGAAACCGGGAGTGCTCATTTCACCGATCACAAAGTCGGTTCCAGTCCAAAGGTCTCTTACACGCAGGTTAAAATTTTTGATCCAGAAGGCCATTTTACCGTCAACCAGGTTATCGCCGTTTTGGATAGATGTTGTTCCGTTAACACCTGTACTGGCGTTTGGCTCGCTCGCCAGCAATACTTCTACCTTAAATTTCTTGTCGATCTCATAGTCATAACCTAAGTATAGACGACGGAATTGGAAGGCATTGCGATACTGGGGCACACCATTATACATCGACTCCGGGCCGCGATTGGTCGGGTCAGCATGCCCTTCATAATAAAAGTCGCCGAAAGTGTAGCCCCATAATCTTCTCTGAGGTTTCCATGTAGTATCCGGGTCTGCGGCTTTCGCTGCTGTCTTAATTTCCGTCTTAGGATCAGTCGTTGTTGTTTCAGGATGTACAGTCGCTTTCGAATTGGCTGTTGCGCCTGTAGTTGCGGCAAATGATGTCGCGGTAGTATTAGTTAGTGACGCGGTTTGCGCTTTAACAGCAAAACTTGTAATCGCTAAAACGATTATCATCGCCGCACTAAAAAATTTTGTAAACATTTTTTTCATATCAATAAGGATTAAATTATTTGCTCCAAAGGTGCAGGCTTCGCATTATCTTAATGTTAAGAAATGATTAACCTTTGGTGATATTATGTAAATGTTAACTTAGTGCCAAAAACCTTTTAAATCGGATTAAAATACGGTCTGGCATCGATGTACGTTATAAAAGCACTGTGAGACAGCGCATTAAATTATTAGTTGAATTTAATACAATCGGTAACATATGCTTAACATATGTCGGCATTTTCTTTATACATTGTTAATATTGGCTGTTTTTTCTGCTTGAAAATGCACTATTTAACCTCATTCGGACAGATCGAGGCGAATTATGACCGGTGATCGCACTAAAAAGAAAATATTGTTTTGAGAGACAGTAGATCTGAACGCAAAACCTGGATCAACTAAATGACCAATTGAACTAATGACTAATGACCAACTTACCCCGCCTTTTGAGCTACAGCAAGTCCCTGGTCCTTCAGTTCCTTGAGCTCTATTTCATATGCGCGCATCCTGGCATGCAAAATATCCAGTTCGGTGCGCATCATTTGTATCTCGGTTATAAGTTTCGCTGATTCGGGCTTATTGATCTTCTTTTCGCCTGTGCCGAGGATGAGCCACTCGGGCGAATATTTTAACTGGAAACAAAGCTTCCGGATAAGATAATAGCTAACATCCTGCTTTTTATTGATCACCTTGCTGATAAAACCCTGATCAACACTGATAAGGCCAGCTAATGCCAGCTGGCCGCCATGCTCTTTAACTATTACCTTTAACCGTTTTATTAATGCTTCGTCCGACATTTGATTGCAATAATAAACAAAGTAGCGGAATAGTCAATAGGTAATCATGCGAATCAAGAGTCAAGAACCAAGAGTCAGGAAAAAAGCCTCAAGAGAGAAAAAATCGATAAAAAGAAAACATTTCAGCAGAATATTTCAGATCAATGCTATAAAAATGAAATGACTTTTCTTTTTATCTTGATCCTTGGTTCTAATATCTTGATTCGCATTAATATAATATGGATTAACTATATGGTATCTAACCGTTTCTCGTAGCAGTAGAACCGCAAATTTGGCCTGAAACTAAGCCCTATCTCCCCGGCAAACCGATAGCCGAGCTTAGGGAACAACCTTTGGGCTGCCGGATTTTCCGTATTGGTATCGATACGCAATGTATGAATGCCCCGATTTATTGCTTCGTGCTCGGCTTGCATCAGCAGGGTGGCGGCAATGCCCCCACCCCTGTATTTTTCACTAACGGCAAGCCGGTGGGTAACAATAGCCTGTTCGGTAATATCCCAGCCAGCATCGGCATATTCCGGCTCCTGGTCGGTAGTAATGGCGGCTATGCCGGCAATTGTCCCGCCAACCTCGGCAACCCAGAGCTGCTGTAACCTAATATCGTTTTCAAACACCTGCGCATTGGGATAAGTGCTGTCCCATTGGAAGTTCCCTGCAGCATTCAACGCAGGTACAACTTCATTTATCAGTTGCATGATAGCAGGAATATCGTTTAAGTGAGCACGCCGGATAACCATATTATGGATTTTCTGTGAAAATAGATTAATTCTGTATTACGGTAAAAACCATTTGCAATATTCAAATAAATTTATTTACTTTGATTTACAAAGTACTTTTAAATAATTAAATCAAGATCATGAACTACTTAACTATTTTCAAAAACTGGGTGCCTTATGCGGCTATCATCACTTTATTGTGTGGTATAATTTTTATTACAACCCAGCAAAGCTTTCGGTCGACCGCAGACGACCCGCAATACCAGTTGATTGAGGACGGCACGGTGGCGATCAACAATGGCGCCAACCCTAAATCCCTTGTTAATCCAGCTCAATCAATTGAGATTTCCAAAAGCCTTGCCCCTTTTATCGTGATATATGACTCGGGCGGCAACCTTATTGCAGCAAACGCCAACTTAGATGGCAAAGCGTTGACGATACCTAAAGGGGTTCTGAACTATATAGAAAAACATGGCAAAGATGCAGCCACCTGGCAGCCACGGCCAGGGGTACGACTGGCAATGGTTGGAATGAAATCTGACGCGGGCAAAATTGTAATAGCAGGCCGATCGCTCCGCAAAGTCGAAGAACGGATAGCCAGGCTGGGTGAGCAGGTTTTATTTGGCTGGGGATGTTCACTTATCGGTTTATTGATCGTAGTTGTATTCCAGGATTGGATGACAAAAAAATATAGCCGGGATTGATTTTAGTTGTCTTCGGTGTTATCCGGAATCTCAGGGTTAAAATAGGCCATTACCTTGTCGTAAATCTCAGCATCTTTACCTTTAACCCATCTTAACGGAAGATTGATTTGCTTTCCATACTCCGATTCCCACTTTAAATCGATGCGAAGCATGGATGCGCTGCGCCCGGGAATCAGGCTAATGTCATCTATATCGATCCAGTTCACGCTGATATCGCGAATATAATCGCTGATGCCTTCCGTATCCAGTTCAAGGGCGATATCGCCTTTCAGCGCAGGTATCAGCCGTTTAATCACCAGCAGGGTTAGCAGCGAAAGAAACAAAAAAGCACATATTCCATACACGGTCCAACTTACTGTGTTACTGGCCCCGTGTGCGTTCGAAAACAGCATCCATATTAATATTACCATCAGCAAAATGGTACCGAGGCTAAAATTCAGGCTATAGCGATATTGAGTGGGTGCGGTCATACTTATAAATATACATCATTCTTTGAATTAAATGTTTAATTATAAAATGACCAGGACACGCCGAACTTAAGCAAGTGGTCCATTTGCGGGTACTTATTCACAGTATAAAATCCTTTGCTGAAAAGGCCCTGGTTGGCGTAATCATACATAATAAACAGGTTGGTGCGCTGCAAAGTGGCTTTAAAAAATACTGTTGCAATGGGATATGAAGAAAAAGTAACGTTAGCCCCGTTATAAAACTGCCCCAGCCCAGTAGCATACGAAGGGGCCACATATGGTGAGTTATACCGTACATCGACACCCAGGTTTGAATATAAAACATTAAACAGGAACATCTTATAATATAAACTGGTATAGTTATAAAACTGCGGTATACGTAAGGTGGACTGGTAGTCGGTTTTTTCATACACCAAAAAGTCGTCAAAGTGCCACCTGCGCCAGGCTATGCTTTTGCCAAAACTTACCTTAAGCAGGTTAATCGGCGCGCCCAATTGCACCGGGTGCGCATCGATACCGCCCGCCTGCGCAGCAAAGTATAAATAATCGGTAATTAAAAAGTACTCCACCTTTAAATCCAGCTTTAGCGGGTTGTTCACGTAGTTAAACGAAATGCTATTTGTTTTTTGATTGTTGAACTTATTGTGAAAAATGTAGTGATTGGATATCCAGTTGGTATACACCAATGCCGGTGTGCTACTTTGCGTATACCCTTCAAATATGATTCTGCCGGCTTTCTGACTGCCTGCCAGGACAACCTTTGCATCGTACAAAAAATCCCCGGCGTCCCGCCCCTGGGCAATCTGCTGAAAATCGCCCTCAAGCCCTATCCTGTCGCTGAACCGGTAACTTAATTTAGCTTTCAGGGTTATGTCCTGGAACGATGAGTTTTGCACCCGCGTGGGCTGGTTAACTTTATTGCCATACTGATTGAATACTGTATCACTGACAAATTGACTATAATGATAATAATCCTGTAAAAGCCCCAGGTCGAGCTTTACTTCATTCTTTACAAATTTTACCGCTTTGCTCCTAAGATAGAAACTATAGGAGAACTCGTTTTGAAGATGCTGCACTGTAAGCGAATCACGAGAGTAATTAGAACTGAAATAATAATCCGGGAACACATGATAAAGGTCCGGGTCGTTTTGCACAAAATTATATTTGCGGGTATTGTAATTAAAAGTATAGGCCAACCGTTGCGTCGGTAAAATATTGGATGTGCCTGTTGAGCCCCTCTGCAGGCTATCGATCCTGCCAATGTAGTAAAATTGCTTAAGGTATATCCCGCCGCTGGTCCAGTTCTCATAAGTACGCGATAAACGTACCGGTTCGTCAAGTGTACTGAGCGGGTTTTTTTCGACGAAAATGGTATCGTTGGCTAGTATCGATCCGGTTTCAGGAGCTTTCAAATTATTATATATCAGGTTAGCCAATAAATTATACCGTTTGTTTTTTGATTCATACCAGGCAAATGCCGCGGCATTTACATCGCTTACATTTTGCGCCAACAAATTGCTGCTGTAAAAACCTTTCGATCCGGTAAAATTTAAGTTAAAGCCAATGTTAAGCCGTGGATTTACGTTTTGCGTATGGAGCACCTTAAAATATTGTTCCTTCAGTCCGCCCACGAATAACGATAACTGGGTATAGGGTACCCGCGTCCGGTAATAATTAATATCCTGCGGATTAAACATATAGGCATCAAGCGTATGCAAACCTGCATCGAAACCAATGGTGTGTGTCGGTTCATATAAAAGGCTCCTTTCTGCCAAGCCCAGGTTACCCAAATGTATTTTAGGGCTCCTGGGCTGCATTAGCGGGCTGTAGTTTTCGTAATTATAAATTCCGGTATCTAAAGGAAAAAGCTGCGTGCTGTCTTTTAAAAACCGCTCGCTGGTTACCCTTACAAATTTCGAATTGAAAATAACCGTGTCTCTCCTCCTGTCCTGCTTTTTCCGCAGCGAATCCATTTGCTGCTCGTCGGTCAGTTTAGGAACGCCAGCCCTTCCCGTATCACGCAGGTTCGGACGCAAAGGCTGCTGCCCGGGGTAATTTGGGTTTGTCGGCGATTGCCCAAAAACGGATTGCACCCCTGCTAAGAAGAGGATGATAAAAATATATTTTAACTTTTCAGGCATCAAAACCGGCTATCAATTCTTTAAGTATCAATGTCATTTTAGGCTCCGCCTCGGTTGCAACAGCCAGTATCTCCTCCACCGACACTGGGCTCAGCACATCGGTAAAACCCTCGTCAGTGAGTACCGAAATGGCAAACACCGGTAAACCCATATGGTTTGCTACAATTACTTCGGGCACAGTGCTCATGCCCACCGCGTCGCCGCCTATTATGCGTAAATAATTATACTCGGCTTTCGTTTCCAGGTTCGGGCCGGTTACAGCAACATAAACTCCCTTGTTACATGTAATATTGTTTGCCCTGGCTATCTCCAACGCCTTATTTATAAGTGTAAGGTTATAAGGTTGGCTCATATCCGGGAAACGCGGCCCAAGCTCCGTTTCATTCCGACCTATAAGCGGATTTTGCGGCTGCAGGTTAATGTGGTCTTCAATCACCATCAGGCTGCCCTTTTTAAAGCCGGGATTCAGTGCACCGCTGGCATTCGAAACGAAAAGCGTTTTTATGCCCAGCATTTTCAATACCCTTACCGGGAAAGTGATCTGCTGCATGCTATAGCCTTCGTAATAATGCAGCCGGCCCTGCATGGCAACAATTTTTTTGCCCGCGAGTTTGCCGAAGATCAATTTGCCCGAATGAAACTCCAGAGTAGAGATCGGAAAATCGGGAATATTGGAATACATCAGCTGTTTTTCAACTTCCACTTCCTTTACCAGTCCACCCAGGCCGGTTCCTAATATAATTCCTATCTCAGGTTCGAACTCGCCAATGCGGCTTTTAATGTATGCTGTTGTCCGCTCTATGCTCTCTAACATATTCAGTAACTAATTGATTGAACCGCTGCCCGCTTTCTTTTAAAAATTCCACTCTTATCGGCATTACGTACACGGGCAGATCTCCGGCACCGGCCATACCCGTTTTAAACCACGAATGATCTAAACGCTGCGCATCCTTCTCTGTTGTAACGACTATTTTTTTTGCTGATGTGCAGACTTCAAATTCACCGGCAAGTTTAGCGATATTTTTTAAGGTAAACGGGTGATGGTCGGGATATTTGTGATGAACAATATGAGAGGTACTGTGGCCTAAATGCTGTACCAGCGGTTCGGCATTAGCTATGCCCGTTAATAAAAATGCAGTAGTGTCTTTGCCAATAGTTAATCCGGCTGCTTCGCCATCCAAATTCTGCAACCCCTGGTAGGCGATGGATGTAAAAAACAATTGCTGGTAAGGCAGTGGGTCTATTTTGCCTGCAACAACAGTCTGTTCATCCGCCGTAAGTTGTGCCGGGCATTTGGTTACCACAATAACCTGCGCCCGCCATCGCCCGCTGAACGGCTCGCGCATATTGCCCGCCGGCAATAACAAATGCGCATCATCAACGCGGTTATAGTCAAACAGCAAAATACTGAGGCCGGCTTCAACCGCCCTATGCTGGTATGCGTCGTCCATCAGGATAAGATCATGGTCCGGTAAAAGAAGTTCTATTCCCTTAACCCTGTTCTCGCAAACCGCTACGGTAATGTCGGGAAACTTGTGCCTAAACTGTGCCGGCTCGTCGCCGATTAGTTGTGAGTTGTGAGTTGTAAGTTGTAAGTCAGTTGTCCCTGTACTTGATACTTCAACAAAACCTTTCGTCCGTCTCCCGTATCCCCTGCTCAGGGTTGCCAGTTTATACTGATCTTTTAATAAACGGACAAGATATTCCGTCATCGGGCTTTTTCCCGCGCCGCCGACTTCAAGATTACCGACTGAAATAACAGGAATTTTAAACCGCCGGCTCTTAAACACCCCTGCATCATAACACCAGTTGCGGATAATAACTACCAGCCCATAAAGCAATGAAAAGGGAAATAATAACCAGCGCAGGTATTTCATATCGCTGTAAAGATATAAAAACGGTTGAACAGGGGTTTTGCTTAATGCCGATTACAAAATACCCTCCCCGCGCCTGTTCACCTAATTATTTTATGATCTCCACCACCGGCAAAACCTTTTCATCGATCTTGCCATCGACTACCGAAACGTAATAGGTATTGCTCTTGTCGTCAATAGCCACCGAACGGATGTATTTTTCGTTTTCAAAAACAATGCCTGCCCGGTCATCGATAGCATAGCCCGGCGACAATTTCCCTTTAAGTATGTTATCAAAATAAAGCGGCCTGCGCAAAGGCTCGCTGTGGTAATGTGGGCAATGACTGGTTGGTATAAAAGCCAAACCTTTTACAATAGACAGGTCTTTCGGCCTTGAATCGGTAGTGCCGCCCTGGAACCAGCATAGCGAGCCGGCACTGCCGCCAGCCAGCACAATTCCATTGTTATAGGCTTTTCTTAAAACTGTGTCAATGCCCTGCGCCTTCCAGATCGCTAACATGTTAAGCGTATTACCGCCCCCTACAACTATGGCGTCCATACTCAGCAGGTTTTCTTCAAAGGTTTTGGTTTCGGTGTACGAGGCAACGAACGCTTTTTGCACAAAGGGGCGCATCGGCAAGTCCTGGCACACTTCATACCACGCGACGATGCCGCCGGCATTGTCAGCCGATGCTGTCGGCAAAAAACATATCCTTGGGTTTTCTTTTTTTGTTAAGGCAATAACATAACGCATAAACGGCTTGGTAAACTGGCCGCCATACGCAAAAATAGTACGGGCTGCGCCTGCTTTCGGAGCCACCTGTGCAATACCCGTAAAACAAATCGTAAAAAATAAAATCGAAAAGCAGAGTTTTTTCATGACGATAAAATTAACACAAAATACAACTTCTTATAATTGAAATTGCAGTAATTTGACCGCCCAATTTTGCCTATTGCCTATTGCCTATTGCCTATTGCCTATTGCCTATTGCCTATTGCCTATTGCCTATTGCCTATTGCCTATTGCCTATTGCCTATTGCCTATTGCCTACTCGCTCTTCAAAGCCTTTATCGGGTTGGCTATAGCCGCTTTGATCGACTGAAAACTTACTGTTAACAACGCAATCACAATAGAAACCACACCGGCCAGCGCAAATATCCACCAGCTGATCGGCGCCCTGTAGTTAAAACCCTGTAGCCATTTGTTCATACCCCACCACGCGATTGGCGAGGCGATAACAATAGCCAATGCTACAAGTTTCACAAAATCTAAAGACAAAAGCGTTGTAATAGCCTCCACGCTTGCACCCAACACTTTGCGGATGCCAATTTCCTTGCTGCGCTGTTCGGCCATAAAGGCGGATAAGGCAAACAAACCCAAACACGCCACTATAATAGCCAGTATGGCGAAGGTGGTGAATATGTGCCCCATCCGCTGTACGTCGGCATACATATTGGCAAAGCTCTCGTCCAGAAAGGTGTAGCGTATAGACTGCCCTGGCGAAATGCTTTTCCAGGTATTGGTTATGGCCTGGAGGGTGCTTTTCATATCAGCGCTTTTTACTTTAACGGTTACCATGGATGGGCTTAAACTGAAATGGAGCACCATCGGCCCGATCTGGTCATGCATCGAGTCAAAATTAAAATCCTGCACCACGCCAATAACGGTAAATGTGTAGCCGTTTGTGATACGTTTTCCTATTGGGTTTTTAAGATTGAGTTTTTTAGCTAAAGTTTGATTGATAATTATTGATTTGCCGGCTGTGTCGTCCGACATATCGTACGAGAAATTCCGGCCTTCCAAAAGCTTCATGCCCAATGTTTTGAGATAGGTATCATCAACCTGCCAAAACTGGCCGCCAATGCCTGCATCGAGCTTGGTTCTTCCCTCGTTATAAAAAGTGTTCCCGTTGCGTTTCGCTCCGGAAATGGGCAGGTAATCGCTTATGGATGCGCTTTTAACAGATGCCAGTTTTTGCAGCTCGTTTTTAAAGCTCTTTACATTTTTATCGCCCAGCGTATTGGTGCCTTGTATTACCACTACCTGATCTTTATCAAACCCTACTTTTTTGTTGAGGATGTATTGCATCTGGTTATAGATAACCAGGGTGCTGATGATAAGAATAATAGAGGTTGTAAACTGGAAAACCACCAGGCTGTTCCGTAAAACCGAACTTTTACTGCCTGCGCTCAATGTGCCTTTAAGTACCTGGACCGGCTTGAACCCTGATAAATATAAAGCGGGATACATCCCGGCCACGATACCGATAATAAACGCCGAAATGAATACGATGGGGATAAGCCACCATTCGCCCCAGGGGATAATTAATGATTTTGATGTTAGGGTATTGAAATAAGGCAGCAGCAGCCAGGCCAGCAACATCCCGATAGCAAATGAAAGAAAGCTATATAATAACGATTCGGTGAGGAACTGTTTGATCAAGCTGCTGCGGTACGATCCCACCACTTTACGCAAACCCACTTCTTTTGCCCTGTTGGCCGATTTTGCTGTAGATAGATTAATAAAGTTGATGCAGGCGATAACCAGGATAAATCCTGCCACGGCGCCGAATAGCCAGATAAACCGGATGTCGCCGTGTGAAAGCCCATCGTCGATATCGTAAGAATAAAGGTTTATATCCGTTACCGGCTGAAGCGCCATCTTAATCTTGGCGGCCTCCTGTTCGGCGTTTTTTACACCGCCCTTTTTAAAGTTCGGCAGGAAGTAGTTTTTAACAATGTCAGCTGTCATTTTCTGCTCGAAATCCTTCACGTCGGTGCCCGCTTTAAGCAGCACATAGGTGGAGTAGTTAAAAGTGCCCCAGTTATTTTGCTCATTCTGCCAAAACTCCATTCCGATTAGGGTCAGCATAAAATCGTATTGCAGGTGCGATGTGGCCGGAAAGTTTTCCATCACCCCACCCACCGTATACGGCTTGGTTTTGTCGTTATTAAAGTACATCACTTTACCCACCGGGTTTTGCCCGTGGAAATATTTATCAGCCTTCCTTCTGGAAATCACCATCGTACGCGGACTAACCAGCGCATGCAAGCGATCACCATAAACCATAGGTAATTTTAATATATTCAGCATGCTTTGGTCGGCATAGGTAATACCGTCCTCGTAGCTGTTTTCCACCTGGTCTGCGCGGCGCACTTCTGCTGTACCAGCGCCCATCAGGGTATTGGGCATTAGGCGGCCTGAAAATTCTATCTGCGGGAAATCCTTCTTCAGCGTTTTAGCAAGCGGCGCCGGCCATTCGGGGCCTTTTCCGACGGTGCCGTTATTGGTATACACAATCAGCACGCGGAAAATGCGGTTCGCGTCCGGGTACGACTTATCATAGCTCAATTCGTTGCGGATGTACAAAGCGATCAGCAAACACGCTGCAATGCTCAATGCAAATCCACCGATCTTTATAGCCGCATACATTTTTTGTTTGCGAAGCTGCCTTACGGCGATTTTTATATAGTTCTTTATCATGGTAGACCAATTATTGAATTAGTGATTTATTGAATTAGTGATTTTTGACTGCAAACTACCTACTCACTTCTAAGGCTTTTCACCGGATTTGCCAATGCGGCTTTGATGCTCTGGAAACTCACAGTTAGCAAGGTGATGAATATAGCACAAACGGCAGTTGCCGCGAAAATCCACCAGGATAGCTCGGCGTGATAGCGATACTTTTGCAGCCATCCATACATACAATACCACGCGACGGGTGTTGCAATCAAAAGTGAAATGATCACCAGTTTTATAAAATCTTTTGACAATAGGCTCCATAAGCCAAAAACAGTTGCGCCCAATACCTTACGAACGCCTATTTCTTTGGTTCGCTGTTCGGCCATAAAAGAAGCCATACCGGAAAGGCCGAGGCAACTGATAAAAATAGCCAGGATGGTAAAGAAATTGGCGAGTTTACCAATTCGCTCCTCCTCTCCAAATTTCTTTGCATAATCTGTATCCGTAAACCCAAAGGTAAATGGCTGCGCGGGATTGTATTTTTTAAACACCGCTTCGATCTTTGCTATCGCTTCATGTGTGCTTTTCATAGGGTTAATTCTCACTTCAACTACAGGCTGGGCACTTCCGTCGCAAACGAAAACAGTCCGGAAAACCGGCTCATATGGCGACTGCATAAGCATATCGTGTATGACGCCAATGACATGATACGTCTTTTTATCCCACTTAATGGTTTCGCCAACAGGGTGCTTTAGCCCCATAAATTTAACCGCGGTTTCGTTCAGTATCATTGCCGTCGAATCAGTAATAAAATCCCGGGAGAAATCACGGCCCTCCTTAATATGCCAGCCTATCGTTTTTCCAAAATCGGTTGAAACGAAAATGGCGCCGAAATCGCCCTGTACAGCGGGGTCTTTTCCCCTCCATTCAAAACCATTATCAAATTCATTTACATAGGTTGTGGCGCCGGATGTTTCCGCTATTTCCGATACCTCTCCCGAATTTTTTAACTCATCACGAATTGCATTAAAGTTCTTATGGATATCTTCGGTTACTATGGGTATAGTAATAAGGCCATCGCGGTTGTACCCAACGGCTCGGTTTTTTGCGAATTGGATTTGCTGGAAAACAACAATCGTCCCGATGATCAAAACCGCCGACACCGTAAACTGCAGCACAACAAGAATCTTCCTTGGCAAAGCCGCCAAACGGCCGGCGCGGAAGGTGCCCTTCAATACTTTAACCGGCTGGAAGGAGGATAAATAAAGAGCAGGATAACTTCCGGCTATTATACCGGTAATAAGCACGAACAATATACCCGACAACCAAAATAAAGGATTGGCCCATAGCACCTGCATCTTTTTATCGGCGACTTCATTGAAATACGGGAGTGCAAGCATCACCAGCAAGATAGAAATAGCAAAAGCGCATATCGTCACCACCAGCGATTCGCTGAAAAACTGCCATATAAGCTGACTTCTGACAGAACCAATGGCCTTTCGGATGCCGACCTCCCTGGCGCGTTTTTCCGATCGTGCCGTATTCAGGTTCATAAAATTGATACAAGCTAACAGTAATACAAAAAAACCTATGATGCCAAAAAGCCAAACGAATTCAATTCGTCCCCCTTCATTCACCCCATTTTTAAAGCCGGAATACAGGTGCCATTTGCCCATCGGGTGTAAAAAAACCACTGGCTTAAATGCGGCATCGGCTTTTGTAACCTTATTGAGCTTTGCATCTTTGATTTTTACCGACACCTTGCCCATATCAGCATTGTCAGCTACTTGTACCAGCGTCTGGAACGAGTTATTCCGCCACGGGTTGGAAGATTTTTCAGACCAGTTATTGGCATCGATATACAACTTCCAGGGTGCAATAAATGTAAGACTGTTAAAATCAGAATTGTATGGCAGATCCTCATATATACCCGTTACGGTTACATTAAATTTATTGTCGATCCTTACGAGTTTATTTACCGGATCGCCATCGCCAAATAAGGCTTTGGCAGTTGATGCCGAAAGTATGATCGAGTGAATATCCTGCAATGCCGAGCGAGTGCCTTTCAGCATTTTCAGTGACAGCATATCGGTGATCTGCGGCTCATAATAATTGCCGCTTTTTGTGATCTTTTTCTCGCCAAATGCAAGGATATGGTTGTTCGTCCACGATGACATA
Organism: Mucilaginibacter sp.; assembly: GCA_028288125.1. Lineage (GTDB taxonomy): Bacteria > Bacteroidota > Bacteroidia > Sphingobacteriales > Sphingobacteriaceae > Mucilaginibacter. Next base: position 39,593 of record JAQBOH010000184.1, read on the forward strand.
GATACATACTTAAAATCGCTGCCGTAACTTTTCTTTAGCTCTTCACCCATTAAATAAGGAACAGAAGTTTGTGTACCAACATCGCCATTAAAAGTTTGGTGTTGCATCACAATGGCTAACCGATTGTAATTTTGAAAACTCTTATTGAACGACAATTCATCCCATATCCACAATCCAATCAACATAGCAACCGCCATTCCGATTGACAAGCCGGCGATATTGATAAACGAATGCGCCTTATTTTTTACAAGGTTGCGCCAGGCAATTTTTAAATAATTCTTTATCATGATCGGTTTAATTGTTGAATAGTGATTTAGTGAATTATTGATTTTTAACTGTAAACTGCTATGCCAACTGTCTCACTCACTTTTAAGGCTCTTCACCGGGTTCATCAAAGCAGCTTTTACTGCTTGTGAGCTTACTGTAACCAGCGCAATGATCACTGCTACAGTACCTGCAAGGGCAAACATCCACCAGCTAAGCGGTATACGATAAGCAAATGCCTGCAGCCATTTGCCCATACCGTACCAAGCTATCGGCGTCGCGATAATGAACGATATAATTACCAGCTTTAAAAAATCAATTGATAACAATCCAACTATGCCCGAAACACTTGCGCCCAAAACCTTCCGGATGCCAATTTCCTTGTTCCGCTGCTCGGCGCTAAAAGCGGCCAGGCCAAACAACCCGAGGCACGAAATAAGTATAGCTACCAGTGTAAATGAATTGATGATCTGCGATAATACGATCTCGCTCTCATATTGCTTTTGCACTTCCAAATCCAGGAATGTGTATTCAAACGGCACCGACGGCATATCTTTTTTCCATATATCGCCAATACTGCTCAATAGGGCTTTATAATTTGTGCTGTTGGTGGCTACGATCATACTCGTAAAATCGCCCGGGTTTTTATCATACACCAGCATAAACGGACGGACATCATCATGCAGGGAATTATAGTTAAAGTCCTTCATCACACCAGCCACGGTTACAAATACAGCAGGGCCGCCATATTGGGTATAAAGCCGCGCCCCGGGGGCGGTTTGCGCGTTCAGGTTCAGCCTTTTTGCCAACGTTTGGTTAATGAGCACCTTACCTGAGTCGCCGCGCATAAAATCGCGGCCGCTCACCAACTTTATACCGGTGGTTTTTACGAAAAACTCATCGCAGGCAATGTTCTGGGCATCAATGGCGGTTGACATATTCCCGCCGGCAGGGTAAACCCCATGATCATGCATTACAAATTGGCTCAGGTAATTGTCTGCACTTGAAACGGTTCTTACGCCTGCCAGTTGTTTTAAATCCTTTGCCATAGCCGGCATTTTGTTTTGCGCATCGCTGGTGTAAAAATTAAATACGAGCTTTTGGTTTTTATCAAAGCCGAGGTCCTTTGATTTAATATAGTTGAGCTGACTGTAAATAATGATGATACCCGTTATCATTACTATAGACAATACAAATTGAAACACCACCAGCGATTTCCGTATCCCGGCTGCTGAAATTTGGCTGTTAAAATTTCCTTTGATAACCTTTATGGCCTCGAAGGCCGATAAGTAAAACGCGGGGTAGCTACCCGCAACGAGCCCGGTAACCACAATCAGCCCTGTTAGCATCAGCCACAAACGGTAATCACCCAAAAAAGTCAGATGGATATCGGTTTGGGTAATACTATTAAGATAGGGCAGCACTACCCACAATAGTGGGATAGCGATAATTACACCAATAAACGATAGCAAAAACGATTCGCCCAGGAACTGTTTAATTAAATCGTACTTTCCTGCTCCGATTACCTTACGTACGCCTACCTCTTTGGCCCTTTTTGATGCACGTGCGGTCGACAGGTTCATAAAGTTAATGCAGGCGATAACCTGTATCAGTACCGCTATCAAAATTAGCATAAAAAGGAATGAAGGGTCGGCAGTTTTAGTTGGCTCCACGTCGAATCCTCCTGTCGTATGAATTGACCTGACCGACTGTAAATGCAGTTCTTTTCGCATACCAAGCTGTTTCATTTGCGACCCCGCATACTTTTTCAGGAAGGCAGAGAACTTCTTTTCCAATGTCTTTGCATTTGCATCAGGGCGCAACACGATATAGGAAAAAAGAAAATTATTACCGGCCCATTCCGGGTCATTGGCGATGGAATTTCCGGTATTCCCGCTTTTCATCGAAATAAACATGTTGCCCTCAAGGTGCGATTGGCCAAGGCTTTGGTCAACCACGCCGGTTACCTTAAAATCGTGCTTGCCGTATGCATCGTCGATGTTTATTAATTTTCCAACGGCTCTATCTCTTCCAAAAAGTTTTTCAGCAGTCGACTTTAACAGTACAATGGAATAGGGTTCATCTAAAGCATGCGCAGCCCGCCCTTCAACAAAATGATAGCTGAAAACATCAAAGTAGGTAGAGTCCACATAAAAAGCGCCCGTTTCATAAAATGATTGCTCCTTGTAGCGCAACAGGTGCTGCTTAGCGCCGAGCATGTCGGTTTTCACCACCCGCGTATAATTCTGCACCTCGGGGAAATCTCTTTTGATAGCAGGCGCGATTGGCGGCGACGAAGCCGCGCCATGGTGTTTATCGCCGGTTAGTACCAGATCGGTAGTTATCCGGTATATATTGTTAACGTTTTTATGATGCTTATCATAACTATACTGTTGCTGCACATATAGTAAAATATACAGGCAGCACAACGTACCGGCAGCCAGTCCAAAAATATTGATAAAGCTGAAGGTCTTATTTTTCAGCAAAAAACGGAACGCCGTTTTAAGATAACTTTTTAGCATAGTTTATTGATTCATTTAGTTCATTGGTCTTGCTCGGCACTCTTACCTTTCGCCTTTGACCTTTCACCTCGTTCATGGACTAACAAAATGCCAAACAGATATCAATCTAATAATCAACAAGTTGAATCAATTCTACGCGAGGTAATTCGTTCGGTTTCGATACAGTGGATGTTCGGTTATGGATAGGAGATTAAGCCGCTTTATAAAGCTTTGATCAGCAACCCAATAACGGCAGCAGCGGCAATGATAACCGGCTCGTTAATCTTTTTGATATATAACATACCTGCAACCGCTAAAACCGCGATCAGGGCGGTGGGGATATCGATAATGGACCGTATACCAATGACGATAACAGATCCTGCGAGAGCGCCGATCACAGCCGCCGTAATACCTTCAACAAATGCTTTGATGCTGACATTTTTTACGATCTTTTTAAATGACGGCGCCAGCATAACGGTAAATAAGTAGCATGGCAAAAATGTAGCCAGCGCGGCAACACACGCGCCAGGGAAGCCTGCCGCCAGGTAGCCTACAAAGCCAACCGTAATTACCACGGGGCCGGGTGTTATCATGGCCACAGCCACGGCATCAACAAACTGGTGCTCGGTCAGCCAGCCAAATTCTTTTACCACACCGCCATGCAGGAAGGGGACTATCGCCAGTCCGCTGCCAAAAACAAACGTACCAGCCTTTAAAAAGAACCAGCCGATACGCAGCAGCGTTTTTCCGTCATAATTCCAGAATCCGATGCTAAGCAATATAATTCCCGGTGCAATAACCGGTTTTTTTAGCCATTGGGGCGGCGCTTTGATCAGCATATATAAAATGCCGCAGGTAATAAATAACAGGATTTCTTCCCGCTCCGTAACTACCGTAATCACAATAGCGGCAATGTAAAAGAGCCACAGCATCCACTTCGATCTCATAGCACTCAACTCAAGCTTACCTATTGATTTGATGGTAAGCTTATATGCACTTATCGCGATAATGCCTATAACCGCTGCGCCAACGCCGTAAAATACAGCCTGCATCCATGGCAAGCCGCCATAAAGTTTATAGGCCATGCCCAGCAGCACAACCATAATAAACGACGGCAAAACAAATGCTAAACCGGCAAGCGTAGCGCCAATCAGTCTGTAGTGTACAAACCCGATGTAAATACCCAGTTGCGCTGCCAGGGGGCCGGGGGCCAGCTGGGCCAGCGCGAGACCTTCTTTGTATTCCTCTTCTGTTAACCAGGCTTTATCTTCTACCAGGTCGCGGTGCATATAGCCGACAAGGGCCACTGGGCCGCCGAAACCCCAGGTTCCCAGTTTCAGAAAATAGGCCGCAAGTTCCCTCCTGGTATAAACAGGCGGAATAGCATCTTCCATAATTATCCCCTGTTTTAGTTTATCGGCTACATGTGCATCGGCTCTTTACCTTTGCCCAGTTCATTCAATGCCGCCCTGAATCCCTGCGCAAGTGTGACGGCCTGGCCGCGCCCATAATAATGCAAAAAGATCATATGCGGACTGTCCATCAACATGTGGTTGTGCACGGCCACCACTTCAAGGTTATGCTTACGCAATGCCCTGATCACATCATTCACCTCGCTTTGCAGCATGGCAATATCCCCAGCAATATGTGCGTCGCTCTGTTTACCGGCGAAAGACGCCCAGCTGTTCAGCCCAATATTTGTTGTCATATCCACGCCCATAGCAGTTACCTTTAGGTCGCTGCGGCCAATGGCGTATTTGTAGGTCGGCCCGTTTACAGTGCCGGTATATTTAACGATGGCATCCAGCGCGGGCACGTCAAAATTCTCTTTCCCCGTCATAGCAGGCGGCGAACCCGGTGCCGGTTGATTCGCAGGAAACAGTTTGCTGTCGCGTATGGTGTTGGCATATTTTTTTGCCAGCTCAGCCACGCTTCCCATGCCGTGAATGTGCATATAAAACATCCTTGGCTCTTCATAAAAAAAGTGGTTGTGAATGGCCGCTATTTCTAATCCGTTGGCATGCGCGGCAGATATTAGCGCATTCACTTCATCCTGCTGCAAAACATTATCGCTCATCACCATGGCCGATTTGCCATCCATCGTTTTTTTGAATGACACCCAACCCCCAAAGCCAAACGGGATAGGCACTGGTTCGCCTTTGATTTTCATTTTCAGATCGTTGCGCGGTATGGGCGTAGTGTGCACGGCCTCGGCTTCTTTATAAGCGCCTTTTTTACCCAGGGCGCTCTCAATGGACGCTATTTCTTCAGGTGTAAGGCCCGGCGTTTTCCCTGCCGGGGACATCGCTTCTAATTTGTTTAAAGGAAAAAGTAACGAGGTACCAAGTACTGCTGTTGCCTGCAATATCTGCCGGCGGCTTAAATTGGGTGTTTTCATATGATGGATTATATTTAAGATGATTACAATACTATTAACTTTTTAGGCGGGCAAATTGTACAGTTTTAACTATTTGTATCCTTTTTACTTTTTTGCATCGCTTTTTTATATGCCGAAGGGTTCTCGCCCATTTGCTTTTTAAATATACGGTTAAAATGACTTTGATCCGAAAAGCCCGTCAGGTAAGCAATCTCAGTTAACGAATAATTAGTGGCCTGCATAAAGTGAATGGCTTTTTCGATCCGCATTTTGCGGATATAGTCGCCAAATGTTAAGTTCTCAAAGTATTTCGAAAACTCCCGCGATAAATAAGCAGGATTGATCTCCAGTTCTTCCGACACCTGTTGCAGGCTCAGGCTCATATTGGTGTCCACCTGGTCCTGTATCATTTCTTTGAGCTCATTAGCCCATTCCGGCGCCTTTTTAATATTCGCCTGTTTCAGGTATTTATGGTACACTTCCAGTAAAAGCTGCTCAGCAGGTGCCTGTGTATGTTTTTCCTGGTACAGGTATTTCGCCCAGGTATATAGCCCATCGTATATTTTCATGCCCAATTCAAGCAGTTCATGATCGTCTTTAATATTTTGAGACAGTCCCATAAATATCGCCGACAAACCCGAAGCCTGGGGCGCGAAATCATGCCGGTCGGTATCTGCCCCGCGAACGATCAATGCGATACGGTTGAGCGCGGCATCTTTTAAGTGATGCTTTTTCAGGAAATAATCAAACGTACATTGATCGTCATAATGTGTGTATTCAACATCCGGAAGGTCAAACGGTGTAGCATTTAATTCCTTAGCTTTTAATATAACCTGGTCAAAGGGCACATAAATAATTTCCGCGTCCGGGTCAATAAATCTTTTGATCAGCCAGGGGCAGGCAATGCGGTCAATTTTAGGATGTTCGCGTGTGATCCATTTCATATCATTCGGTCAGGTTAATTTCAAAGATATTATAGAATGGGGTACGGGCGAAAAATAAAAACGTTGACGTGTGCCGATTATAATTTAAATACCTATAGCATAATGGAAACAGGAATTTAGTATTATCCGATTCCGTTTTATAACTTAGATACTTAAACCTTTCTTAATTATGAAGTGTAAATTATTGCCTTTCCTTTTATTGGTTACTTCCGTGGGATTCGCGCAAACAGATAAAAAGCTAACGGCCAAACTAAACGAGCTTGTAAAAGGCTTTAACGGACAGGTCGGCATTTACGTTCAAAACCTTAAAACCGGTAAAACCGCAGCTATCAACGCGGATACGCTGTTCCCTACCGCCAGCATGATAAAAGTAAGCATTCAATGCGGGCTAATGGATAAAATTGAAAAGGGTCAGATGCAGTACAATCAAAAACTGGTTTACCGCGATTCGCTGCTTTATAAAGGCGAGGATATCTTAGGCTCTTTTAAAGACAAAGACACCATTGAGGTGAGTAAAGTGGCCCTGCTGATGATCACGATGAGTGACAATACCGCAAGTGTATGGCTGCAAAAGCTTGTCGGCGGGCCGTATATTAACAACTGGCTGGAACAAAACGGGTTCAAAGTAATGCGGGTAAATTCAAGGGTTCCCGGGCGCGAGGCTATTCGCAAACGATACGGCTGGGGTGTTACCACGCCCTATGAAATGTGCCGCTTATTTACCATGATCCGTGAAGGAAAGGCAGTAAATCCGGCAGCCAGCCAGCGCATGTACCGCAACATGGGCCGTATATTTTGGGACGACAAGGCCATATCGCAAATACCGCCCTATATACAAACCGCCTCCAAACAGGGCGCGCTCGACGAATCAAAGTCGGAAACTGTGTTGGTAAACGCGCCGCATGGCGATTATGTATTTTCTATCATCACCAATAACAACAAAGACCGACGCTGGTTGTCCGATAATGAGGCGTACATCCTTATCCGCAAAGTGTCTGCGCTTTTATGGCATTATTACGAGCCCAAAAGCGACTGGAAACCGGCGGATGGGATAGAAAGGTATATGTTGAATGAATAATTTGAGTTTGAAAGTCCGAAAGGGCGAAAAGAATTAAAGCAGCAAAATCATGAAGAAACATACACGTAACTTATTAGCGGCAATAGCCGTCCTATTGGCCATGCCTGCATTTGCCCAAACAGCAACAGAAGGCCAATATTTTACATCCTTCGATACCACAAAGATCTATTATGAGGTTAAAGGTGCTGGCTTCCCAGTCGTATTAATTCATGGTTTTTCGGGCACAGGCCAGGGCTGGAAAAAAGCCGCCGTTTACACCGATTTGCTGAATGCAGGCTACCAGGTGATTTTAATTGACCAGCGGGGCAATGGCCTCTCTGATAAACCGCACAACGAAATGGCCTACGCGCACGACGCCGAGGCAAAGGACATTATGGGTCTCGTCAGTTATTTAAAAATTAAAAAATATGATGCAGTGGGATATTCGCGTGGGTCAATCATCGCCTCGAGGCTTCTGGTACTGGATAAACGGCTCCATCGGGCAATATTGGGCGGCATGGGCGAGGCATATACCAATCCTGATTGGCCGCGCCGGGTGCATGCTTACCGCGCATTAATGGGTGATACTACGCTGCACGATGTGGATGATATGATAAAATATATCCATAGTCAGCATTTTGATGAGCTGGCGCTGGCATATCAGCAAAAGTATCAACCCTCAACAAGTACAGCGGAATTATCAATGGTGCATAAGCCAGTGTTGATCATTCGCGGTACAGAGGATAAAGAGAATGGCTCAGAAACCCGGCTAAAAAACCTTATCCCGCATTCAAGCCTGGTTTATGTGCCGGGTAATCATAATACAGCTATCAGGAACGCGGAGTTTTCGTCGGCTGTATTAAGCTTTCTGCAGTAGTGCACTATACTCCCCATTATAATATGTTTGGCGTGTTATTTGTATATATAATATATATATCACATAACCGTATTAAATAAATTTTATGAAAAACTTAATCATTTCTGCCGGGATCATGCTAGCCACTTTGGTAGCAGCCGGTAACGTAGCACAAGCGCAAACACATAAAAAAATAAGCGACCAGGGAAAGGGTGCGATAATCGGCGGCGCCGGCGGCGCTGTTGCCGGTGGTTTAATAGGCCACGGCGTTAAAGGAGCGCTTATTGGCGGCGCTATAGGCGCTGGCGGCGGATATATTATTGGTAACGAACACCGCAAACACGAAGTAAAAGAACAGCGGGCTACCGAAAGAGCCGCTTATCTGCGCGAACGCCGCAGGCACGTTTACGCCGCAAATCACCATATTAAATATTAAATAACAGATGAATTAGACCCGTAACCAAAAGTTACGGGTTTTTTGTTTAGTAGAATTACGAATAAGTGTAGCAAAGTACATACACTTCGTAGCCATATTGTAATTTGTTGTGCCGTATTGGTAACATTATTTACACAATCTTCTTTGTAAAAAAAAATACGTTACTTTTGCATCACCCGATTAAGTTTAAGCCCAGACGATTTTTTTGCAAGCTGCACCTGTGATAGCTTTTTCGGCCTATTGGATCACTATTGCATGGGAAAGCGCATTTTAATTTTGGATGACAACGAGGATATCCTTGAAATTGTACAGGAAACTTTAACTTATGAAGAGTTTGAGGTGCAAAGCACCTCGCGTAGCGATGCCGTTATTCCGCTCGTTGAAAAATTCATCCCCGACCTGGTTATTCTTGATTACCGTGTCGCCGGTTTAAACGGGGGTGAGCTATGCCGGCAAATTAAGGCCCATCCCGATTTTAGTAATATCCCGGTTATCATTTTCTCGGCTTATATCAACCACAACGATGAATTGTTATCCTATGGATGTGACGCCATCATAAATAAGCCTTTTGATCTCACCGAACTTGTTGAGAAAGTAAACAGCCTAATCTCGTAATAAAAAAAAATTTTATTAGAAAAAAATTTTTAAATTGCCTATAAATTAATGCAGGGCACCTAAATTCATTATCTCCAGTACCGAATTTTAATAACTGATTGACCGCTTGTTAAGTAAGTATTTTTAATTCACGCTCACACAGATATTATTGAATTTACGTAACTTTTATTTCCTGTAGCGTTAAATTATTTTTTTGAAAATGATTCAATGGTTGCGGTAATTAATGATAGTAAAAGTATTGCTCTGGTAGAGAACAAACTACCAGCGTGTCCAAGATGTAAATCACAATTTGATTACAGGGTTCATAGAAACTTTTTCATCAAAATTTTTTTATTCTGGCTTCCTTTAAGAAGATACGCCTGTTATAACTGTAAACGCAAATTCTACATTTTGCACGGCAAGCCATTTACCAATCTCTCACATCTGAAAAATTAGATTTTCTATACCCGTGCAATTATAATTTTATTACCTGTAAATCAGTTCATCACCATGCTTCTTGGTAAAATACTTTCGCATTTGTTTAAAAAGTTTATGTTTGCATCAAAATTTGACCCTATTCAACATTGAATGGTGTTTTAGGCAAAAAGATATATTGTTAAACTTATTGGCGCCAATTCGGTCATAGATATTAACCGCCGCCAAAAAATACTACAATAGCCTTCGCTATTGATTTAAAAACGTGGGGAATTTGCATTGCTAAAATTCATACTTATTTAATCAAATATTTATTCCGATAATTTTATGATGCAAAAGATTTTGGCGGTTGATGACGATAATGATATACTGGAAGTACTGCGGTTTGTACTCGAAGATTCAGGTTATGAGGTAGAAACACTATCCGATGGAAAGTATTTATTCGATAAAATAAAATCAAATACACCCGACTTAATACTACTTGATATTATGCTCGGGAGTTTGGATGGGCGCGAATTGTGCAAAGATGTTAAAGCCAGGGTAGAGACAAAAGGTATCCCTGTTATTTTAATTTCGGCCAGTCACAGCATAGCCGATTCCATGACCCAAAAAGGCGCGCCGAATGCCTTCATTGCAAAACCCTTTGATATTGATGTTTTATTAAGCACCATTCAAACGCATTTACGGGCAGCGTAGGAAAAGTTGGCAGTGAGCCAGTTGGCAGCCCGCAATAGAAAAGGCTGCTTGCAACTTATAACCTATAACTTGCAACTCACTTCACGCCAAATTTCTTCAATTCTTTATCGATATAACCGTTCCATCTTTCTTGTGCGGATTCGTTAGAACCGTGCCTGGTCTCTTCATCATACAGCTTTTGCATATTGGTCATTTCCCTGTACGATTCCAGGTACTCAACATTGATCGGCCCGTCAAAATTACCGGCGGGCAGCTCTTCGCCCGATATTTTTTGTTTAAATCCTTCGGCTGCTATTTTCGCGATATCAAAATGCCGCTGCTCATGATTTAATGCATACGCGTTACGGCTTTCCTCCTTTACCCAGCAGGCGCTTTTCGGCAAACATACTTTCATTGTAAGATATATATCGACAACCCCATTATTAACCTCGTTACGTTCGTCATACCCGATAGACGGATATATTTCGGCATCATACCTGCTGTTTGGTATCTTCGATTGAAAGTCATTCCAGGTTAGCGGCCTGCTAACTGAATAATATATACTGTCGCCTTCTGCTTTTTCCCGGTAGTCGTCAAACGTCACCTTAACGGCCTTTGCCAGTTTAATATTGGTAGCTGCCTGACGGTTCATCCAGGTATTTAAATAAATAAAGCCGTTTTCGAGCACATGCCTTAATGCGGGCTCGATTTCCTGTGGCTGCCCGGCGTTCCGGGTATAGGTGGCGTTACCATTATAGTCAGTGAGATGCAGCCCCCCTTCCGGCACATCGTCCCGGTCTTCAAGGTCAAACGACATAACCAGGCTTACGTGCCCTTCCACTCCTCCTCCGCTCAATGCCGACTCAGTCACAATGCACTTTTTAAGGCTGGCAATAACCGGGCGTAAGGCCGTATTTCGCGGTAAGTTATGTTCGATAAATTGTTTAATGGCCGCAAAGCCCCCACCCTTCAAATCTACAGGGATCAATTTAGCCTGGCTCGTTTCATTAGCCCCGGCAGGTACCAGCCACGCTAGGGCAGCACGGCTTTGGCGTTCATCAATCACATTGGCTATGTAAAATTCTTTGGGAGTTATGGCAATACGTTCATCCTGTAAAATAATATCCCCGGGTGGTTTCGGCACGGATTGAAATCCGCAAAAAAACAAAGCACCGTAAATCAACATGAAATTGAACAGCCTTTGCCCGGTAAAAACAGACTTTATCATTGTTATTATATAACGCTAAAATAAGATACGCTATTATTTTATTTTGTCTTTACTTAGTTATTAATTTAAGTAAAATTATGTCAAGCATGTACTTTCTCAGCTGCCGTTTACCTGCTCTTTATCGGCAAAAGTTTTCAACAGGCATACAATCCCTGATTATTATCCGTTAAAAAAACAGGTTCTCCACAGGTTGTGAATTATTAATGTGTATTTCATTTTTACGTTTCGCTATTTTCGCAAATCGTTAGTTCGTCCGTATATGACCAAACTTAAATACATTGCCTTTTTTGCCCCTATATTTTTTGTTTTATCTTCAAGTGCCCAGCAAAATCCGTCATTCCAGGTTTACCGTACCTGGCATGCCGCTACCGAACTGCTGGATAAAGGGAAATATGCCGCGGCAGCCGAGCAGTTCCGGCTGGTTGAACAGTACAAGTATAAAACCACCACACAATCTCAATTTGAGTCTGAGCTATCCTTAACAAAAGAAAACGCGCAATATTACGAAGCGTTATGCGCCCTTGAACTGGGTAATGATGATGCCGAAAGTATGTTTCTGCGGTTCATCAAAGAGCATCCCGAAAATCCGTTGACCAAACTGGCTTATTTCCAGGTGGGAAGATATTATTCAAAACAGGAAAAATACACCGATGCGCTTGTTTGGTTTAATAAAGTAAGTGCCGGCGATTTGGCCGGGAGCGAAAATACTGAGTATAAATTCCGGAAGGGTTATGCCTACTTTGCCACCAACGATTATAAAAACGCCCAGCAGCTGTTTAGCCAGGTAAAAAATACCCGGTCGCAGTTTACAGATGACGCCACCTATTATTTTGCCTACATAGCTTACCTGAATAAAGACTATCACTTAGCGCTGGCAAATTTTGAAAAGCTAAAAAAGTCAAAAAAGTACGAAAGCAGCTATCCCTATTATATCACCGCCGTGTATTTCCTGGACAACCGGTATGATGATGTAATCAATTATGCTATTCCCATCCTAAATACCACGCACCAACAGCACGAAACCGAAATGTTGCGCCTGGTAGCCGCTTCATATTTTGCTAAGGCCGATTATCAAAATGCGGCAAAATACTATGGCCGTTTTGAAGGCGAGGACCAGGGCAAAACCCAAAATACACAGGATAGTTACCAAATGGGGTATACTTATTACCGGATTGGCAGTTATCCGAAAGCTGCATCTGAACTGGTAAGGCTCCAGCAGCAGAATGACGTTTTCAGCCAGAATGGGAATTATACCCTGGGCGAAGTTTTCCTGAAAATGGATAATAAGCAAAGCGCCCGCAGCGCGTTCCTGGCCGCATCCAAACTTGATTTTGATAAACAACTGCAGGAAGACGCTTTATACCAGTACGCCAAACTATCCTACGAACTTGACTTTAATACCCAGGCGCTTGATGCAACACGTTTATATTTGAAAAATTATCCCAATTCAAAACGCAACGACGAGGTTAAGACTTTGCTGGGTGAAGAATTGTTGAACTCGCATAACTATAAGGAAGCGGTTGAAATACTGGAGCCGATCCCGAATAAGTCGGCCAGTGCAAGAGCGGCCTATCAAAAAGTTACCTACTACCGCGGGCTCGAGTTTTATAACGAGCGCGCATTTGAAAATGCTATCGGAATTTTCCTGCGGTCGCTTAAATTTCCGGTCGATACCAAAGTTGAAGCGCTCACCACTTACTGGATGGCAGAGTCAATGTACGAAGTGCGCAAGTACAGCGAATCGGTTGAGACGTTTAAAAAGTTTTTGGACCTGCCCGATGCCGGCGAAACCGATGTATACAACTATGCAAACTATGCGCTTGCCTATGCAGCTTTCGGCGGCGAAGAATATAAAACAGCTGCGAATTATTTCCAGAAATTTTTGCGCGGAGATGAAAAGGATGCCAATACGGTAAACGATGCAATAAGCCGCCTTGCTGACAGCTACTTTGTTCTGAAAAACTACGCAACCGCGTTAGAATATTATAATCGCATTATTGAACGGCGCAGCCAGGGAGAGGACTATGCCTTATTTCAGCGCGGTATGATACAGGGTTTGCAGGGGTCGCCGGATGCCAAAATAAATACGCTGAATGAAGTGCTGAGCAAGTTCCCAAAATCGGATTATGCCGACGATGCTTCTTTTGAGATCGCATACACCTATTTTTTACAAGGCGACGGCGAAAAGGCCAAAACCGGGTTGCAGGATATGATCCAGCAATACGCGCATAGCAGTTACATACCGCGGGCGTTAGTTACCATTGGCCTGATTGATTACAATGCCGGGCGGGAAGATCAGGCCGTTGAATCGTTCAAAAAGGTAATACAGGATTATTCATCGACAGACGAGGCTAAGCTTGCGCTGAAACAGATCGAAAAGATATACACCGACAAAGGCGATGCCCAAACATTTATCAGCTATGCGGCCACTACGCCCATAGGTAATTATACTACGGCCGACCAGGAAAACATTATGTACACAGCGGCAAATAACCTGTATTTAAGAGGCAACTGGCAGGGTACGGTAGGCGCGGTAAATGCCTATTTCGATAAGTTCCCGGCCAAACCTATTTATGATAAGCAAGCGAGATTTATAAGGGCCCAAAGCCTTGTTGCCCTTAACCGGCCGGATGAAGCTGTAACAGATTACAATGTTATTTTGAACGACTGGACAAGCGCATACAGTGAGCAGTCACTCATCAGCATGGCCCGGCTATATATCGCACAAAAAAAATATAACGAC